>VBEZ01000105.1 GCA_005882255.1 Chloroflexota bacterium | reverse complement strand
GCCACTCGCGGCGGAATGGACAGGTTTGCCCGGATTTTTTTTCGGCGCGCGACGCGTTGCGCGAATCGGCCGCAACGAGTGATGTGGCAATGATCCGATCGGGCCTGTGCTGCGTATGGAGTGACCGGTCAGTCGCTGTTCTCGGCCGGACCAGCGTCCTTACGCTCCTCCGACTTCGGCGGTCGGCGCGAAGTTCCGCGGTTCCAGCTGCTGCCGCGACCCCGCTCGCGCCAGGCTCGCTGCTCGTCTTCGGTCCACGGCCGGCTCGGACGCACGAGCACGCGATCATCGACGACGGGGTCCTTCAGCTTCAGCGTCTTGAAGAGCGGCTTCAGATCCGCACGGTGCTGCCAGATGTCCGCGGTGAGGTCGCCGACCTTCGCGACGCGGTCGCGCATGGTCTCGAGCGTGAACGCCTCCGGCCGCACGTCCGGTACCTCGTCCCAGCGCAGTGGCGCCGAGGCGCGCGCGTCGGCCATCGGTCGGATCGAGTACGCCGATGCGATGGTGCGGTCGAACGCGTTCTGGCCGTAGTCGACGAAGACGCCGGTGCGATCCTTGACGACCCACGTCGTCGTGGCGATCTTCGGCACGCGGTTGGCCACCTCGACCGCCACGGCCTTCGCGAAACGGCGCACCTCCGGGAACGGCAGCTCGATCACGATCGGCGTGAGAATGTGCATCCCCGAGACACCGGACGTCTTCGCGTAGCTCGGTAACTTCAGCTCGTCGAGGACGTCCTTCACGACCATCGCGATCTCGCGCACGTGCTGCGCCTCAACCGCACAAAGGAGGTGCGACATGCGCTACCGCATCGCAGTCACCCTGACGCTCACGCTCTCGCTCATGGCCGGCGTCGGCTCGGTCGCCTTTGCGGGTCAGCCGGGTGCCGACTGCGCGGACTTCTCGAGCACGCCAGGCCAGTCCGCGAGCGCCCCGGGCTCCGCTTTCAATCCGGACGGCAAGGCGGGAACGGTCTACGCGGGCGAGCAGCCCCAGAACTCGAGGAACCCGAACTCGGTCAGTCAGTACGACGTCGCGTGCCGCAACGTCTCGAGGTAGCTCTAGTCGGAGAGCTGAGGTGCGACGCAGACGACCGCCGTAAGGCAGAGCGCATCGCGTAGCCACGCGGCGAGCCGGCTGCCCGCGAGAGCGCGTTCGACGCGTAGGTCGTAGTAGACGTGCCGCATGCCGATCAGCAGCGAGCGCAGCGCGGTACGTGAGGGATCGCTCGCGAGCAGCCGGCGCAGCATCGTCGAGTGCCTGACGAATGCGGGCGGGCCGAGCAGACCGCCCTTGTCGGTCTGGCCCCACCAAATGGCGCGCGCGAGGTCCTCCGCTTCGCGGTGACGTGACGCGTCGGTGAACCGCGTCACACCGGGTGGACCTTCGACGATCGTCACGAGCGGCAGGTGATGGCCGAGCGCGATGTGCGCCGCGACGTGCACGTAGAGGTAGATGCGCTCGGCGATGCTCGCCTGTGAGCTGACGACGAGGCTCTTTGGCCGGTCATCGCGGTCGGGGCTCACCAGGAGTGCGCGTACATCGGCCAGAGGCGCGAAGCGTGTGCGCACGCGCAGCTGCTGCTCGAGGTGCGCACGGAGTCGCTCCTCCTCGGCGCGCAGGGTGTGGCTCTCGGCGGGTGGCCGCCCGGCGATCATTTCGGTAGCCATACGCGCAGACCCTCCTCGAGGTATTCCCGGAGCGTGTAGCGGTCGGTGAGCTTCGGCAGCGTCGCCGCGAGGTCGCGGAAGATGAGCGATGCGAGCGGCTCGCCGACGAATCCCGCCAGCACGGCGTGACCCTCGTCGACGATCGACGTGACCGACAGCTCTCGCTCGCAGCCGAGGATCATCAGCGCGAAGTAGAGGCGGATGCATTCCTCCGGTGAATCGATCGCGCGCGCGACCTGCGTCTTGCCGCGTGCGATGCGATGCAAGGTCGCCCGGTCCAGCGCAAGCGTTCCGTCCGTGAGGTCGTACAGGCGGTCGACGAGCGTGTCGAGCGACGTGCCCGCGCTGAGCGTTTGGATCGCCTCGGAGACGCGCTGGGCGTTCTGGATCCGCACGGCCCGAGAGTACGCGCCGCTCGTGTCGCCGTCGTCTCACTTGTGCGACGGCTAACTCTTATGTCTCTCGTGCGCGATGACGCGCGCACGCGCCGCCCGCACGCTGGCCGCCGTGCTCGAACGACGCGCGCTTGCCGCGGTCACGCTCGCATCGCTGCTCGGTCTCTTTGCGCAGCTCCTCTTCTTCCACGAGCCGCTCGGGCTCAACGCGCTGCTCGTCACGGCGCTGTTCCTGGCCGCCGCCTGGACGCAGCGCGACCCCGCCGCGCCAGTGCGCGCCCGCGACGCCTGGCTGCCCGCGAGCGCGCTGGCGTTCGCGGCGTTCTGCATGGTCCGCGCGGATGCGCCGCTTCTCGCGTTCGACGTGTTGGCCACGATCGGTCTCGCCGCTGCGACCGTCTCGGCGTGGAGCGGCGTGCCGGTCAGCGCCCTGCCTGTGGCGCGAGTGCTCGCCGAGGGCTGGTCGCTCGGAGAGCGCGTGACGCTCGGCGCGGCCGAGGTGGCCATCCCCGCGTGGCCGCGGCTGCGCGTCGCGCGCAGGCGCTTCGACCGGGTCTCGGGCTACGTCGGGGGCATCGGCCTGGCGGCGCCCTTCGTGGTCGTGTTCGCGCTGCTCTTCTCGTCCGCCGACGCCGTGTTCGCGCGGTCGCTCGAGAACGTCTTCGATCTGAAGCGGATCGCCGATGCGCTCGCCGAGGCGCCCGGCCGTCTGTTGATCGCGCTCGCGTTCGCGTGGCCAGTGGCCGGCGCGATGGCCGCGCTCTGGCGGGTGCCGCGTGACTACCTGACATCGCGGTCGCGCGCGATGCTCGCCGGCGAGAGCGCGACGGTCGCGCTCGTTCTCATCGCGGCGCTCTTCGCGGCCTTCGTCACCCTGCAGCTCGCGTATCTCTTCGGTGGACGTGACACGCTCGACGCGGCCGCGATCACATACAGCGCGTACGCCCGCCGTGGTTTCTTCGAGCTCATCGCGGCCGTCGCGCTCGTCGGCGCTCTGCTGTTCGGGCTGGAGCTGGCGGTGCAGGGTCGCGGGCGCGCATATCTCGGCGCCGCCCTCACGTTGCTCGCGCTCACCGCGGTGGTGCTCGCCTCCGCGTGGTACCGGCTCGATCTCTATCAGCAGGCGTACGGCTGGACGGAGCTGCGCTTCTACGCGACGACGGCGATCGCGTTCCTGGCGCTCGCGCTCGCGATCTTCGGCTGGAGCGTCGCTCGCGGTCGGATGTCGTATGCGCTGCAGCCACTCGCGCTCGCGGTCGTCCTCGTCGCGCTCGGCGCGAACGCGATCGGCCCGGCGGCGTTCGTCGCCCGCGCGAACATCGCGCGCGTCCTCGATCCCTCGGGTCTGCCCGCCGACGCGTCGCGCAATTTCGACGCGGACACGCTGGTCGGTCTCGGCGGCGGCGCGATCGCCGAGCTCGTCGACGCGTTCCCGCGCCTTCCACTGAGCCAGCGGCTGTACGCCGACATCCTCCTGCGCATCGCGCTCTCCCGCGTCGACGAAGACCGGACGCCGGACTGGCAGGGCTGGAACTTCGAGCGCGAGCGTGCGCGCGTCGCGCTCGTACGCGCCCGCGACGAGCTGCTGCGCTAGCTGTGCTGCCCATCGCGGCACAGCTTGAGCGAGCGTCTGCGCCCAGCCGGCCCGAGCGGCGCACGCACGGTGAACGGGTGGCCGGCGTAGCCAGCAGCGAGCGAGAGATGTGGCGCGATGGGCAACAGCTAGCTGCGGAGCAGCTCCGCGAGGACGGGATCGCCCCGCTTCGGCCGCGGTCGGACCTGGTCCCAGGTGCATTGCTTCGGATCTTTGTCGGGGCGGAAGCGCAGGAAGCGCGTGCCGTGACGGATGCGCTCGTCTTCCATCTTGTCGTAGCGGATCTCGCACACCAGCTCGGGCCGGATCTCATGCCACGGCAGATCTCTTCCTTGCGACCAGCGGGACCCCGCGTCGGGCGTGCGACCCCACTCGCTCGCGTCGAAGCCGAGGGCCCCCTCCTCCTTCAACGGCGGCAGCAGCTGTTGCAACTGTTTCTGGAGTGGCCCCGCGATCCCTGAGGTATGCCCGACGAAGTCGAGCCTGCCATCCTCCCGGTAGAGGCCCAACAGCAGGCTCGCGATCTTCTCGCCGTTGGTGCGGTAGCCGACGATCACGCAGTCGCAGGTCTTGTGGTACTTGATCTTCTTCACGACCTCACGCGAGCCCGGTTTGTACGTGGCGTCGATGCGTTTGGCGATGATGCCGTCGAGTCCGATCACCTCGAGCCGCTCGAGCCAATGCTTCGCGGTCGGCAGGTCGGTCGTCGTCAGCGACAGCGTGAAGCCGCTCGCGACCTCCAGGAGCTTCTTCCGACGCTCGACGAGCGGTCTCTCGTGCACGGGCTCGCCCTTCCAGAGCAGTACGTCGAACGCGATGTAGGTCGCAGGCGTTTCCGCCGCGAGCCTCCGGATGCGTGACTCGGCGGGGTGCAGCCGCATCTGCATCGCGTCGAAGTCAAGGCTGCCCTCCCGCTCGATGACGATCTCGCCGTCGAGCGCGGAATGCGCCGGCAGGAGCTCGCCGAGGGCGCGCAGCTCTGGGAAGTAGCGCAGCAGCGGACGGCCGTTGCGGCTCCAGAGCGCGAGCTCGCCGTTGTCGTTCTCCAGCACGCCACGGAAGCCATCCCATTTCGGTTCGTACTGCCACTTCGGCCCCGTCGGGATCTCCTCTACGAGCTCGGCCTCCTGTGGAGGGAACGGGACGTTCGGTCCCGGCGCGCTAGGCACCGACATCACGCCGCCGCAGGGCGACCAGGGACGCGGCCGTGGCGACCGACCCGATCCCAACGAGACCCGCGACGCCGGCCCACTTGATGTCTCCGGACATCGGCGCGCCATAGAGCGTGTAGAGCGACAGGTTCGCGACCCAGTCCGGCCAACCGAAGAGCGGAACGAACTGCTGAACGAAGTAGCTGAACACGGCCACTGCGGAGAGTGCCACGACCGCCATGCGGGGGCGCGACGCCGCCACGAACTGGCCGATGGAGCCGAACGCAAAGGGGATCGTGAGCAGCAGGGTGGCCGCGAGCGCGACGCGCCCACCGTCGAGCGTGATGCCCTGGCCGGCGGCGACCATGTACACCGCGACCGACGATGCCGCAGCGATCAGCCCGACGGCGACCAGCAGGGTCGCGAGTCGCTCGAGGATGACTCTGGTGTGCGACACCGGCGCGGAGAGGATGGTCGCCAGCCTGCCCTCGGCGTCGTCGGCGGACCAGCTGGCCACCTGGATGATCGCGTAGACGGAGAGCAGCAGGGTCGCGGTCGAGAGCCAGATGACGCCCACGAACGAGTCGTACACGCTGAGTCCAGCTCGTTCGAAGTACGCCCGGAGGAACGGCACCTCCGAGGAGGTGAGCGAGTCCACGATCGTGCGCGTGATCGAGATGAGTGATGCCGAGAGCGCGACGAAGCCCACGAGCCACGCTGCCACCCAGATGCGCTGCTGTCGCAGAGGGCCGAGCACAGGAAGACGGAGGAGCGGATCGCGCGAGGGCGATCGCGTCCCGCGGCTCTCACGCGAGGTGCCCGGGAGCGCGGTGCCTCCGAGATCGCGTCTCGCGAACGTGACGACGCCGATGGCGAGGAGCACGACTCCGGCGCCAAGCAGCGCTCCGATGCCGAGCGGGTCGAGCGCGCCGCCCTCGGTCAGCGGTCTGCTGCGCTCGAAGAGGTAAAAAGGCGAGAGCCAGCGGGCGGCGCCGACATCTGCGGTACGACCCGCTCCGTTGATCAGAAACAGCGCGATGAAAAGCCCAGCAGCGATTCCGCCTGCCGCGCGCCGGGTCGTGACCAGTTGCGCGATCACCAGTGCGATGCCGTAGCAACACAGAGTCGTCGCGAGGAGATTGAAACCCATCGCAAACAGGTCCCCACCCGCAAGCGGCTCGCCGTCCGCGGAGAGGAGGATCGACAGCTGCATCGCGCCGATCACGATGATCGCGACCGCCGCGAACACGGCGACACGGGTGATGAGATAGCGCGCGCGCCCGACGCCGGCGGCGAGCCATTGCTCGACCAGGCCGCGCTCCTCATCCCCGCGGCCACTCCCGCTCGCCGAGATCGCGGCCCAGATCCCGAAGATGACCACCAGCGTGCCGAACCAGCGCCACTCGAGGTAGCCGGCGAGCGTGTCGATCCGCACCGGGACCGGAAGCATGTACGAAAGCTGAGCACCGAGCAGCGTCATCTGCTGCGCGAACGCAGCGCGCTCGGCCGGTGTCGTGCCGGCGATCTGGACGAATGCGAGGGTGTTCAGTACACCGCCGATGGCCACGACGAGCGCCAGGGCGATGACGCCGACGGTCTGCTGCTTCAGCGCGATACGGATGAGCATCACCGGTAGTAGGTGAGGAAGATCTCCTCGAGGCTGGGCTCCCGGCTCGTAAAGCCGACGACCCGTGTGCCGGCGACCGCCGCCATGAGCGGCTCGAACGTGCCGCGGAGCAGGCCGGTGGCTCGATGATCGGTAACGACGAGCTGGTCCAGCCCTTCCACCCGCTTCAGGCGATCCACAGGCACATCGTCGGCGAAATCGATCTCCACGCGGAATGCACGCATGCCGACGAGGTCTTCGAGCGGGCTCACCGTGGCGAGGTGTCCCTCGCGCACGATGCCGACGCGATCGCACACATGCTCGACCTCGGACAACACGTGTGACGAGATGAAGATCGTCGCGCCGCGGGTGCGTGCGTCGCGGACGATGCCGTAGAACTCCTGCTGCACCAGCGGATCGAGTCCGGTCGTCGGCTCGTCCAGGATCACGAGCTCAGGCTGGTGCATGAACGCGAGGATCAGCGCGAGCTTCTGCTTGTTCCCGTGCGAGTACTCGCGGTACTTCCGTCCGAGGTCAAGATCGAGCCGCTCCGCGAGTGTGGTGATCGCCGCATCCTTCACATCGCCGCGCAGCCCTGCGACGTACGCGACGACCTCCGATCCGCGCCATCCGCCGAACTGCGGAAGCTCACCTGGGCAGTAGCCCACCTTGCGCTTCACGGCGACGGCGTCGTGGTCACAGTCGAGCCCGAAGATGCGCGCGCTACCACGCGTCGCGTGGATGAGCCCCATAAGCAGACGGATGGTCGTCGTCTTTCCGGCGCCGTTCGGGCCAAGGAATCCGAAGACCTCGCCCTCGGCGATGCTCAGGCCCAGGTCGAAAATCCCGCGGCCGTTGCCGTAGTCCTTTGTGAGGTCCTTGGTTTCGATGGCGAGGTCCTTCATCGCGAGCGCCGCGCGCACAGGTCTACGGTGTTCCGATGAAGGACCTCGCGAACATCAGTGCGGTGCGGGTTACTTGCCGCGCTTTGCGAGTGTCGAGTCCTTCGCCTGCTTGGCGATGCGGAATTTGAGCACGCGCTTCGCCGGGATCTGGATCGTCTCGCCGGTCGCCGGATTGCGGCCAAGACGGGCCTTCCGGTCCACGATGACGAGCTTGCCGACGCCTGGGAACGTGAAGCCGTTTCGGGCCTCTTTGTATGCCAGGCCCGCGAGCTCCTCGAGAACGGTGCCCACCTGCTTCTTTGTCAGTCCGGTCTTCTCCGAGAGCCGATTCAGTGTTTCCGACTTTGAGATCCCCGCCACTTCGTCCTCCTGTGCGGCCTTCCGGCCAAGTCGCGCCGCATTCTCACACAAGAGCCCGCACGGGGGAGCCGGCTGGCCGGCTCAGACGTGCGAGCGGGTGAGTACGGTACGTACACACGAACGGCGCACTATGCGCTGCTGTGACGCTCACCGTAACGGAAGAACCGCCGGACCGTCCCAGCTGGGTCGGCGAGACGATCCGCCTCGTCGCTGACGGGACGGACGAATGGCGCTCGCGACTCCTGGGGCGCGTCGAACAGGCTACCGACGCGGACCTCGCCGCGGGGTCGGACGACGACTGGGGCATCGGCCAGGTCGCCGTTCACCTCCTGATCGTCGAGCGTGGCGTCACACTCATCGCCCTTCGTCTCGCGCAGGGACAAGCCGGAGGCCAGACCGGGCAGCCACGACCGGCTGCGTCGGCTGTGACCCGGCCGGGCATCTCCACGCTCGCCGACAAGGCCGCTGGCGCCCTGGGCCGGCTGCGAGCGGAGTTCCCGCCGGAGCCCGATACCAGCACGACGGCCCGCCACCCCTACTACGGGGACCTCAATTGCTTCGGCTGGCTCCTCACGCTGCCGAACCACTACGTCGCCCACCTCGGGGCGCTCGACCGAGGGACGGCAACAGCGATCTAGTCGCATACTCGCTGACCCAGACCGAGACGGGGGTGAGCGATGGCGAGCGAGACCAAGAGCACCACAGCGCTCGAGACCTTCGCCCAAGAGGACCGCAGGTTCCCAACGCCCCCGGACTTCGCCGCCACCGCGAACGCCGGCGACCCCGGTATCTACCAGCGCGCGGAGCGTGACCTCGAAGGGTTCTGGGCGGAGCAGGCGAAGGAGCTCTTCTGGCGGAAGCCCTTCGACAAGGTGCTCGAGTGGGAGGCGCCGTACGCCAAATGGTTCCTCGGCGGCGAGCTCAACCTCTCGGAGAACTGCCTCGACCGTCACGTGAAGGCCGGCCGCGGGACCAAGGTCGCGTACCACTGGGAGGGCGAGCCCGGCGACACGCGAACGATCACCTACCGCGACCTGCTCGAGATGACGTGCCGCTGCGCGAACGCGCTCAAGGAGCTGGGAGTCCGTAAAGGCGACCGCGTCGCGATCTACATGCCGATGATCCCCGAGCTCCCCGCCGCGATGCTCGCCTGCGCGCGCATCGGCGCGCCGTTCACCGTGGTCTTCGGCGGCTTCTCAGCGGAGGCGCTGTCCGGCCGCATCAACGATTCGGAGGCGAAGGTGCTCATCACCGCCGACGGCGGCTACCGGAAGGGGAGCGCCGTCGCGCTGAAGAAGAACGCGGACGATGCCGTCGCGCAGGCGCAGACGATCGAGAAGGTCCTCGTCGTGCGACGTACGAAGCAGGACGTGCCGTGGACGATCGGCCGCGACGTTTGGTGGCACGACCTCGTCGACAAGCAGAAGCCCGAGTGCCCGGCGGAATCGCTCGAGAGCGAGCACATGCTGTATCTCCTATACACCTCGGGAACCACCGCGAAGCCCAAGGGCATCGTCCATACGACGGCCGGCTATCTCGCCGGCGTGGCGACGACGCACAAGCTGATCTTCGACATCAAACACGAGGACGTTTATTGGTGCGCCGCCGACATCGGTTGGGTCACCGGTCACAGCTACATCGTGTTCGGGCCGCTCGCGAACGGCTCGACCGGGGTCATGTACGAGGGCACGCCCGACTTCCCCGACAAGGACCGCTGGTGGTCGATCATCGAGAAGTACAAGGTCTCGATCCTCTACTGCGCGCCTACGGCGATCCGGACGTTCATGAAGTGGGGAGCCGAGTATCCGAACAAGCACGACATGAAGTCTTTGCGACTCCTCGGATCGGTGGGGGAACCGATCAATCCCGAGGCGTGGCTCTGGTACCACGAGAACATCGGCGGCACCCGCTGTCCGATCGTCGACACCTGGTGGATGACGGAGACGGGCATGATCCTCATCACGCCGCTCCCGGGTATCACGACCACGAAGCCCGGCAGCGCGACGTTCCCGTTCCCCGGCGTGGGCGCGGACGTCGTCGATGAGGACGGAAAGACCGTGCCGCTCGGTGGTGCCGGCTACCTCGTCATCACGAAGCCCTGGCCCGCGATGCTCCGCGGCATCTACAAGGACGACAAGCGCTACCGCGAGACGTACTGGAGCCGGTATCCCGGCCGGTATTTCGCCGGCGACGGCGCGCGGCGCGACAAGGACGGCTACTTCTGGCTGATGGGCCGCGTCGACGACGTCATGAAGATCTCGGGCCACCGCATCTCGACCACGGAGGTCGAGTCGGCACTCGTCTCGCATCCGGCGGTGGCCGAGGCGGCCGTGATCGGGCGCGAGGACCCGATCACGACCCAGGCGATCTTCGCCTTCGTGACGCTCCGTGGTGGCAAGGAGGCGGGCGAGGGGCTCTCGAAGGAGCTCCGCGAGCACGTCGTCGGCAAGATCGGCTCGATCGCCCGTCCCAAAACGATCATGTTCACGCCCGAGCTGCCGAAGACGCGCTCGGGCAAGATCATGCGGCGGCTGCTCCGCGACATCGCCAACGGCACGCCGCTCGGCGACACCACGACGCTGGCGGACGCGACCGTCGTCGACTCGATCCGCACCGCGTCAGCCTCCGGCAAGGAGGAATAGTCGACCAAGCGAGCAGAACGACTTTCGCCTGTTGAACGGCCGAGTTGACGTGAGGGCGCGCGTGTCCCAGAAATACCGCTTCAGCGAATAGGCGGAGGGGGTGGATCTTGGCAACGACTAGGGCGGGCGCGGCGACGATGACCAGGCGGGCCTACGGGCTGCCGTTCGTCATCACGGCCGCGTCGGCCGGCACGATCGTGGAGTGGTACGACTTCTATCTCTACGCGACCCTGACCCCGTTCCTCTCACCGCTCTTCTTCCCGGGTGACAACCCGACCGCGGTGCAGCTCTCGGGGTTCGCCGCCTACGCGGCCGGCTTCCTCGTGCGGCCGTTCGGCGCGGTCATCTTCGGTGCGCTCGGTGACATCACCGGTCGCAAGTACACGTTCCTCGTGACGATCACGGCCATGGGTCTATCGACCGTCTTCATGGGCCTGCTACCGACATACAAGGACATCGGCATCCTCGCGCCGATCGGTCTGGTGCTCCTGCGGCTGATCCAGGGCCTCGCACTCGGTGGCGAGTACGGCGGCGCCGCGATCTACGTCGCGGAGCACGCGCCCGACAACAAGCGCGGCCTGTATACGTCGTGGATCCAGACCACCGCGACGCTCGGCTTCTTCTTCGCGCTCGCGATCATCCTGTACTTCCGCACGACCATGGCCACCGCCGACTTTGCGAGCGTCGGCTGGCGGTACCCGTTCATCCTCGGCGCGTTGCTCCTCATCGTCGCGCTCTTCATCCGCATCCGCCTCCGCGAGACGCCGCTGTTCGCGCGCCTCAAGGAGCAGAAGCAGTCCGTCACCGGCACGGGCAACTGGGCGAAGGAGAGCTTCAGCGGGCGCAAGGTCGGCACGATCCTGCTGGTGCTGCTCGGCCTCACCGCCGGCCAGGGAGTCGTCTGGTACCAGGGTCAATTCCAGGCGAACTTCTTCATGACGACGTACCTGAAGCTGAGCTTCACGCAGTCGTACACCGTCATGCTCTGGGCGGTCGCCCTCGGAACACCGTTCTTCCTGTTCTTCGGTTGGCTGTCCGACCGGATCGGACGCAAAGTCATCATCCTCGCCGGCTGTCTGGTCGCGGCGGTCACGTACATCCCGATCTATCACGCGATGTATGACGCGGCTCACGTCATCTACAAGACCGACGGATCGGGCCTCATCGACAAGGCCAACCCCGACACGGCGATGCTTGTCGGTCTGGTGTGGATCCAGGTGATCTACGTGACGATGGTCTACGGACCGATCGCGGCATTCCTGGTGGAGTACTTCCGCGCGAAGGTCCGCTACACCTCGCTGTCGATCCCGTACCACTTCGGGAACGGCTGGTTCGGTGGCCTGCTGCCGCTGACCTTCACCGGTCTCGTCGGTGCGACGATCCCGATCGCGACCTCCTACGTTCCGTGGCTCGGTATCTTCGACCTGCGGCAGTTCAACACGTCGACGCCGCCCGACCCGAACGGCAACATCTATCTCGGCCTCGCCTACGTGATCACCATCGCGCTCATGACGGTGGTCCTCGGCACGCTCTTCCTGAGAGAGCCCAAGAACGTCAAGATCTGGTCCGAGGTCGGTGGCGAAGAGCCCGGCATGATGACCGAGGCGACTCCCGCCGAATAGGCCCGGTCGCGAACGCAACAGGAGGGAGGCGGGTCGCCTCCCTCCTTTCTATTTGCCGAGAAGGCGCTCCTCGTCGGCGCGCTCCGCATCGAGGCCGGTACGGGCGTTCCAGGATTCCCAGCCTTCCCAGGTGTTCAGCCAGATGACGTAGCAGACCACGAGGCTCGCGCCGATCGCGCAGAGCGCGGAGCCGAGCAGCAGAGCCCCACCCACCGGATCGCCGTCGCTCATGCGATCGTTAGCGTACGCGCTCGTGATCCAGCGACTGCGGGCCAGCGGCAGCCCGGCGCTCGCCGTGCTCGCGACGATCTCGTTCGTCTCGAGCCTCGGCATCTCGATCATGTTGCCGCTGCTGCCGCTCTACGCGCTCTCGCTCGGCGCCTCGCCGTTGCAGCTCGGGCTCATGACGAGCGGCTTCGCCGTCGCGAACGGCGTTGCGCAGTTCGCTTCGGGGTTCCTGATGGATCGATATGGCGCACGGCGCTTCGTCGTGGCGGGGATCGGGACCTACGCCGCCGCCAATGTGCTCATCGCGACCGCGCCGACCGCGGTCGCGCTCATCGGCTACCGCGTCCTCGCGGGCTTCGGTGGCGGCATCAACATGGTCGCGACCCGCCTCTACATCTCACAGACCGCGGAGCAGGCGAGCCTCGCGTTCTTCAACAGCATCATCTCCGCCGCGAACTCGGCCGGGAGCGTCCTCGGACCGGGGTTCGGCGGCCTGGTGGCCGTGGCCGGCGACCTGCGGGCTCCCTTCTTCATCGTCGCGGGTACGAGCGCGCTCGCGTTCGTCGCGGCGCTGTTCCTCCCGCGTCCGACGCCGCGACCGCACGACGCTGGTACGTTGACTTCCGCGGGCGGACGCGTCTGGAACCGGACCGTGTTCGTGCTCCTCGCCGGAAATCTGCTGCTGCTCATCGGGTTCGGCGGCTGGATCACGAGCTACGCGCCGTTCGTGACGACGCGTCTCGGGTGGTCGACGTTCGACGTCGGGATCATCTTCACGATCTTCGGCATCGGCGACATCACGCTCGGTCCGTGGCTCGGCCACCTCGCCGACCGCACCGGGCGGCGGCGCATGGCCGTGTTGTCCTCGATCCCGATCTTCCTCTTCGGCTTCATCGTGTTCTTCGGTCTTCCGAAGCCGTTCTTCTACGCCATCAGCTTCGTGACCGGCGCCGCCCTGACCGCATACAACGCGTCGTGGTTCGCGCTCCTGACCAACGCCGTTCCCTCCGCGCGTCGCGGGCGCGTGTTCGGCGTGGTGAGCGCCGTCGCGCAGGCCGGCACGGTCATCGGGGCGCTCGGCGCGACCGCGATCTGGCAGCTGACGGATGTGGGCGGGGGCCTGCTGTTGTCGTCGACCGCGGCGCTGTGCGCGGGCCTCGTCCTCCTGCTGCTCCCGAGGGAGATCAGGCCAGCGGCTTCTCCAGCTCCACGTGAGCCGGAAGCATCTGGTAGCCCAGCTTCGCGTTGATCTCGCGCATCGATCTGTTCGGCTCATCGTTGGTCGTGCCCATCGCGCGCAGGCCCTTGCGCTTCGCGCGCGTGAGCGCCTCGACCTTGAGGGCGCGGGCGACGCCGCGGCCGCGGTACTCGCGCGCGGTCCCGGTCATCCAGGTCCAGCCGTCGCGCTCCTTGCTCTTGCCAGTCGTGCTGAACCCCGCGATCTGATCACCGGCGTAGGCGACGAGCGATAGGTCGTGCAGCATCCGTTCGCTCGTCGACGCTTCATAGAAGCGATCCCACGGCCAATGCGGTGTCGGCGTCGCGAACGGGATGTCCTCCCACATCGGCGCCTCCGCCGCGTAGAGCGCGCGCCACCATTGCTCCCGCGCGGCGTCGTCGCGGCCACTCAGCGTCTCGGCGAAGCTGGTGATCGTGATGCCCGCCGCGCGTGCGCGGTCGAGC
>VBEZ01000249.1 GCA_005882255.1 Chloroflexota bacterium | reverse complement strand
TGGCGCAACGGCAATTTCCACGGCGCGACCACGCTGCTCGAGGAGGGGATCGAGCGCCTCCGCCCGTTCGCGCCGCGATGCCAGGGCGTCGAGGTCGACACGCTCATCGCCGACGCCACCGCCGCGCGCGAGCGCCTGATCGCGCTCGGCGCCGAGGGGATGCGCCGCGTCGACATCACCTGGATGGCGCCGCGGATACGCGTCACGCCCCTGATGCGGCGCGACGATCGACGTCAGCCGTGACCGACCACGATCAGGCCCGCGCGTGGGCCAAACGGCTTGGTCGGGTCGGTACTTGGACGTCCGACGTCGAGCGGCTCTCCGCGGCCGCGGCGCGCGATTATGTGCGCGAGCTCGAACGTCTCGGACTGCAGGCCTTGTGGATCCCCGAGTCGCTGGGGAGCAAAGAGATCTTCGCGCACGCAGGTCTGCTGCTCGCCTCTTGCGACCGTCTCGTGATCGCCAGCGGTATCGCCAACATTTGGGCGCGCGACGCGACCGCGATGGCGAACGGGGGGCGGACGCTCGTCGAGGCGTACCCGGGCCGTTTCCTGCTCGGCCTCGGTGTGAGCCATGCCCCCATCGTGAAGATGCGAGGCGCGTCATATTCGAAGCCGGTCGAGAACATGACGCGTTATCTCGAAGCAATGGACAGGGCGCCCTACACCGGCGTCGCTCCTCCACGACCGCCAGACCGGGTGCTGGCGGCGCTTGGGCCGCGGATGCTTCGCCTTGCCGCCGAACGCACCATCGGCGCACATCCATATTTCGTGCCGGTAGAGCACACAGCGCTCGCGCGCAAAGAGCTGGGTCCAGGTCCGCTCCTTGCGGTCGAGCAGGCCGCAGTCTTGTCAACCGATCCGTCCGTCGCTCGGACGACGGCCCGAAAATACATGAAGCGCTACCTCCCGTACGAGAACTATTCCAACAACCTCCGGCGCCTCGGCTGGAGCGATGCCGATTTCGCGAACGACGGCAGCGACGCGCTGGTAGACGCGATCGTCGTTTGGGGCGACGCCCGCGAAATCCGCACCCGTGTCGACAAGCATGTCGCCAACGGTGCCGACCATGTTTGCGTACAGGTGTTGCGCGCTGACTTCGCCGCGCACCCGCTCGCGGAGTGGCGCGCGCTTGCGCCCACGTTGCTCTAGCGAGATATCGCGCGGTCTGTTGTTAGCGGTCTCCGTCGAGGTCCGACGGAAGCGGTAGCTCCGTAGGGCGGAAGTCCGGCTGGTCCCAGCCGAGCTCGGAGTACGGCGGCAGGTTCACCGCCTCGACCCCACGGAGCTCGGGGATGTCGGATCGGAGCGCCCGCTCGACGCCGCTCTTCAGCTGGAGCGACGCGACGAGACGGCTCGGCCCGGGGCGCGTGAGCGCCACGCGCAGCTTCGCGATGCCGTCCTCGACTTCGACCAGATCGACCTGTCCGCCGCTCCGCTCGAGGAACGGGCGCATCTCGGCGAGCTTCGCGGCGACGCGCTCTTTCAGGTCGGCCATCCGCGCGAGCATACGGGGTCCATCGATGGCAGCATGGACGCTCGATGTGTCATCGGTCCGGCGCCCATCCGCCAGATGTGCCCGCGGATCTTCGCCTCATCTCCGGCGGCGCGGGCGGTGAGGACGTCATCATCACAAGCGAGGACGCGACGCAGTTTCGCGCGCATCTCGCGAAGGCAGGCGAGGGCGATCGCGGCGTCGTGATCGCGCCGGACGTGCGCGGTCTGCATCCGTTCTACGAGGAGCTCGCCGAACGGTTCGCGACCGCCGGCGTTCATGCGATCGCGTTCGACTACTTCGGCCGCACCGCCGGTACGTCGCGCCGGGGCGACGACTTCGAATATCGCGAGCACGTGGCCAAGACGACGACGACCACGATCCAGGCGGACATCGCGAGCGCGATCGGACACCTTCGCGGCGCGACGGACGCGCGACGCATCTACGTTCTCGGCTTCTGAATGGGCGGCCGGCAGGCGTTCTTCGCCTCGGCGGAGCACGCCGAGCTCTCGGGCGTCGTTGGTTTCTATGGCCGTCTCTCGACCCGCGAGGGCGAGGAGGGGACGGCGCCCAGCGACCGAGCGCCACGGATGCGCGCGCCGGTCCTCGGTCTCTTCGGTGGTGCCGACCCGAGCATACCGGCGAACGACGTCGATGCGTTCGACCGCGCGCTGAAGGATGCACGTGTCGAGCACCACTTCGTCAGCTATCCAGAGGCGCCGCACTCGTTCTTCGATCGGACGTTCGCGGAGCATCGAGAGGCCTGCGAGGACGCCTGGCGGCGAGCCCTCGGCTTCATCCAGATCGGCGACGTCGCGGCGCGAGCGTGACGCGTGATACGGACCGCGGCGCGCCGGACCGCTTAGGGTAGGGGCGTGCGCGGTCTCTGGTATCTCACGCTGGGTTGCATCGCCTTCGTCGCGATCACGTACTTCGAGCAGCTTCCGATCATCGGCTGGCTCGG
>VBEZ01000248.1 GCA_005882255.1 Chloroflexota bacterium | reverse complement strand
GTCGTCGGCGGTCTCGGGATCGGAGAGAAAACGCAGCAGGAAGGTGTAGATGCGCGTCTTGTAGGCCCCGTAGATGACCTCGAGAGCCTCGTGGCGAGACTCCCGCGCGAGTGCGACGAGCTGGACGTCGGAGATCCCGCGGCCGATCTCGGCCGCACCAGTCGCCGCTTGGCCCGCGTCGCCGAGCGCGGCGAACGCGAAGACCCCCCTGCCGGACGCGCCAGTCACCGCAGCAGCCTACTTTCCGCCAACGCGGCGCTCAATAGGGACTTAACCCTTGCGGAGCACAACGTTGAAAACTGTCGGGCCGTTCGGAGCCATGTTCCACCAGACCGTCTTGTAACCAGGCATCTCGAAGTAGAAGTCGAACGACGTCGTGATGGCGCTGTGAGCGACGTCCAGGAAGTAATGCCCGTTCTCGTCGGTGTGTGGGCTGTAGGGCTGGCAGCCGCGCGGCCCCACGACGACGCAGACCGCCTCGAGCGGGCTCCCGGCCTCGTCGACCACGGTGCCCTCGATGCGCCACATCGCGGGATCCGGTGTCGGGATCGGCGTCGCCGCCGGCTTGGGACTCGGCGTCTTGACCTCCACGGACTGGGCCGTCGGTTCGGAGGGCAAGGGCGCCGGTGTGCCGGTCGGTGTCGGTTTCGGCGTGGGCGGCAGAGTCTCCGTTCCAACTTGCGCGGTCGCTGATGCGGTCTCCGTCGGTGTTGCACTCGGCGTCGCGCTCGCCTCAACGTTCGCCGCGGGCGGGTTGGTCTGCTGAAGCGACGGCAAGGCGACCGCGAGGACGACAGCCCCGATCACCAGGACCGCGACCGCCGCGCCTCCGAAGAGGACGCGGCGGTCACCAGAGAAACGAGCGAAGAGCTCGCGGAGCCTTACGGCGATGGGAAGCCCTCGTAGGTCATCGCGCCGTCGCCGCCTTGGAAGTTGAGCTCGGTGACGATCGCGGTGAGCGTGCCGCCGGTCCCGTTGACCGTCACGCCGTACTGCGTGTCGTCGCTGAGGCCCGCGACCGTGCGCGGGTCGATCCGCATCGCGGAGCCGTTCGCGATCGTGAGGTTCTGCGTCGTGACGAGCGCGCCGTCGGAGAAGCGCCGCCACTCGACCGTCGCGCCACTGGCGGTGACGGTCTGCAGGATGATCGGCGTCGACCAGCCGTTCGCGCCGCCGAGCGTGCGGGTCACGTTCGGCAGGTAGAACTTCGTCGACGGTGCGGCGTTCGCCGCGTAGCCCATGGCCGTCGCGCCGCCCACATCACTGATGACGTTCATCGCCGCGGCGAGCGTCGCGCCGCTGGCGGTGATGCGAACGCTGTACTCGCCGTCGGCGAGGCAGTCCGCGCCGCCGGTGGAGCAGGGCGTGTTCGCCGTGCCTTGCGTGCTGAATGAGAAGCGCGGATCGAACGCCTTCGACTGGTTGGGCTGGATCGGCGTCGCGAAGGTGTAGGTGTTCGCGGTCGTGCTGTAGCGGTCGATGCTCGCCGCGTTCTTCGACGCGTAGGCGGCGTAGATCGTGGACGCGCCGCCGGTGACGCCGTCCGCCGCGTACGCGACGGGGTTCGCGACCGAGGCCGCGTCGGCGTGCGTGTTCACGACGACGGCGACGGGCTGGTTCGAGGTCACGGTGACGGCGTACTGCTTGTTGTCGGTGAGGCCCGGCGCGCCGAGGTTGAAGTCATTCGAGTTCGGGTCGATCGGCTTCGAACGGCCGGAGTCGATGGTGCGTCCGATCGTGACCGGAACGCCGGTGCCGTCGAAGGTGCGGAACGTCGCCTGCACCGACGCGACGCCGTCGCCGAGGTTCTGGATGATGAACGGCGTCACGAAGAGGCCGAAGAGGCGACGCGTGATGTTCGGGAGGTAGACCGTGTTCGCGCCGGCGCTGAAGCCGTCGTACGACAGGGCCTCCGCGCGGGTGCCGCTGCCCTGGTGCTCGTTCACCACGCCGACGACGGTCGATCCGTAGCTCTTCACGACGACGGAGAACTGCGCGTCGTCCGGCAGGATCGGGTTCTTCACCGTGTCGCGCGGGTCATTCGCGTACGAGGTGCCGGGGTTGATGCCCGACACGAGGAAGCGCTCGACGCACGAGCCATCGACGAACTTGTAGAAGGTGACCTCGAGCATGGTCGCCGCGGACCCGGTGTTCTGGACGATGAACGGCGTGTACCAGCCGCCCTCGCCGCCGAGGTTGCGCGTGATGTTCGGGAGATAGAGCGTCTGCGTGAGCGTCGGCGGCGGCTGCAGGCCGGTCGAGTCGGTGCAGCTCGAGCGCGGACCGACGAGCTGCTTCACCAGCGGGAAGGCCGCCGGAACGTTCGCCGGCTCCGAGCCGAAGACGTATCCCGGCGTGAGGTCGATGGTGAACGACCCGTCCGCCGCACTGTGGGCCCAGATGAAGCCGCCGGGGATGCCGAGATAGATGTGCGCGTCGAAGATCCCCTGCATCGTGACGGAGTCGACGACCTTGCCGGTGACCGTCCCCGTCATCGCCGCCGCCGGCGCCGCCGGTAGGGCGAGAGCGAGGATGAGGGCCACGAGCGTCGAGCTGACAGCGCGTCGCACGAGTGTGGAAGTCACTTGGGGTTCCCTCCTCAAGGGATCGCCGCAGCGCGGCGTTCTAGTCGAGATAACGACGGATGTGCGACGAAGTATACGGGCGCGACTCGCGGCTGCGGCTGCCGAAGCAGGGGTCGCTCGGTGGCGCGGAGCGTTGCGACCGAAATGATGGCAAGGGACAGGCATCGCCGATCGCGTCGGGCATCGTCAACCTCGTGCCGTTACTCGATCGAGTGCTGGAGTGTTTGCGCGAGGTGCGGAGTTGCGACGCGTGTCCCCGCGCGAGCCGCGTCGGCAGATACATCCGTATCAGTATGAGATACGGATGTATCATCAGAGGACATGCCCGATATAGAGCGTTCTGGCACCGAGGCCCGGCTCCTCGCGCTGCTAACGAGTACGCCGGGCCAAGAGTTCCACACACGTGACCTCATTCGGCGGATCCATGGGAGCCCTCGGCCTGTGCAGCTGGCCCTTGAGAAGCTCCTCCGGCAGGGCCTGGTGGAGAGTCGGCGCGTCGGTCCTCTCCGAATGTGGCACATGGATCCCGGGAACCCTGTGTATCCGGCGCTCCGCGACCTTTACGCGCGAACAGTCGGCCTCGTCGCGCAGCTCCGCGGAATCCTTGAGCGTCAGGCAGGTGTTCAGTACGCGTTCGTGTTCGGCTCGTATGCGCGTGGCGACGACGATGTCCGCAGCGACATCGACGTGCTCATCATCGGTGAGCGGCGCGGTCACGACCTTTTGGAGAGACTCCAGTCGCTCGAGGCGACGCTACGCCGCGAGATCAATCCGGTCGTATGGAACGAGCCGGAACTCCTGGCGAGAGCGCGTGAACGGACACCGTTCCTCATGACACTGCTGGCCGAGCCCAAGATCTGGATCGTCGGAGATGAGAATGAGTTCAACACACGCACGCGCGAAGTGGCTGGAACGTCACCGCGACGTGGTTCGAGAAATACATCCCGACCAGGGCGACATGAAGGCCAAGCTTCGTCTCGCCGAGCGCAACCTCGAGCGCGCTCGCTCACACGCCGAAACCGATCCTGACCTGGCTCTCGTTGCCGCGGAGTCAGCGCTCGTCAACCTCGCAGATGCCGTTCTTGCCGCCGAAGGATTGCGTCTCCGAGGAAAGACGGGGTCGCACGAAGCCCGATTCTCGTATCCCGGCCTACCGCGCGGCTTCCGCGAGCATTCCGCCGTGATCACGGCCGCCCGGAAGAGCCGCAACACGGCGCTGTACGAAACCGCCGGCACCGTTTCCACGAGTTTCGCGATCGAAGTCACTAAAGTCGTCAGCGCGCTGCTCGAGCAAGTACGTGGTCGCTGATCGAGTCGCTGTTTTCGAGGTCGAAGTCTCTGGGTTCAGGGGCGGTGGTCGCCGAGACTGACGAGCCTGCGCGTGGCGGATCGCGTCCGGCATCTACGCAGCGTTGTCTGCGCGGTGATGCCTTCCTCAGTACGGCGCCTTGAGGTCATTGAACATCGGGAAGTGTTTCAGGTTGGTCGTCTTGAGTTCCGCGTCGCGAGGTGTGAGCAAATCGGCGCAACGAGTTTGAACCAGCCCAAGGTGGTCGGCGAGGGTAACTGAGTTCAGCATAGGCCATCATCGCGTGCCGGCTTTTGGGAGTCAGCCGCCCATGTGCGAGGCTGATGTCGCCTGATGCTTCAGCCCGCTCGAACGAGTTGAACGTCGGCGATGCCGCTCGCTGC
>VBEZ01000104.1 GCA_005882255.1 Chloroflexota bacterium | reverse complement strand
TTCTCAGGCGCGAATATCAATCTACGGGCGCTCGTGACCGCACCGGCCGGACAAAGCGCGGCGAACGCGAAGGTCCGCTACGTCGTGAAGCGCGCGGACGGGACGACGGCCTCGTCGACTGCGCCCGTGTCGATCGGCGCCGGCGACTGGCTCGCAACGATCACCGGCGGCCTGCCGATCGGCGTCTACACCGTGCATACCTACATCGCCGGCACGACGTACGACGGCGAGGGCCCGGTCGCGACGCTCGCCGTGAAGTTCAACCTCTGCCTGCTGTACGACCCGACGAAGGCGGTGCTACGTGGCTCCACGGCCCCGATCAAGTTCCAGCTGTGTAGCGCGACCGGCGGCGACCTATCGGCGCCCGGGATCGTCGTGCATGCGGTCAATGTCGTGAAGATCTCGCCAAGCATCTCCGGCCAGCTGGAGGACTCCGGAAGCGCCAACCCGGATTCCGACTTCCGCTACGACCCGACGCTTGGTACGACCGGCGGGTACATCTACAACCTCAGCACGAAGGGCCTCACGACCGGGACCTGGAAACTCACGTTCACCGTGCAGGACAAGGCCGGCAGCACGAGCACGCAGACCTACAGCACGAACTTCCAGGTCAAGTAGCCGCCGCGCTCTACGGCGCGAGGCGGCGTAGGTCGAGCGCCGCGCCGAGCTCTTCAAAGATCACGCGCGCCTCATCGCGTAGCGGGCCCGCCTGCGTGCGGCGCTCATCGGTGGCGGGGAGTCGCGCGTAAGCACGTGCGAGAAGTCCGAGGGTCCGTCCGATCTCATGGCGATCTTCGCCGCGCGCGAGCGCTCCGCGCGCCTCCTCTAGAGCCTCCACCGCGCCAGGCGTGTCGCGCGCCGCGAGTCGCGCGCTTCCGAGGGCTTGGAGCGCGATCGCGATGAGCTCCGGCAGGGCGAGCTCGCGAGCCAGTGCGACGCCGCGCTCGGCAGCCGCCAGGGCAAGTGATGAACCCGTGGCGATGTAACCGTCGGTGAGGTCACGCAGCGCCTCGACGATGTAGGTTCGCTGACCTGCCCGCTCGAACTCCGTGATCGCCTGCCGCAGCTGCGCGATACCCGCGTTCGCGTCACCCCGCGCCACCTTCGTGGCTCCCAGTCCGACCAAACCGGCACTCGCGCCGAACGCATAGCCGATCGACGTCGCCAGCTCCATCACGGCGTTGTAGTGATACTCAGCCTCGGCGAGCTCGCCACGCAGAAAGTGGATCTCCGCGATGTTGCCGTGGCTGTGGACCCTTCCCAGCTGGTCCCCGATCCGCTGGCGGATCGCAAGCGCCTCGTCGTAGGCCGTGAGAGCTGCGGCAAGTCGGCTGCGGCGCCGCTCGGTCCGCCCGATGTTGTTATGAACGTTCGCTTCGCCTAGCACGTCGCCAAGGCGAACGTACGCCTGGAGACTCCGCTCCTGATACGCAAGCGCCTGGCCAAACTCGCCCTTGTAACCGTAGATCGTGCCGAGCTGCTTGAGCGCTTCGGCCATCGCGTCGCTGTCGTCGATGCGCTCAGCGTCGGCGAGGGCTTCGCGGAGCTGAGCGATGGCCACGTCGGCCTTTCCGTTGCGGAACTGCAGGTCCGCGGTGTTGAGCCGCACGCGCACGCGCTCGCTCGTCGCGTCCGGTGGCAGCCGCGCGAGGACATCGTCGAACGTCGCGAGTGCTTCGTTCGCCTTGCCGCGCAACTGCTGGACCAAGCCCGTCTTCCGCTGGACGCGGGCATGCGCCACGACGTCGCTGGCAGCGTGTATGGCCATGGCTTCGCCGTACGCGACAAGAGCCTCGTCGTAACGGCCGGTCACGCGGTGGACGTCGCCGACGGCCTCATAAGCATCGGCGCGCGCGGCCGGATCCGCGGTGCTTCGCTCGATCGCTCCTCGGAAGTAGTCGAGCGCTTCCGGGTTCGCGTACAGCCGCTGAGCGCGGTGACCGGCGCGAGCGAGCCATCGGACGGCCTTCGGGTCGTCATCACCGCGGCGGTAGTGGAACGCCAGGGTGTCGATGAACTCGTCGATGCGCTCGCCGAACAGGTCGGTGTACGCGTCGCCAACGGCGACGTGCGCTCGCCGACGATGGGCGATCAACTGCGTCCGGTAGGCGACCTCTTGGACCAGCGCGTGGCCGAAGGAATACGTCGGCTCGGCGACCTGGACTCGGAGCACGAAGTGCTCCCGCTCGAGCGTCCCGAGCGCGGGATCCAGGTCCTCGTCCGGCGTGACGCGCGCCAGCACCCGTGTCCAGAATGTTCTGCCGATGACCGCGGCGCCGTGCGCCACGTGGCGCGGAGAGGCATCCAGCGCGTCCAGGCGCGCTTCTAGGAGGTCCTGGACGGTCGCCGGCACGGTCAGCTCTTTGCCCGGCCGCATCGAGCGGACGACCTCCTCGATGAAGAACGGATTGCCCGCGGTCCGTTCGAGGATCACGGCGCGCGTCGCCGCGTCGAGCGGGACGGGCGTCAGCCGGTCGACGAGCTCGGCGGCGGCGGCCGACGGCAGAGCGTCGAGCGCCATCACTTGCGCCGACCAGGCGATGTCGGTCGGTTCGCGCGAAGTGCTGACGAACATGCACCGAAGCGGCGGCACAGCCGAGATGACTGCGCCGAGGACGTCGGCCGAAGACGCGTCGCGCCAATGCAAGTCCTCGATCACCAGGACCAGCGGCGTGATGTCGGTGCGGCGCCGCAGCGCATCGCGCAGCAGCGACACGATCAGTCGCCGTTTTCCGGCTGGATCGAGCGGCGATCGCACCTCGTAACCGAGGAGCTCGAGCAGCAGCGTGACCCCGGCTTCGCCGGATGCCGCTAGATCCGGTGCCCTGTCGAGGGCGGCGCGTGCAGTGGCTTCGTCGTCGGTCGGACCGATACCAAGCATGCGTCGCACCAGCTCGGCGATGAGCGCATAGGGCGTCGCTTGCTCGTACGAGCTGGCGCGGGCACGAACGCGCGCAGTGCCTCTCGGGAGACCGGATAACAGCTCGCCGATGAGTCGCGTCTTGCCGACACCTGCCTCGCCGTGGACATGCACGAGCTGACCGCGGCCCGCGATCGCCTCGCGGTAGTACGCGTACAGCTGCGCGAGCTCGGTCTCGCGGCCGACGATCTTCGGACCGCCACGGGGGCTTGCACGTCGCTCCGGCCCCAGCACGCGATAGACGGCGACGGGCTCCGACTTTCCCTTCAGTGTCAACGGCGGAACCGCCTCGACGACGAACGCGGACCGCGCGAGCGCGAAGGTCGATTCGCTGATGAGAACGCCGTCCGGCGGTGCGGCGCTCTCGATCCGCTGAGCGGTATTCACCGCGTCGCCGGTGACGGTATACGCAAGGACCTCGCCCGGCAGCAACCCGGCCACCACCTCACCGGTGTTGATGCCGATGCGGATCGCGATCTTGATGCGGTGAGTCTTCTCGAGGGTGGTATTCAGCGATTGGGCGGCGCGCTGGATCGCTAGCGCGGCCCGTATGGCACGCACGCCGTCGTCCTCGTGAGACACCGGCGCCCCGAACACGGCCATGACCGCGTCGCCGATGTATTTGTCGACCGTGCCGCCGTAGTGCTGGATCGCCCGCGCGAGCACGCCGAAGTACGCACCGAGGACGGTCCGAAGCCTGGCTGGGTCGAGGCTGGCACCGAGCGGTTCGGAGGAGGAAATGTCGGCAAACAGCACGGTCACGACCTTTCGCTCCTCGGCGAGGACGTTCGACCGCTCGGCGCCGACCTGCAGCGAGGCGCCCGTGGTCATGCCGCGCGCCACGTTCACCAGCTCGCGTGTAGCGTGCCGCAAGCCGAGCACCCGATGCGCGGGCACCCTACGCGGCGATCCCTTCGGACGAACTTGCTCGACCGGCGCGAAGCGGATCGCGCTGCGCGCCGCGGTTCGCGTGGCCGGGCTTACGAGCACGGACCCCAGCGACGCTGCCGACTCGAGCGCCTCCGCCAGCGCGACCGGCGCGCCGACGACCGTGTACGTGTCCTGCACGTCCTCCGCGATCGCTCCAGCGACGACCGCGCCGGTGGCGATGCCGATGCGACAGGCCAGCTGGACGCCGTAGCGGCGCTGCAGCTCGATGTTCTCGCGCTCGATCGCTTCCTGCATCGCCACGCCGGCGACGACCGCGCGTGCCGCGTCGTCGTCACGGCTCTCGGGAACTCCGAATATCGCGATGACGGCATCGCCGACGTACTTGTCGACGATGCCGCCGCGACGGTGGATCTCACGCGCGAGCGCGGTGAAATACGAACCGAGGACCACACGAAGCTCTTCCGGATCAAGGCGTTCGCCCAGCGGGGTCGATCCCGAGATGTCCGCCTTGAGAACGGTCACGACCTTCCGCTCGGACGTGGCCTCGTTCACGATGGCGGCCACTCTACGGGCGCCGGCAAGGCGCGAGCTACGGCGCGACGGGTACCGGCTTGGGCGCCTCGACGGCCTCGGTCTTCTCGATGGCGAGCTTGCCGTCCACCGGGTTCACGCGGACGGTGTCGCCCGCCTGGAACTTGCCTTGGAGCAGCATCTCCGCCAGCGGGTCGGCGATCTCGTTCTGGATCTGCCGCGCGAGCGGCCGCGCGCCGAAGTTCGAGTCGTATCCGATCGTCGCGATGTGGTCCTTGGCCTCGTCCGTGACCACGAGCGTGATCTCCTGCGACGCGAGCTGCTTGCGCACGCCCTGTAGCTCGAGCTCGACGATCTGACGGATCTCAGGCTTGGTAAGTGGCGTGAACACGACCGTCGCGTCGATGCGGTTGAGGAACTCGGGACGGAAGAAACGCTTCATCTCTTCCTGCACGCGCTCCTTCATGCGCTCGTACTGGGCGTTCAGGCCGGCGTCGTCGCCCTCGCCCTTGGTCCGGAAGCCGAGCGCGCTCTCGCTCTTGAGCATCTTCTGCGCGAGGTTGCTGGTCATGATGATGATCGTGTTGCGGAAGTCGACGGTGCGGCCCTTCGCGTCCGCGAGACGGCCTTCGTCGAAGATCTGCAGCAGGATGTTGAAGACCTCGGGGTGCGCCTTCTCGATCTCGTCCAGCAGGATCACGCAGTACGACTTGCGGCGAACGGTCTCGGTCAGCTGTCCACCCTCTTCGTATCCGACGTAGCCGGGCGGCGATCCGACCAGACGCGACACGTTGTGCCGCTCCATGTAGTCGGACATGTCGATCTTCACGACGTTCTCTTCACTGCCGAACATGAACTCGGCGAGCTGCTTCGCGAGATGCGTCTTGCCGGTGCCCGTCGGTCCCACGAAGAAGAACACGCCGATCGGCCGGCGCGGGTCCTTCAGGCCGGCACGGGCCCGGCGCACCGCGCGGGACACCATCGTCACCGCCGGCGCTTGGCCGATGACCTTCGAGTGGAGCACTTCCTCCATGCGCAGCAGCTTCGCGGTCTCTTCCTCCGCGAGGCGCCGGACCGGGATGCCGGTCCACATCGAGACGACCTCGGCGATGTCCTCGTCGGTCACCTCGGGCCGCTTCTGCGACTGCGCGAGCAGCCAATCGGCCTTCGCCTGCTGGAGCTTGTCCTGCTGCGTGCGCTCCTTCTGGCGAAGGGTCGAGGCGAGCTCGTACTGCTGCGCCTCCATGGCCTGCTCCTTGTCGGTGACGACCTTGTCGAGCTCCTTCTGGGCGTCCTTCACGTCGGTCGGGAGCGTCGAGTAGCGCAGGCGAACGCGGCTCGCGGCCTCGTCCATCAGGTCGATGGCCTTGTCCGGGAGGAAGCGGTCGGTGATGTAGCGCGCGGAGAGCTCCGCCGACGCCTTGACCGCCTCGTCCGTGATCGCGACCTTGTGGTGGTCCTCGTAGCGCGAGCGGATCCCCATCAGGATCGCAACCGTCTCCTCGATCGTCGGCTCCTCCACCATGACCGGCTGGAACCGGCGCTCGAGTGCCGCGTCACGCTCGATGTACTTGCGGAATTCGTCGAGCGTCGTCGCGCCGATGCACTGGAGCTCGCCGCGGGCCAGCGACGGCTTCAGGATGTTCGCCGCGTCGACCGCGCCTTCGGCGGCGCCCGCCCCGACGAGCGTGTGCAGCTCGTCGATGAACAGGATGACGTCGTGAGCGTGACGGAGCTCTTCGATGATCTTCTTGAGGCGCTCTTCGAACTCACCGCGGTACTTCGTGCCGGCCACCAGCGAGCCGATATCGAGCGTCAGGACGCGCTTGCCCTGCAGCGTCTCGGGCACGTCGCCCTTGACGATGCGGTGCGCGAGACCCTCGGCGATCGCGGTCTTGCCGACCCCCGGCTCGCCGATGAGGGCGGGGTTGTTCTTCGTGCGGCGGCTCAGGATCTGGATGACGCGCTCGATCTCCTTCTCGCGGCCGATGACCGGATCGAGCTGCTGCGCCTTCGCCATCGCCGTGAGGTTGACGCCGAGCTGGTCCAGCGTGGGCGTCTTGGAGCTGGCGGACTTGCCGCCGGCGGCTGCCGTCTCGGCGGTCGCGGGGTGCTGCTGGCCGAGCGTCGCGATGACCTGGTGACGGACCTTCTCGAGCGACACGCCCAGGGATTCGAGCACGCCCGAGGCGATGCCCTCGCCCTCGCGGACCAGACCGAGCAGCAGGTGCTCGGTGCCGACGTGGCTGTGGCCGAGCTTGCGCGCTTCATCGATGGCGAGCTCGATGACCTTCTTGGTGCGCGGCGACAGGGTGATCTCGCTGGGCGAGGTCGTGGAGTCTCCGCGGCCGATGATGAACTCGACGGCGGTGCGCACCTTGGAAAGCTCCACGCCGAGCGAGTCCAGAACGCGCGCGGCGACGCCTTCGCCTTCGCGGACGAGCCCGAGGAGCAGATGCTCCGTCCCGATGTAGTTGTGGTTGAAGCGGATGGCCTCGTCTTGGGCGAGCGCGAGCACTCTCTTCGCGCGGTCATTGAAGCGGTCGAATGGACCCACCTAAAGCTCTTCTGGACCGTATATCGGTGCAGGCATCATCTGGTTCCGATTATACGTTCGGAGACCGGCACGACCGCCTTCCGGACAACGTTCATGTGCGGTCGGCGAGGCGAGCAGACAGCGAAAGCCTCCGGCGCTCCCGGTCGATGGCCACGATCCGCACCGGAAGCACATCGCCAACGCGCATGGCCTCCCCCAGGTCCGTGGCGCGGTCCGCGGCGATCTCGCTGACGTGGATCAGTCCCTCTACACCGTCCGCGATCCGTGCGAAAGCCCCGTAGGGCATCACGCGCGTGACCGTGGCATCGACGGTCTGACCGGTCTCAAGTTGGTCGACGTACTGCTCCCACGGGTCGGTCCCCAAGCGCTTGATCGACAGCGAGATGCGCTGGCGGTCGCGGTCGATGCCGACGACCCGGACTTTCACGGCATCCCCAAGCCGGTAGAGCGAGGTCGGCTCGACCCCCTTGGCCCAGGTGATCTCCGAGCGATGCACGAGGCCGTCGGCGACACCGACGTCGACGAACAATCCGTATGACGTCACGCCAACGACGGTTCCGTCACGAACGTCGCCCTCGGCGAGCTGAACGGTGCCAAGCGCCTTCCGATCGCGCCGCAGTTTCTGGGTCGCGGCCTTCTCCGACAGGATGAGGCGGTCGCGCGTCGGGTCCGCCTCGAGCACACGCACCTGCAGGCGCTTTCCAACGAGCGCCTTCACCGGCTCGGGCACTCCGGGCTCGCGCGTGTCGATCGCTCCGATCGAGACGAGCTGCGACAAAGGGACGAAACCGCGGAGGCCGACGTCGACGACGACACCGCCGCGGTTCGCTTCGAGGACGCCCGCGTCGATCAGGTCTCCGTTCTTCTGGAGCTCCTCCATCTGGGACCACTGCTTCCGATTACGGGCGCGGCGGAGCGAGAGCACGACTCGACCATCGGGACCTTCCGGCTGCATGACGACCGCGATCACGTGCTCCCCGACCTTCAGCGGGTCGGGTCCAGCCTCGCGCTGGGGGATCACGCCCGCGGGACGATCACCGAGATCGACCGTGGCCTCGTCTCCAGCGACGGCGGCTATCGCTCCTTCGACCGTCTCACCCACCCTGAGTGGTCGTAATGCGAGCCGGGCGGTCTCGGTGGCGAGCAGCTCCTCCATCGTTTCGGGATCGATGGACATATTGGGCGAGCAGGCAAGGGTCGTGCCACCTACACTCCGACAAACCGGAGCAAGGAGGCCGACCCGTCAACTCGACGGCGCGATGGCCGCAGCGGCTCGAACATCTGGCCTGGCTGCTCCGGGCGGAAGCGGTCGCTGTCGTGGTTGCCACCGCGGATCCGCCGTCCACCGTCTTCTCACATCGGATCGAGGGTGCCGACTGGCACGCCATCCTCGGCGAGGACGCGTTCGCGCGCGCGGCCGGGGGCGCGTTCGCGGTGTCGGTGCCATCCGGACGGTGGGGCGACGAGGCCGCCTTCGCGGTGGTCGCGCCGATCGAGACCTGGAACGGCCCCGCGGTGCTCTGCGCGCTGCGGCGCGAGGTGCCTTTTGACGCGCTCGACGTGGTCGCGGCGTCGTCCGCCGCGCAGCTCCTCGCGATGATGGCATCCGACGGCCGGGACCTGGTTGGTGCGCAGCGGCGCGCCGCAGAGCTCGACGAGCGCCTGGATGTGCTCGGCGGGATCGGCGAGGGTCTGGTGGACGCTCGCGACGCGAGCGCCGTGTTGGCTCGCGCCGCGGCCGAGGTGGCGCGCCGGATGGGGGCCGGCGCGTCGTCGATCATGCTCATCGAGGGCGACGAGCTGCGGCTGCGCGCATCCGTGGGTCTCCCGAGGGAGGTCCAACTGGGGCGCGGCCAGCGCCTCGACGAGGGAATAGCCGGGTGGGTCGCGACGAGCGGGGAGAAGGTCGTGCTGCGAGGACGCGTCACCGACGAACGCTTCCACGGTGTCGATCCCGACGCGCGCGAGTCCATCTCGGTACCGCTCCGTGTCGGCGACGATGTGCTCGGGGTCCTGAGCGTGAAACGTCCGCAAGAGGCCGACGGCTTCTCCGGCCGCCAGACGCTCCTCGACGGCATCGCAGCGGATCTCTCGCGGGCGCTTCAGGCGATGAACGTGATCTCCGCACTCCAGCGTGAACGCGAGCACGCGGAGGGTTTCGCCGATGTGGCCCTGGCGGTCGCGTCAGGCGACGCGCACGGCGCGGCGCGGGCCGCGGCGGAGTCGCTCGGTCACCACGCTGTGGCGGTCCGGAACGCGTCCGGCAAGGTGCTCGCGGTCTACGCCCCGGACGACGACCCCGAATGCCGAGCGGCGGCCCTGGGCGCGAGCGAGCAGGGCGGTAGCGCCGACGTCGCCGGCGCGACCGGGGTCGGTTTCGCACGGCACGATCCACCCTACGAGCCGGATGAGGCCGCGCTCGCCCAGCGCACCGCGGACACGCTCGCGCTGCTGGGCCGGGCCGAGATGAGGCACGAGCGCGGAGCGGTCCTGCGCGTACTCGCGGTAGAGGACCATCCCGTCATGCAGCTCGGCGTCCGCGCCCTGCTCGAGCGCGAGGGGCTGATCGTCGTCGGGCTCACCGCGACGTGCAGCGAGGCGATCGGACTGCTCGAGGACGCGCAGCCCGACGTCGTCCTCTGCGATCTCCACCTGCCGGACGCCGACGGCGCCGAGGCGATCGCGCGGCTCCGCGCCGAGGCCCCGGCTCTCCCGATCGTCGCCTTCAGCATCGACCGGAGCCCGGAGCTGATCCGCGCGGTCCTCCGGGCGGGCGGCAATGGCTACGTCTCGAAGGACACTCCGGCCAGCCGGGTCATCGCGGCGCTTCACGCCGCGGTCGAGGGCCTCGTTGCGCTGGGTCGCGAAGCGGCGACCTCGATCTCCCACGGCGAGCCCCTCGAGCCCCGCGCACCTGCGCCCGCCGAGTTCGCCGAGCACGAGGGCGCGACAAAGGAGCACACAGCGGGCGTGCCAAATGGGGTCACCCCGAA
>VBEZ01000103.1 GCA_005882255.1 Chloroflexota bacterium | reverse complement strand
TCGAGCACGAAGCTGACGGTGGTCTGCGCGAGCGCGGCCGAAGCCGAGGGTGCAGCGCCCTTCGTCGCGACCGTGGTCATGAGTCCGGCCGTGACCGAGATGTTCGCGTTTGCAGCGCCATCGACACCGCGCACATCGACGGCGCCCTCGGTGGTGCTGATCGTCGTTGCGCCTGTGGCATCGACGTGGACCGTGAAGGCCGTGCCCGTCACCGAGGCGCTCGCGGTCGGCGTGTTGACGGCGTAGCGCGTCGAAGACTGGTGCGTGACGACGTGCCACGTCGTGCCGGCGGTCTGACGCAGCGTCGCGGCGATCGCGCCGTTCGAAAGCGCGCGGAGCTCAATGATCTCGAGCTCGGTACCGGGCTCGAGAACGACGACCGATTCATCAAAGAAGGTGAGCGCCGCGTTCGCCGCGGGACGCGTCCGGATCGTGTCGCCCTGACGCACGACGGAACCGGTTCCGACTGGCGCGTACCCGCCGTTGCCGGTACGCACGTCGACGTTGCCCTGGAAGATCGTGACATTCGCGCGCGCCTGCACCGCACTGGCAGCGGGACCAAGGATCACGCCTGCGCCGGTGATGAACAGCAGAAGCGCCGCGAGCACCGCAGCGATGAGAAGGAGCGGACGACGCGCGCGCTCGTTCGAGGCGGCGCGCTCGACCACAGGCATCGGTGCGATCTTCGGATTGGGGGCGACGAAGCCGCGTGCGATCGCCGCGGCGATCTCGCCGGCGCTGGCCGTCACGACGGTGACCGGGACGTTCCCGAGGAGAGCGCTGACGTCGTTGGGCGTCTGATCGTCGAGCGGGTTCGCCATCGCGAGGGTCGCTTCGCTCCGGCCGATCGCAAGCAGGACTACGTGACGCTGCTCGCACAGCCGTTTCGCAAGCTGCGCGGCAACCGTCGGATCGACCGGGTCGATGAGACTCCGGCGGCCGCGAGCGAGACGCACAACTCCGGTGTCGTGGTGCGGAGTGAGCGTCACGAGCGGCCGGCCGCTCACACGCGCGAGCACCTGCGCCGCGCGCGCGTCGGGAATGAGGCCGGTCCGGATCAGCGCGGCCGCCAGGGACTCGCGGGCCTGCCGCGACGCAACGAGGCGCGCCATCTGGTCGTTCGTGAAGAGGTGCTCGGCCACGAGCGCTCCGGCGAGCGTGCGCTCGATCGGGGTCAGCTCCGCCGGCTTCGCCTGCGCGCGACTCAGCGCGACCTGGCGGAGGATGCGGAGCGTCTCCTGCGGTGCGGTGTCCTTTGAGATGTGTGCGACCGCTCCGACCGCGAGCGCGAGGTCGCGGATGCCCGGGTCGAGCGTGAGGAACACGATCGAGGCGTCGGGCAGAAGCGGCTTGAGCTCGCGGGCGACCTCGAGGCCGGTCTTGCCCGGCATCGAGTTGTCGAGAAGGATCAGGTCCGGTTTGAGCTCCAGCGCCATGCGGCTCGCCTGGACGCCGTCGGCGGCCTCGCCGACGACAAGAAGCTCGTCATCCGGCGCAAGCAGCGAGCGGATGCCCTCGCGGATCGCGAGGTGATCGTCGGCTACGAGGACCCGTGTTGGCATGCGGATAGCCTCGGGTTTGGGCCGCTGCGGGGCTATCGGTCGCAGGTGTGAGAAAAGTAGGAGAGGCGTGTCGCGATTCCCTACAAGGTCGCCCTATCGGCGACAGCTCGGTCGCCCGCTTGGGGGACGCACCTATTTAATGGGGGTCTAGAGCGGCCCGCGTGGCGTTGAATAGCGGCGTTGGCACAGACAAGGGTGCTTCTCGTGGTCGCCCATCCCGTCATCGGATCGGGCATCGAGACGCTGCTGCGGCTCGAGAAGCGCTACGACCTGCGTCGGGTCGCGGGCGCTGCTGAGGCAGCCGCGCTGCGCGATTGGCGTCCCGATGTCGCGCTCATCGACGGCACGCTCCTGGGCAGTGGCGCGCGCGTGCACCTCGGCGCGCCGACCCTGGTGTTATCGGGGACAGAGACCGATGGGCGCGCGCTGCTGCGGCGATTACCCGAAGGACGGGGATGGCTACGCAAGGACGCGACCGCGGCCGAGTTCGTCAAGATGATCGATGGGGTCACACGACCGATGTCTCCCGCGACCCTTGGCACGCTCGGCGCGATCGTGCTCGTGCTCCTCGTCCTCGCGGTGATCCTCCTCCTGATCTACCTCCTCTGGCTCGCGATTTACTGAGCCTCCATTCAGCAATGTGCGCGATGAGCTCTGTCGTCCGTGGCCCGTACAATCAGCCCGTGACACGTGTCCTGTTGGTCGACGACCACGAGCTGGTCCGACAAGGCGTGGCGGCGATGCTCCTCAACGCCGACGGCATCGAGGTCGTTGGCGAGGCGCGCACCGGACGCGAGGCCATCGAGGCCACGCGCAGGGATCTGCCTGACGTCGTCCTGATGGACGTTCGCATGCCCGACATGGACGGTCTCGAGGCGACCAAGAAGATCAAAGAGGAGCGCCCGCGCACCGCGGTGATCATGGTCACGATGCACGACAACCCCGCCTACCTCCGTGATGCCGTGCGTGCCGGCGCGGCCGGCTACCTATTGAAAGACGTCTCGAAGGAAGAGCTCGTCGACGCGATCCGCCAGGTCTCGACCGGCGGCGCGTTCATCGAATCGAAGCTGCTTCGTGGAATGCTCAGCGAGATGAAGCCCGCGGGCCCGGTGCCGTCGGCGGCGAAGAATCTCACCAAGCGCGAGCGCGAGATCCTCGGCCTCGTCGCCGAGGGACTCTCTAATCGCGAGATCGCTGACAAGCTCGTGCTCTCGCCCGAGACGGTGAAGAGCCACGTCGCGGCGATCCTCGAGAAGCTCAACGTCTCGGACCGCACGCAGGCGGCGATCTATGCCGTGCGCAACGGCCTGGTGGACGCCACACAGCTCTAGCCCGCGCGTGCCTTGCGAAGGACGAACGTGGCGATCGCCGCGCCCTGCGTCGCAAGCGCAACGACGAGAACGATGCGCGCCATCGTGAGCGGATCGCTCGCCTTCGTGAGCAGCAGCGCGACCTCGGCGACGACGGCGACCGCGAGCAGGAGCCCGACGCGCATCTCGCCGCGCCCGATGAAGTACGAGATCCAGAGGTTGAGCAGCGCGTTCGCGAGCGCGGCCACGCCGTACGTGCCGACGATCCTCGCGGTCTCGGGATACTGCGAGCCCACGACGATCGGCACGAGGAGCTCGGGCAGCACGATGTATGCGAGCGCGACGAGGCCACTCGTCGCGAGCACGAATGCGAGCGCGAGGTAGAGGGCGCGGTCGGTATCCTCGCCGCGCGCGTGGGCTCGCGCGGTGCGCTCGAGCAGGAGGAACCCGATCGCGATCGGCGCGAAGAGGACGATCTTCCCCATCGTGATCGCGGCCGCGTACGCTCCGGCCTCGTCCGGCCCCAGCAGCGACCGCGCGAGGACGGCGTCGATGTTCGTGAGCGCGGCATACGCGAGCAGCACGACGGCCGACAGGGCGAAGAAGCGCGTCTCGGCGGCGCCGAGCTCGTGCTTCACCGCGCTCCCCCGCGCGGCGCGGAACAGCGGGACCAGCGGGATCGCAAGGACGGCGAGGCTGATCGCGATCGCCGCCGTCGCGCCGGTGAACGCGCCGTCGACGCCGAGGCCCGCGAGCACGAGCACGACGCCGACCGCGAGCCGAGCGCCGGCCTGTGCGATGAGCGCCGTGCCCATCCACACGAAGCGCGCGAGGCCCTGCAGCAGGCCGAGGCCGAAGGTGAAGCTGAGCGCGAGGAACAGCGTCAGCCCCAGCAGGGCGACGGAGAGTGCGGGCAGTGCGAGCGCGCCGGCGATCGCTCCGGACAGGACCGCGACGAGCAGCCCGATGGCGGCCGCGCCTCCGCCGACGCGCACGGCCCAGCGGCGTACGAACGCGTGGAGCGCCGCGTCCTCGTCGCGCGCGCGGTACTGCGCGGCCAGCTTCGCCGTCGCGGACTGGATGACCTGGCTCGAGATCGACTCGAGGATCAGGATCCCGAAGAGCGCGGTGAGCACCGCGTAATCCTCGGGTCGCAGCAGGCGCGCCATGACGACCTGGTAGCCGTACCCGAGCACGTTCGCGACGAAGGTCGCGACGAATAGATAGATGCCGCCGGAATGCTGCCGCGCGCGTCCGAGCATCCGCGCAGGGTACCGGGTCGCGACTAGTCGGGCGGTCCCTTCATCGGCGCGACGGTCATGAAGTTCTCGACGAGCTCCTCCGTCTCGGGCGAGGTGTAGTTCTCGATGTCGCCGTTGTCGGCGTCGCGCGCGATCGCGGGATCGATGGGCAGCTTCGCCATCAGCGGCGCGTTCGAGGCGATGACGAGCTTGAGGCCCTGCGACGGACCGAATACCTCCAGGCGCCCGCCGTCGGGGAGGGTCACGTACGCCATGTTCTCGACGACGCCGATGATGTCGCCGCCGAGCTGCTTCACGAGCTTCACGGCCTTCGTGACGACCATCGTCGCAAGGGCCTGTGGCGTGGTCACGAGCACGACGCCGTCCACCGGGAGCGCCTGCATCACCGTGAGCGGCGCGTCGCTCGTGCCCGGTGGCAGGTCGACGATGAGGTAGTCGAGCTCGCCCCACTGCACGTCGCTGAAGAACTGCCGGATCGCCCCCGACACCATCGGGCCGCGCCAGATCACCGCCTCCTCTTCGCTCGGGAGGATGAGGTTCATCGACATGATCGGGATGCCGCCGCGCGACTTCGGCGGGACGAGCGTCTTGCCATCGGCGGACATCGGCTTCTCGCGGACGCCGAACATCCGCGGGATCGACGGACCAGTGATGTCGCCGTCGAGAACGCCGACGCTGAAGCCGCGCCGCTTGAGGCCGACCGCGAGCAGACCGGCGACGAGGGACTTCCCCACTCCGCCCTTCCCGGACATGACCGCGATGACGTGCTTCACGCCCTTCTGCTCGGCCATGCCGCGTGGCACGCCCTTCGCCGCGAGCGACGGCGCGGGCGGCGCGCCCTCGGGCAGCTTGCCGGTGTCCGCGAAGACGTTGAGCTCGCCGATGAGGTCGTCGAGCTTCACGCGACCCGCGCCGTGTCCCGCGGCGGCCTGCGCGATCGTCTCGCTCTTGCTGATCGCGCACGACGCGCAGCCGAGCGTGTACCGCGCGAAGATGCGCGCCGAGTCGGGCCAGCGATCGACGACCGAAGCGATGGTCATGTCGGGAGTGATCTGAGTGGCCAGGGTGGGCTCCTTCCGTTCTAGGACGCGGGCTGCTCGGCCTCCTCGATGAGCATCACCGGGATGCCGTCGCGCACCGGATACCGGCGCCGACAGCGCCCGCAGACGAGACGATCGCCTTCCTCGCGCAGCGGACCGTGGTCCGCCGGGCAAACGAGGATCTCGAGCAGCTGCTTGTCGAGAGGCACGCTTTCGATGTTAGTCGTTCATCTGGAGCGTCGCCGTCGCTCGGACCGTGCGCGTGGTCGTACCGTCGTTCGACTCGAATTCGAGCAACAACACGTACGCCTCGGCCGGCACGCGCACGCCGAACTCGTCGTCGCCGTCCCAGGTCAGCGAGGTCATCGCACGCTCACCAGCGGTCACCGTGGCCGCCTTCGTGTCGAGACGGCGCACGAAATCCTCTGCGGGCGACCCGGGCTCGCTCGTGCCGCTTGACGTCACCCGCGCTTCGGTCGGGCCCGTGATCGTGCCCTGCGTCGTGACGATCGACACGTCGATCCGAGTTGGCTCGCCCAGTACGTACGTCGGTTGGATCGCGATCTCGACCCGTCCGTTCGGCAGCTCGGTCGGCACGACGATGACCGACGGCGTGGCCGTACGCTCCACCGTCACGGATCGCGGCGCGCACGCGGCTACGACGAGCGCGATCGCGAGCGCGCTAAGCGGCCGCCACACGGCTCCGCGCGATCGTGCGCCCGGTCCAGACCAGGCCGAACAGCGTCGTGGCAACGAGCACGATGGTGCCACCGGAGGCGGCATTGATGTAATAGCTGAGCCAGATGCCCGCGACGGATGACAGCACGGCCACGAGCAACGCGCCGACGACCAGGGCACGGAGGTCCTGTGCGAGAAGCCGCGCCGTCGCGGCCGGCGTCACGAGCATCGCCACGACGAGAACGACGCCGACGATCTGGACGGACACCGCGATGGCGAGACCGATGAGCCCTAGGAGCAGCGTGTCGTACCGCACCGTGCTCAGGCCCGCCGCGGCCGCGCCGATCGGGTCGAAGCTGACGAACACGAGCTGACGCCAGATGATCCAGAGCGCGACCAGCACGACCGCGGCGGTTATGGCTGCGACCATCAGCTGATCGGCGGAGACTCCAAGCACGTCACCAAAGAGGATGCCGAGAAGGTCACCCGTGTACGTGCGGATACTGCTGAACAGCACGATGCCGATCGCGAACATCCCCGAGAACACGACCCCGATCGCGGTGTCCTCCTTCAGTCCCGACCGTCGGGCGACCGCACCGATCGCGAGAGCCGACGCGACCGCGGCGATCGAGCCTCCGATCACGATGTTGATCTTCACGAGGAACGCGATGACGACGCCGGGAAAGGCCGCATGGGCGATCGCGTCGCCGAGAAAGGCCAGCCCCCGCAGGACGACGAACACGCCGACGCTCGCGCACACGAGCGCCACGAGGACCGCCGCAAGCAGCGCGCGCTGCACGAACGCGTACTGCAGTGGCTCGAGCAGGTCAGGCATGGTGCTCGTCCGCGATGTGCTGGGGAGCGCCCGGCCGGTGTCCGCCGTACGTGCGGCGCAGGATCGCGTCGTCGCGAAGGATGGAGGCGTCGCCATCGGCGACGATGCCGCCGTTCATCGCGAGCACGCGCGGGAAGTGCGCCATGACGCTCGCGAGATCGTGTGTGGAGACGAGGACCGTACGGCCGTGGCTCGCGAGATCGCCCAGCAGGGACATGAGCTGCTCCTCCGTCGCCGGGTCGACGCCTGTCGCGGGCTCATCGAGCAGGAGGAGCTCCGGATCGGACGCCAGAGTGCGCGCGAGAAGAATCCGTTGACGCTGGCCGCCCGATAGCGCCTGGATCGGCCTCTGCATGAGGTCGTCCGCCTGAACGCGGCCGAGCGCCGAGCGGGCGGCGTCGCGGTCAACGGACGACGGCCCGCGTCCCGGGCCAGCGTGCGCGACGCGTCCCATCAGGACGACGTCCTCGACGCGGAGCGGGTAATCCCAGTGCACGGTCTCGGCCTGCGGCAGATAGGCGAGGCGCCGCGCGCTCGTTCCCGGCGCGGACCCAAGCACGCTCACGCTTCCCTCGTAGGGCCGCAGCAGGCCCACGATGACCTTCAGCAACGTCGACTTGCCGGCGCCGTTCGCGCCGACGAGCGCGACGAACTCGCCGCGACGAACCGTCAGATCGACGTTATCGATGACCGTGCGGCCGTCGTAGCCGGCACGCACGCCACGAAGCTCAATGACGACGGGCTCACTCACGGGTGGCGACGATACGCGAGCCAGGTCCGGCATTCGTGGCGTTATTTCAACGCCGCGACGATCTTGTCGACGACCACGCGCATCAGGCCGATGTACGAGTCGGCGGGCCTGTCGAGCAGGCTGTCCGTCGGAAGGTCTGTCACGACCTTCGCTCCCGTCTCTTTCGCAACGGTCTCCGCGAGCTGAGCTGACCCGCCGGCCTCCGAGAAGATCGCGGGCACGTTCGCGGACCTGACCTCCTCGACGAGCTTCGCGAGCTCGCCTGCCGAGGGAGGTTTGCCGGGCTCCGGCTCGGCGAAGCCGACGATCTCGAAGCCGAAGGCCCTCGCGAAATACGGGAACGCGTCATGCGAGGTCACGAGCTTGCGGCGTTCCGGCGGGATCGTGTCGACCTTCGCCTTGAGCTCCGCTTCCAGGGTGAGCAGCTGCAGCGAGTACTTCTCAGCGCTCAGCATGTAGACATCCCTGCCGGGCGGATCGAGTGCGATGAGCGCGTCACGGATCTTCAGGACGTAACCTCGCGAAAGGGCCGGGTCGAACCACATGTGGGGGTTCCCGGCGATGTCGGGTAAGCCGTCGGTCACGGTGATGACCGGAGTGCCGGTCTTAGCGTTCCGGAGGAGTGGCTCGACCCACTTATCGAGATCGAGGCCATTCGTGATCACGAGCTTCGCCTCGGACATTCGCCTTGCGTCGTCCGGCCGGGGCTCGTACTCCTCGACGTGGGCACCGGCTGGCACGATCGAGCCGACCGTCATGCGATCGCCGGCTACTTGCTTCGCCATATCCGCGAGGATCGTCGTCGTCGCCAGGATCTGCGGGTTCCCGTTTCCGCCGAGGCCGCACGCCGTGAGGGTCGCAGCGCCAAGCGCGAGCGCAGCCGTCAGCAGGATTGCACGCATCGAACGCCTCTCCCCATTACGAGAACGACTCTCAATAGCCTGGTGAGAATCATACTCGAGAGCCAAAAAAGATGACGCGCTATGCTTTAGGGCATGCCGCGAACAACGACTCGGACCACCCTGGCGAAGCGCATCACGTCACGGGGCAGGCGCCTCACCAAACAGCGGGTCATCGTCGCGCAGGCGCTCGCCGCCGAACGGCAGGCCATCTCAGCGCAGGAGCTGCACCAGCGTCTGCACCACGGTCACCCGCGCCTCGGGCTCGCGACGATCTACCGCGCGCTCGAGGCGCAGGTCGAGGCGGGCATGGCGACGCGGCTCGAACGGCAGGGTCATGTGTCCGCGTACGTCGCGTGCGTCTCCGAACACCACCATCACCTGGTCTGCACCAGCTGCCAGCGCGTGGAGGACGTCGACGAGACGATCCTGCGTCCGGTCCTCCGCGGGATCCGCGACCGACACGACTTCCAGGTCGATCACGAGCGGCTCGACTTCTACGGTCTCTGCGCCCGCTGCCGCCGCGAGAAGGCGGCGCTCTAGGTCGCACCGCGCCGGGCGAAGTACACCGCGATCGCGGTGGTGATCGGCACGCACAGGACCAGGCCGATGCTCGCCGCGAGCACGGTGAAGATCGATCCGATGATCTCCTCGCTGTTGAGCGCGACCGAGAACGGCTGGAAGCCGAGCGATAGCAGCAGCACGAGCGGCAGCGCGCCACCGAAGTACGCGAGGGCGAGCGTGTTCACCAGCGATCCGATGTGGTCGTGTCCGACGTTGAGCGCCGAGCGATAGAGCTGCGCCTGCGAAAGCCCCCCTTCCAGCGACGCGAGCTCCATCGTCGCCGAGGCCTGGCCGACACACATGTCGACGAGCGCGCCGAGCGAACCCACGATGACGCCGGCGAGGACGAGTCTCGGCATGTCGATACGCCCCTCGGTCCCTACCGCGAGGAAGATCTGGTCCTCGGTGCCGAGCCCGGTGAGATGCAGCGTTGCGAGGCCGACGACGGCGATCACGCTGATGACGACGAGCCCCGCGAGCGTTCCGAGGAGCGCCGCCAGGCTCTTGCGGTTCGCGCCGTGCACGACGAACACCGACACCGTGACGACGCCGGCGGCGCCGACAAGAGTCGCGACGAGCGGATCGCCGCCGCGTTGTAGCGCCGGGACGATCGCGAGCAGGAACACCGCGATGCTGGCGGCGAGCCCGGCGAGCGCGGCCAGTCCTTTGAGTCGCGCGACGGCGAGCAGGGCGACGAACAAGACGACCGCGAACGGGGCGAGCGCGGGCACGCGAACGATCTCCTGGATCGCGTACGTGCGCTGGCCGCCGTCCCGGCTCTCAGAGACGAGAACCTGATCGCCCGCACGCAGGAAACCGCTCGGATCCAGGGCGCGGCGGCCGCCCCATTCCACGGTGACGACCTCGCCGCGGTAGAGGCCGTCGTCGAGCTGAAGCTCGAGACGCTGGAAAGGCTGGCGCATACCGGTGGGCGTCGGATTCCGGTCGCCGGTCTCGATCGCCCGCACGACATGTGCGTCGAGGACGCTGGTCCCCTGCCCTTGGTTCAACCCTTCGCA
>VBEZ01000226.1 GCA_005882255.1 Chloroflexota bacterium | reverse complement strand
CCTCACCATCGTCGAGCGCAGCGCGAGGCAGGTACGGAGGAACTGCTCCGCCTGCAGGTCCACGGTGTTAAAGGAGCCGATGAGCCGCACCGAGATGACGTGTCCGACCTCGGGCACCGAGCGGTTCGAGAGATCGACCGCCTGCAGCGCGCCGATGTCGATGCCGTTGCACCGCAGGACGGCGTTGCGGATGTCGGTGCCGGTGAGCGTCACGGTCCACGACGCGCGGGGGTTCGCGGGGCTCGCGACGGCGCGGTCGGCGGGGTCGGGCACGGCGCCGAGGAACGGCTGGTTCGGATCCGGCGTGCAGACCCACGTCGACCCGCTGCGCACCACGCGGTTGCCGAAGCAGCCGTACGGGAGCGTGTAGCCGCCGTTCGAGCTCGCGAAGTACGCGCGGATCGCGGCGTTGTTAAAGGTGATGAGCTTGCCGGCGGTGGCGGTGACCGCAGCGTTGCTCGAAGCGACCTCGACGCGCGAGCCGCCGTAGCACTGATCGGACTGGTCGTCGCTCACGTCGTAGTCGGCCGAACCGCCCTTGTACGAGTTGTAGGCGTAGGAGCGCGCGGCGTAGGCCTGCGCTTTGAGCGCCTCGGGGTGCCAGGCCGTCGGCATCTCGAGCGGGATCACGCCGCGGAGGTAGTCGTCCCAGGTCGCGACGTTGATGGCGCGCAGCGTCCCGCCGAGGCTGGTGAAGCGTAAGTTGCCGCGGTAGACGCCCTTCTCGATGAAGCCGAGCGGCTGGTTCGGATCGAGCGGGACGACCGCGGCCGACGGGACGATGCGCACGAGACGCGGCGTTCCGCTGTTGTCCCACACCGCGACGCCGCCGGGCTGGGCCACGAACTGCCACTGCTGCTTCGGGCCGGCGCGTCCGATCTCGGCGTTGCCTGACGCTTCATCGAGGACGCGGAAGCCGCCGTCGGACGTGACGGTGCCGGCGGAGCCCGCGAAGAACCGGTTGTCGCCGCAGCGGTAGCGCCCGGTCGACGACGGCTGCGAGAGCAGCACGCGCACCTGCGGACGCGACGCGTCGACGAACTGGAACGTCGTGCCCGGGTAGTACTTCGCGACGATCTGCTCGGCGTTGAGCGTGAGCCCCGTGACGCCGGTCGCCCAGCCCTGCGCGCCGTACTGGCTCATGCCGAGACCGTGACCGAAGCCGCTGCCATAGAACACGACGCCGGATACGACGGTGAAGGGCTCGCGCTTCGTCACCACGCCGGTGCTGCTGAACCACGCGACGCCCTCGAGGACCATGTCCCACGAGATGACGTAGTCGCCGACGCCCTGCGGCACGCTGACCGTGATCGGCACGGTGACCTGCGAGAACGGCGGCACGTCGCTCGGCAGCGCGCCGCGCGCGCCGTCCCACACCACCATGTCGCCGGCCGCGGTGGCGATGTGATAGCTGAGGCTCACCCTGTTCGCGCCGCTCGCCGACCACGCGCGCGGACCGTAGTTCACGATCGTCGTCGCGAGCCTGATGGTCGCGCCGATCGTGACCTGACCCGGGGTCGTCGTTCCCGCGTAGCCCGCGCTGAATCCGCTCGTCACGCTCAGCGGAACGCGCGCCGGCGGCGAACCGGCTCCCTCGAACCAACCGATGCCTTCGCGCACGAGATCGACGACGAGCGTGTAGCTGCCGCTCTGCCCGGGCGTGGCGAACGTGATGCTCAGGTCCTTCGACGCGCCGGGCAGCACGTCGGCGCCGAGCGGCGTGCGCGCGCCGTCCCACACGACCGCACGCCCCGCGGAGTCGAGGATGTGGTACGAGAGGTCCACCGGATTCGCGCCCGCGAAGTTCCACGGGATGTTGCCGTTGTTCGTGAGCTTCACCGCGAGCGTCTTCGTCTCGGCCCAGTACGCGGACATCGGGCTCATCGCGCCGAAGGCGGCGGCGTAGTGCAGGGCCCCGACCACCGTCGGCACGCGGTAGGGCAGGACGCCGCCGATCGTCG
>VBEZ01000102.1 GCA_005882255.1 Chloroflexota bacterium | reverse complement strand
CATGCCGTGGTCGAAGGCGTGACGTTCGGGCTCGCGTACGGGCTGGACGCGCTGCGCCGCGCGGGTGTCGCGCCAACGGAAGTGACGCTCATCGGAGGCGGATCGGCGTCGGACGCGTGGGCGCAGCTGTGCGCCGACATCTTCGGGCTGCCGGTCGTTCGTCCCACGATCGTGGAGGCCGCCGCGTCAGGCGCCGCGCGCCAGGCGCAGTGGGCGGTCGAAGCGAAGCGCCCCCGCCTCGCGCCGGCGCCGTCTCGACGCTTCGAGCCGAGATCGCGCCCCGGGCTAGAGGAGGCGGCGGCAGGCATGGCCGCGCTTCGGGAGATGACCGGCGCGGATCGGTTGTAGGGGGCTCTCACACGCTCCACGTCCACTCTTCGTTGGCGCGCAGCGTGTCGCCCGGCTCGAGCGTCCGTAAGCCGGTACCGCGGACGCCGGCCGCCGCGAGAAGCGGCGCGTTCGGCCACATCGTCTGAGGCTCCACACACACGCCTTCGATCGGCGTGTGAACGACGACGGTCGGCGTGCTCGCGTCGAATGCGATCCGCAGCTCGAGATCGGGCCACCGCACGACGGCCGGGCCTTTCGCCCGCACATACACGTGATCGAGGCGACGGTCGCCGAGCGGCGGGCACGAACGCAGGTCTTCCGCCGTGGTGACCTGCCGAACCTCACCCGTCGGCACGAGATCCGCATCGAGCACCAGGACCTCGGTCGCATCTACGCAGAGCCGCATCTCGGCGCCTTGCGGTCGTGTGAACCACGGGTGCCAGCCGAGACCCGCCGGCCCAGGCCTCGTGTACCCACCGACCTCCAGCTCGAGCTCGAGACTCCGGACGTCCAGCTTCAGTGTCTGTCGCGCCCGGCCGCCGAAAGGCCAGCCGAGACCGCGAAGCGCGCAGGTCATCGTGACCGCGGACGCGCTCCGTTCCACGATCTCCCACCCTTTGTCGAAGCCGAGACCGTGGATGGCCGACGGCGGAAGGTTCGGCTCGAGCCGCACCTCACCGTCGCTCGTGGGGATACGACCTTCGGAGAGGCGACCTGCCCAGGGCACCATTGGATAGCAGCCCCAATAGAGAGCCGGTGCGCGCGCGCGGGCACGCGCTTTCGGCAGGATCCGCTCGACGCCGGCGATGAGAAGCGACACGATCCTGCCGCCTTCGGCCGGATCGATCCGCATGACGACTCCGCCGGCGCTCAACTCGACCACCTGTGGCGATCACCCTAGGGCCGCCGGCCGGGGCAAGACTGACCGCGCACGATCGCGGTTCCGACAGAGGGCACGGCGTAGAGTCCGCTCGTTGATCCCCCTCACGGAGATCCAAGCTGCGCGCGAGCGCATCGCGGACGCGGCGATCCGCACGCCACTCGTGCGACTCAACGTCGACAGCGGTCCGGCCGAGGTCTATCTGAAGCTGGAGAATCTCCAGCCGATCGGATCATTCAAGATCCGCGGCGCGAGCAACCGCATGGCCCTCGCGTCGCCCTCCGACCTGCGACGCGGCGTATGGACCGCGAGCGCGGGCAACATGGCGCAGGGTGTCGCGTGGAACGCGCGGCGCCTGGGCGTTCCGTGCACCGTCGTCGTGCCGGAGGGCGCGCCGGCGACAAAGCTGGCCGCGGTGGAGCGGCTCGGCGCCCGCATCGTGGCCGTCCCGCACGACGAGTGGTTCGAGACATTCCGGACCCGCACACGCGACGGCCTCGAGGGACTCTTCGTGCACGCGTTCAGCGACGAGGCGGTCATGGCCGGGAACGGGACGATCGGTCTCGAGATCGTCGAAGACCTGCCCGATGTCGACGCCGTCGTCGTCCCGTTCGGCGGTGGCGGGCTGAGCTGCGGGATCGCGTCGGCACTGCGCGCGTTGCGCCCACGAACGAAGGTCTTCGCGGCCGAGGTCGCGACGGCGGCGCCGTTGGCGGCATCCCTCGCGAAAGGCGAGGCCTCGAGCATCGAGCACACGCGGACCTTCGTCGACGGTATCGGTGGGCCGCGCGTCTTCCCGGAGATGTTCGTCCTCGCGCGCGAGCTCCTCGACGGCGCGTTGGTCTCCTCACTGGATGAGGTCGCGGCGGCGGTGCGGCTCCTGGTCGAGCGCAACCACGTCGTCGCCGAAGGCGCGGGGGCGGCGTCTGTCGCCGCGGCGGTCAATGGCCACGCCGGTGCTGGGAAGGTCGTCTGCATCGTCTCCGGCGGAAACATCGATCTACCGACGCTTGCGCTGATCCTCGAGGGACGAACTCCGCACTAGCTCTTACCAGTTCTGCGCATCTCCGCTAGCCCCGAACACGACGAGCGCCGAGACGGCTAACGTATTAGAGGAGATGTCAGACGAGGTCGCGCGCCACCTCAGCGGGATCATCGAGTCGATGCGCGGATTCCTTGCCGCGATGATGGATCCCGAGATGGGCCGCCACGCGGCTGACCCGGCGGCGTCCAACTTTATCGCCGGCAACCCCCAAGAGCTCGCGATGCCGCAGTACGTGCGCACCCTGCAGCGCTGGGCCGAGCCCAAGGACAAGGACTGGTTCGGGTACAAGATGCCCCACCGTGCCGCGCTGGCCGCGGCGGCCGAGGGCTTGAGCAAGGAGCTCGGGCTGAGCTTCGGCGCCGATGACATCGTGCTCACCCGCGGCGCCCACGGAGGCCTGGCGGCGGCACTGACCGTGGTCGTGGACCCAGGCGACGAGGTGATCTTCATCTCGCCGCCGTGGTTCTTCTACGAGGCCCTGATCCTCGGCGCCCGCGGCAAGCCGGTGAAGGTCCGCGTCAAGCCGGGCGGCTTCGACCTCGACGTCGATGCGATCGCGGCGGCGATCAGCCCGCGGACCCGCGCGGTGTTGATCAACACACCGCACAACCCGACCGGACGCATCTTCGGCGAGGACACGCTGCGCGCGGTCGCGTCAGTGCTGGAGAAGGGTTCGGCGCGCAACGGTCGCCCGATCTATCTCATCTCCGACGAGGCCTACAGCCGCATCCTCTTCGACGGCAACCGGATGATCACGCCGGGCGCGTTCTACCCGCGCAGCCTGCTGGTCCACACCTACAGCAAGAGCGCGCTGGCTCCCGGACAACGCCTCGGGTATGTCGCCCTTCCGCCTGGGATCCCGGGCCGCGACCAGCTACGACAGGCTTTCATGGTCGAGGGCTTCGCGACCGGCAACATGCTTCCCGACGCGATCATGCAGTACGCGCTCCCCGAGATCGACGCGATGTCGATAGACCTCGAGCATCTGCAGCGCAAGCGCGACCGCATGTTGGACGCGCTCCGGGAGATGGGCTACGAGGTGCACTCGCCGCAGGCAACCTTCTATCTCCTGCCGAAGGCACCGATCGCGGACGACATGCGCTTCGCCCGCACGCTCGCCGCGCAGAAGGTCTTGGTCCTGCCCGGCGTGGCCGTGGAGATGCCCGGCTATTTCCGGATCTCGCTCACCGCCACCGACGCGATGATCGATCGAGCGCTGCCGGTCTTCGCGGAGGTCAGATCGGGCCTGGCTGCCGGGGTGGCTCGCTAGCCGAGGGCGCGACCGACCGTGGCGACGTCACGCTGATCCAGTTCCAGACGCAGGGCCGCGAAGGCACGGTTCATGCGTCGGCGGCATCGCGATGCCTACCGGACAGGTCGGGGGGGCAGGGCTCACGCGTCTCGCGGCGCTGCGCCCCGAAGAGCTGCGTTGGCGCTGCGACCCGGTCACCCTCGGCTTCGAAACGACCAAGAACGTGCGGCCGCTCGACACATTCGTCGGTCAGGAGCGTGGCATCAGTGCGATCGATCTCGCCGTTCGCATCACCGCGCCCGACTACAACCTCTTCATAGCCGGAGCTGCCGGCACCGGCCGGACCAGCCTCACCCTTGACCTCCTTCGGCGGGCTGCGGCGGTCCGGCCCGCAAGCTCGGATTGGTGCTACTTCCACAACTTTCGGGAGCCCGACCGACCGATCGCGGTCGAGCTGCCCGCGGGCATGGGGCGCGAACTAGCTGTCGATCTCGATGAGCTGATCGAACGATGTCGAGCTGAACTACCACGGCTCATCGAGGCTGACGTCGGAAAGCGCGTCCCCGATCCGGGCTTCGGGCAGCTCGCGGTCGGAGGGCGGCTCGAGGCGCTGCGGAACAAATACGCTCAGGTCCCAGGCGTCATTCGCCACGTCGACGCTATTGAAGGGGAGCTCGAGCGCCTCGAATCTTCTCGTGCGGCCGGCGCGCGCAGCGGCTCGGGCGTGGTACCGCCGATCTGGACCCGCTTCGAAGCCAACGTGTTCGTCACGCACGACCACGACGCAGGCGCTCCGGTCGTCTGGGAGCCGGATCCGACGGTCCCGAACCTTGCCGGTCGGATCGACTATCGCCCTTCGCTCGTCGGGATCGACACGGACTTCAGGTACATCCGCGCCGGCGCCATTCAGCGGGCGAACGGTGGGTACCTCGTCATGAACGCGCGGGACCTCCTCGCCGACCGGTCCGCATACATCACGCTCAAGCGCGCGCTACGCGAGCGCGCGGTGAGGCTGGAGAGCCCGCCGGACCAGAACGCGGCACTGCCCCTCGCCGCGCTCAGGCCGGACCCGATCCCACTTCGGATTCGCGTCGTGCTCATCGGCGACGCCGCGCTTTACACGCGGCTCCGCGACCGCGACGAGGACTTCGCGCGGCTGTTCAAGGTGAAGGGCGAGTTCACCGTTTTCACGGACCGCAACTCGGCCGCGATCCAGACCTACGCGGCCTTCGTCGCGAGGAGCGTCCGGGACTGCGGCCTTCTGCCGTTCGCGGCTGACGCCGTGGCGCGCGTCATCGAGGGGGGAGCCCGTATCGCGGAGGACCGCAACCGCCTGACGGCGCGGTTCGGCCTCGTCGAAGAGCTCCTCGTCGAATCCGATGCAGCGGCGCGCGCACGAGAGGCGGAGTCGGTACGCGCGGTGGATGTGAAAGCGGCGCTCGAAGCCCGGGGCCGGCGCAGCGACCTCATCGAAGAGGGGCTACAGCGGCTGATCGATGAAGGCGTCATCGCCATCGAGACGGACTCGAAGATCGTCGGCCAGGTGAATGGTCTCGCGGTGCGCGAGCTCGACGACTACGCCTTCGCTCGTCCGACGCGAATAACGGCGCGCACCGGACCCGGCTTCGGAGGGATCCTGGACATCGAGCGCCAGACCCATCTCTCGGGACCAAGCCATACCAAGGGCGTGCTCACCCTCGAGGGCTACCTCCTGGGGAAATACGGGCAGCGGCAGCCACTGGCGCTCACCGCGCGGCTGACCTTCGAGCAGACGTACGGCGGCGTCGACGGCGACAGCGCCTCGAGCCCCGAGCTGTACGCGGTGCTCTCCAGCCTCGGGGAGCTCCCCATCGATCAGGGCATCGCGGTCACGGGATCGGTCGATCAGCGCGGCGACGTTCAGGCGATCGGCGGAGTGAACGAGAAGATCGAGGGTCACTTCCTCGTGTGCAAGGCGCGGGGTCTCACCGGGCACCAGGGAGTGATCATCCCGAAGGCGAATGTGCGCAATCTCATGCTCGATCCGGAGGTGGTCGACGCGGTCGCCGCGGGGAAGTTCCACGTGTGGGCGATCACGAACATCGACGAAGGCATCGAGCTTTTGACCGGCGTGCCGGCGGGCCAGGCGCGGAACGACGGGTCGTACGCGCCGGACACCGTCCACGGCCGAGTGCAGGCACGGCTGGCCGCGTACGCCGAGAACCTCGAGCGCTACGCGCGGCCGCCTCGGTCTTCATCGAACGGTCGCTCTCGGATCGCCAAGACGCCTCGGCCAGCGAGGTGAGCGAGGAGGCGAGAGGACGGCGTCGCGCCGACCTTGGCGTCTTCGATTTCACCCTGCTGGTCATCGGAGCGATCGTCGGCGCGGATATCTACGTCGTGTCGGCGATGGGTGCGAGGTTCCTCGGCCCAGCGCAGCTCGTCGCGTGGGTCGCCGCAGGCGTTCTGGCCGCGCTCACCGCGCTCGCGTTCGTGCAGTGCTCGGCGATATTGCCCAAGGTGGGCGGCACCTACGCCTATGCACGCGAGGCCTTTGGGCCGCTCGCGGGTTTCCTGGCGGGCTGGGCGCTGTATCTCGGCGAGTCGGTCGCGCTACCGGTGTTCCCTCTGGCGTTCGCGAATTACTTCGCGTACTTCGTTGGAGATTCGCCTGCCGTGAACGTGAGCGTCAAGCTGCTCCTCGTCGGCGTTGTGACCGCGGTGAACGTGCGCGGCATACAGATGGGCGCGCGGCTGAACGATGCGCTCACGGTGGCAAAGCTCGTTCCGCTTGGGCTCCTCGTCGCGGTCGGCGTTGCCGTCGTCGCGACGCACTCGGCTCAGGCCGCCGAGCACGCCACACCGTTCGCGCCACTGGGCTGGGGCGGTCTCGGCTCGGCCGTCCTCCTCATCTTCTGGGCCTATGCGGGATACGAACTGGCGGTGCTTCCCGCGGGCGAGGTGAGCGAGCCGCAGCGAACGCTACCGCGCGGTCTCGTCCTGGGTATGGCGATCGCGACGATCTTCTACCTGCTCACGGCAGCGACCGTGGTCATCGCTCTTCCCACCGAGACTGCGCAAGCGTCGCAGCGCCCGCTCGCCGATGCGCTCGCGAGCCTTCTCGGGATTCTCGGCCTGCCCAGCGCCATCGGCGCCGCCGTGATGAGCGCAGGAGCGCTGGTGTCGATCGCCGGCGTCTACGACGTCTTCACGCTGAGCCTCGCTCGCCTGAGCTACGCGATGGCGAGAGATGCCCTCTTCCCCGCGCCCTTCGCCAAGATCCACCCTCGCTTCCACACGCCGTACCTCGACATCGCCTTCCAGGCCGTGTGCGCGCTCGTCGGATCGCTGCTCTTCGACCTTCGCGGTCTGATCGCGATCTCCGTTTTCTTCCTCGGACTGTGCTACGTGGCGACGGCCGCCTCCGCACTTCGGCTGGTGCAGCGCCATCCAGAGGGCCGCCTGCTCGTCCCGGCGCTCCGGCCCGCCCTCTTCCTCGCGGTGCTCGCCGGCGCTTACTTGAGCCTACAGGCGCCGCCGCCACTTCTTGCACTCGGGGCAGGCGCGATGCTCGTCGGCTTCGCCGCCTACGGACTGCGCCGCGGTGGATGGCGCGAGGGAGTCAAGCTTCTCGCGGGCGCGGAAGACGACGAGCGACGTCTGGAGCGCTGGGCGGCCCGGCGAGAGCGATGGCTCGTGGACTGGTCACTGCGCGGCGACGTTCAGCGCTGACTGCGACCAGCACAGACGAGCAATGGAACGAGCGACATCCAGGTTTCGGAACTTCGGAGCGGAAGACGGGACTCGAACCCGCGACCCTCACCTTGGCAAGGTGATGCTCTACCAACTGAGCCACTTCCGCGTGCCCCGGAACGAGTCGATTATAGAACGCCTCGAAGCCGCCGATGCGTGCTACTGGCTCGGGATCGTCCAGTCCTTTGGCACGATGTGGATCCACGTCTGCCCTGGCGCGAGCCGCACCGCTTCGCCGGCTGCGTTCCGGAGCGTGAACACATCGAAGATGTCCGGTCGCGTCCAGGTGACCTCCTCACGAAGGCCGTTGCGGAACACGATCCCCTGCCCCGTTCCGGTGAGGACCATGTCGAGCTTCGGATTGCCAGCGGGGTCGAGCCCGAACGCTTCCGTGAAGTGCACCTCGGTCAGGATGATCACGATGTTCTTCGCCGCCACGACCTCGCCGTTCGCCGCGTCCACCTCACGCACGCCATCGTCGAAGCGCGTGTACGTCTTCGCGGCATCGTTGTATTGATAGCGGACGCCGAAGAGCGGGCGATACGGCACCGAGATGGTGGTCGCGGGGACGCTCGACGCGAATCCACCCGCGAGCGGATCCGTCACGGTCGTCGGAAGGAAGTCCCAGGCGGGCACGTTCGCGGGCTGGTCCGCGTCAGGCGCGTTCGTCATCGCGTCCTGCACGGCGCGGAACGTCGTGAAGTAGTTGTACGGCGCGGGACGGAACGGGACGCGATACCCCCAGCCGTAGCCGGGCTTGAGGTCGACGTAGCGGTGCGCGACCGCCTCGTCGTAGTGGAGTGTCATCAGCTCCTCGGGCCCGCCGCCGGAATACACGAGCGCGGCGCCGAGGCTCGGCACGACCGGGAGGTCGGTCATGCGCACGCTGCGCACCGAACCGATCACATCCGGATCGCGCGACTGGAACACCGCGGCGAGCCGGGTCGTGAGGCCCTCCACCAGCCACTCATAGACCTGATCGGCCTTGCTGATCCCGTAGTGAGGACGGGCGGTCGGGTTGTTGTCGACCTTCACATAGAGCGGACGCTTCGTCGCCGATCCGCCGCCGAGCGGCAGGCCGGTGAGCGGCCAGCGCGGGCATAGCGTCTCTTCGCTCGTCGCGGTGAGCTTGAACGACGTGCCGAGATTCCGCAGCACCGCGCTACGCCCGAGGATCCCATCCGTTGGCGCGAGCGCGAGCGCATCGACCCGCCGGTCGCCGTTCCAATCGCCGACGACCAGCGCGGTGCCGCCGGCGCACGCGGATCCGGCCGGCAGCGTCGCCCAGCCGTTCCAGCTGTTCGACGGCTGGAACGAATTCGCCGCGTCGAAGACATGCACGTGCGCGCTGCCATCGGCTTCGCCGTAGAGCGAAATGAGGTCGTCCTTCCCGTCGCCGGTGACGTCCGCCGCGACGACCGACGCGCGGCCGAGGTCGTACTCGCCCTCGGCGGTCTCGTAGACCTTTGGCTGCAGCACGAGACCGGTCGGCGACGGGTCGAACAGATTCACGCGGACGCGCGCATTCGGGTACTGGTACAGGGCGGCGAGCTGTTGCGCGCCGCTGGTCCGCGTGAAGTGTCCGACCGCGAAGCGCACGCGTGAGAGATCCACCTGCTCCGGCGCGGAGTCGTAGACGCCCTGCGTACCACCGAACGTGAACGCGGTCCCGGTCGAGTCGAAGTAGTGGATGCGCATGTCGAAGCTCTCGTTCTGGTACGCGACGAGGACCGCGTCGCGCTCGTTCGCCGAGAACTTGCCGGCCATGATGTAGCGCGCGCGGCTCCAGAGGTAGTCGTCGCCGATCCACCATTGCTCGGGCGGCATGAAGGCCGTTCCCGTGGACCTGAAGACCAGGAGCTTCGAGCGATTCTCGCCGGCGTCGTACAGCGCGACGAGGTCGTCCTTCCCGTCGAACGTCACGTCCGCGACGGCGAACTTCGCGCGCGACAGGTTGAAGGAGCGCGGGCCGCTCGTCAGCCAGGTCGAATCAGAAAAGGTTTCGCCGTCGGCGTTGGCCTCGCGGAGAGTGATCTTCAGACTCTGGTCACCCACCGGATCCTGCAACAGCGCGATCTGCGATTTGCCTGGTCCGCTGAAGGCGCCACTGGCCGCGACGCTCGAACCGAAAACGCCCACCGAGCGAACGTCCGAGAGGGGCCGCGGTGTTGGGCTCGGCGTCGCGACGGAGACGGCGCCCGACGGCTCAGGGGTGGTCGATGGGAGTGAGCCCGAGCAGGCCGTGAGCGCGGCGACCGACAGGGCGAGCAGCCTCAGGGCGACGTGACCAAGGGACCGCCGCTGCCGCACGCTCAGGTATTCGCGCATCGCCCATGCCAATCTGTGCCGAGGGCCAGAATTGAACTGGCGACACATGGTTCTTCAG
>VBEZ01000101.1 GCA_005882255.1 Chloroflexota bacterium | reverse complement strand
AGACCCGGGGAGGCCCGGCGTCGGATGGTCAGCAGGGCCCCTTAGGTCCCCGCGCCATCGGCACGCTCGCTACCGGCGACGCAGGAAGCTCGGCACCTCGAGATCGTTGGGATCGAATTTCTTCTCGTCATGCGCCTTGCTCGCGGCCTGCGCCTGTGGCGCGACCGCCGGTGTAGGGCGCTCGATCGGTCGCTGCTCGACCTGCCGCTTGTACATCGGCTGGTCGATCCGCTTCAGCGGCCGGGACTGGTCGAACCCCGTCGCGATCACGCTGATCTTGACGTCCTGACCCATCCGATCGTCGATCACGGCCCCGAAGATGATGTTCGCCTCGGGGTCCGCGGCGGCGTGGATGATCTCGGCCGCCTCGTTGACCTCGAACAGCGCGAGGTCCGGACCGCCGGTGATCGTGAACAGCACGCCGCGTGCGCCGTCGATCGACTGCTCCAGCAGCGGCGACTGGATCGCCTGGCGGGCGGCATCGGCCGCGCGCGTCTCGCCGGTGCCGTGTCCGATGCCCATGAGGGCGGAGCCCGCGTTCGTCATGATCGTCTTCACGTCGGCGAAGTCGAGGTTGATGAGGCCGGGCACGGTGATGAGATCGCTGATGCCCTGGACCCCCTGCCGGAGCACATCGTCGACGATGCGGAACGCGTCGACCATGCTGGTGCGCTTCTCGACGACCTGGAGGAGACGGTCGTTCGGGATCGTGATGAGCGTGTCGACCTTGTCGACGAGATCGCTGATCCCCTGCTCCGCGAGGAGCTTCCGTTTGGCGCCCTCGAAGCCGAAGGGCTTCGTGACCACGGCGACCGTGAGCGCGCCGATGTCCTTGGCGATCTCGGCGATGACCGGAGCGCCGCCGGTCCCCGTTCCGCCACCCATGCCGGCGGTGACGAAGATCATGTCGGCTTCTTTGAGCGCCTCGTAGAGCTTCTCGCTGTCGTCCTCGGCGGCCTTGCGACCAATACTGGGATCGGCGCCGGCCCCGAGACCCTTCGTGACCTTGTCACCGATGCGAATCTTGTGCGGCGCGTCCGAGAGGAGCAGCGCCTGAGCGTCGGTGTTCACCGCGATGAACTCGACGCCCATCAACTCCGCGCGGATCATGCGATTGACGGCGTTCGATCCGCCGCCGCCGACACCGACGACCTTGATGAGAGCGAAATTTTCTATGTCGCTCCGGAGGGGCATGGGCAGTCTCCAAACCACTTCCATGCCGCTGCCCCTCCCCTGACGGCCGCTGCACGAAGTTCTTAAGTTGTTGCCGTGAACTCTATACCCGAACGCAGCGCGAGGTCGAGTGTTAGGGGCTGATCGCCGCGCAAGTCAGGGCATGAGCGAGCGGAAGAGACGTGAGAGGCGACCCCCGACGCCGTCGAGGGAGCGGGCCGCGACATCGTCCTCGTCCGCGGACCAGTTCTTGGCCCCCCAGATGAGCAGTCCCGATGACGCGGAGTAGGGCGGGGCGGCGATGGAATCGGTCAGACCGCCGAGTCCGGTGGGCGACATGACGCGCGCGGCCATTCCGAGCTGGTCGCGAGCCGCCCGGGCGATCCCCGTGAGCAGCGCACCGCCCCCGGTCAGCACCACGCCGGCTTGAAGCCGGTTGGTGGCGCCGGCTGCCTCGATCTCCCGGGCGACGTGGTCGAAGAGCTCGGCGGTCCGCGCCTCGATGATCTGCGCCATGTGCCGTCGTGTGATCGGGCGCGGCACCTCCTCCCCGATGGACGTGATCTGCATGACCTCGTCGGGGTCGACCTCCAGGGGCAGCGCGGTCCCCTGCTTGATCTTGAGCGTCTCGGCGACGTCCGGTGTGACGCGGAGGAGCAGGCCGAGGTCGCTCGTGACGCTCCGCGCGCCCATCTGGATGGTGGCGCAGTGGCGGATGGAGCCGTCCTGGAACACGGCGACGTCGGTCGTGTCGCCCCCGATGTCGCAGAGGACGACTCCCAGCTCCCGTTCCTCGTCGGTCAGGACCACCTCAGCCGTCGCGAGCGGCGTCAGCACGAGCTCGTCGATCTCCACGCCCGCCTTCTGCACGCATTTCGTGAGGTTCGTGACGCTCGAGGAGGACGCCGTGACGATGTGCGCCTCGACCTCGAGGCGGACGGCGCTCATCCCGATGGGATCCCGGACGCCCTCCTGCCCGTCTACGACATAGCCGCGCGGAATGACGTGCAGGATCTCGCGCGTGTTCGGGATCGACACGGCGCGGGCGGCCTCGATCGCCCGGAGCGTGTCCTCGCGCGTCACGTCGTGCTGGCGGCCGGACACGGCGATCATCCCGCGGGAGTTCTGCGACCCGACGTGCATGCCGGAGATCCCGACGAACGCGGAGCGCACCTTGAGGCCGGAGAGCCGCTCCGCCGCGTCCACGGCGGCGGCCACGGACTGGACGGTGCGGTCGATGTCGATCACGACGCCCTTCCGGAGACCGTCGGAGGGCGCCTGCCCGATCCCGATAACGTCGACGCCGCCGCTGCGACCGCCCACCTCACCGATGAGCACGCAGACCTTGGTCGTACCGATGTCGATCGCGACGAGCACGGTCTGGTCAGTCACGGGCGTCCGCCTTCCTTGACTCTCCTTCTGCTCCCCACCTGCGTCCGCGTGACCGCCCGTTCGAGACTAAAGGAAATGGCGCCTGATTACAGCGACGTTCTGGAAGATGCGCCAGCCGAACGCGAACAGGGCCACGAGATAGAGGTCGATCCCGAGGCGGTCACCCAGGAACGTGAGCGCGGCCGCGAGGAGCGCGTTGGTGTAGAAGCCCGACAGGAAGATGCGGGTGTCGAAGTGTCCCTCGAGCTCGGCGCGAAAAGCGCCGAGAAGCGAGTCGAGTGCCGCGAGGATCCCGACCGCCGTATAGCGCGCCCACTCGATGGGTAGGTTGAAGCGCAGCGCGAGTCCGAGCAGCACCCCGGCGACCAGCCCGAGGAGCGGAAGCCACACGAAGGATTAATTCGGGCTGAAGACGATGCGATCGGGGCTGCGCACGTCGACGTAGTCTAAGCGCCGCGTCGGGTTGTCCCGGAGGAAGCGCCTCGCGAGGGACAGCTTCTCGTCGAAGCGATCGGCGGTCCCGAAGCGGACCTCCCACTTCGCACCGGTGCGCAGCACCAGACCGTTCGCTCCCGCGGTCATCACCACGCGCAGATCGGTGGCGTCGCTGCGCAGCTCGCCTGGCGCCAGCGCGGCAAGGCGAAGCGCGGCGTCCACGAGAGCGGATGGATCGATCCTCTCGCCGGCGCTGCGGGGCCCGCGTTCGTCGAACACCCGCAGATCGGGCGCGCCGGTCCGGTCGATCGAGGGGAAGAGGACACCGCTCGCGTCGATGAACCACTCGACGTTGTCGCTCGCGACCCACCGGCCCACGGCTTCACGCTCCGCGAGCGTGATGCGCGCGGTCGAGGGCAGCACGATCTCGACCCTCGCGTCGCGCACCGCGGGGAGCGTCCGCAGCTGCGCGCGCGCGCCGGCCGCGCTCGCGAGGAAGGTCGGCACACCGTCGAGGCCACTCTGCGACCGTGCCGCATCGCGCGACACGTGCTTCGCGCCAACGACGACGACGTCCTCGACATGCGCGAGGTCCGCGAGCGCGACGACAAGAAGCGCCGCCGCGCAGGCGAGAGCGATGAGCCCGGCGCCCGCGCGCGCCGGGTCCTTGATGCGGAACGCCGACCGCCGACGGCGGGGCGCGCTGCGGCCGGAGCGTCGGGAGCGAGTGCTCAGCGCGCGCGCCGGCGCGCGTCCTCGAGGGCCCAGTCGACGAAGCGCGCGAGCAGGTCGCCGAACTGGATACCCGCGGCGCGCGCCGCTTTCGGCAGGAGGCTGTTCGCCGTCATACCCGGGATGGTGTTGACCTCGAGGGCGACCATCCGGTCGCCGGACCACATCAGGTCGGTCCTGGACATCCCGCGGCAGCCGAGCGCCCGGTGCGCGCGGACGGCGATGTCCTGCGCGCGACGCGCGACGTCGTCCGGGATGCGCGCGGGCACGATCTCCTCGCTCTCCCCGGAGCTGTACTTCGCCGTGTAGTCGAAGAACTCGCGCTTGGTGACGATCTCGATCACGGGCAGCGGCGTCAGATCGTCGTTCCCGATGACGGCGACGGTGAGCTCTTTGCCTCCGACGAGCTCCTCGACGAGGGCTCGTTCGTCGAAGCGGAGCGCGTCGGCGATCGCCGGCGCGAGCTGCTCGGCGGAGGTGACGATCGCTGCCCCCACGCTCGAGCCGCTCGCGACCGGCTTCACGAACACCGGCAGGCCGACCTTCCGCGCCTGGGCCAGGTCGTCACCGGAGGCTGCGGAGACGACCACGCCGCGCGGGACATCGAGGCCTTCCGACGCGAGGACGCGCTTGGCCATGACCTTGTCCATCGCGAGGGCCGACGCGAGAACGCCCGAGCCGGTGTACGGGATGCCGACCGTATCGAGGAGACCCTGGATCCGGCCATCCTCGCCCCAGGTGCCGTGCAGCGCGAGGATCACTACATCGACCGGGCCCGCGCTGTTCGACATCGCGGCCGACGCCGGAACGATCGCCCTTTCCGCGTCGGCGATGTGGCCCTCGAGGCCCTTGGGTAGCGCGCGCGGTTGTTCGATCAGGCCGCCGGTCTCGAGCAAGCCGCGCGCCGCTTCACGCTGGGCGTCGCTGAGCGCCGGGTTGCGAGCCATGAGCGCGAGTGGGTCGAGAAGCACGGTCTCGAACCGATCGGTCGGGAGACTGGCGGCGATCTGCGCGCCCGTCGCGAGCGAAATGTCGCGCTCAGCTGATGCCCCGCCAGTGAGAATGCCGACTCGAATCCGTTTGGAGCGCGGAGGCGAGTTGGTCACGACGTACTGCGCGCCGCGGGTTCTCCCGCGGGTCCTGCCGCGGCTCGGGGTTCTCGCTCGCTCGAAACGTATCCCCGCCCTTGCGCGCAGCGTCGCGTTGTCGTTTGGCGGGGCCCCTCGACTCTCGCTCGCGAGAACCCAACTCGCCGCGTCACCCGCGGCAATCGCAATGTCACCACTCCCCCACCAGTTCGACTTCTGGAACGAGATCGATGTCGAACCTCTCTCTAACGTCCCGCTGGCAACGCTCCATCAAGTTCTTCACGTCCATGGCGCTCGCGTCCCCAACGTTGACGATGAAGTTCGCGTGCTTCGTGCTCACCATCGCGCCGCCGATGGTCGCGCCTTTCAGCCCGGCGGCCTCGATCAGGCGACCCGCGTGATCGCCCGGCGGATTGCGAAAGATCGATCCGGTATTCGGCTGCGCGAGCGGCTGTTTCGCGATGCGCTCGTTCGCGATCTCCTTGATGCGCTTCACCGCGCTCGCACGGTCGCCGGGTGCTCCGCGGAACGTCGCGCGTACGACGATGATCGGCGTCTTCTGTAACTTCGACGTGCGGTAGGCGAATTCGAGATCGGCGTTCATGTCCGTCCAAGTGTCCCCATTGAGGTCCATGAGCACCGCGTCGATCAGCACGTCCTTCGTCTCGCTGCCGAAGGCTCCGGCGTTGCCGTGAACGGCCCCGCCCACGGTGCCGGGGACGGTGGCCATCCACTCGAGCCCGACGATGCCGCTCCGCGCCGCAACCGCGGCGACCGACGCGAGGGGAGTGCCGGACGCGGCGGCGATCGTGGTCCCGTCGACCGACGTCTCGCTCCAGTCGTTCTGCAGCACGACGCCGCGAACGCCGAGATCCGAGACGAGCATGTTGGTCCCACCGCCGAGCATGAGAACAGGGAGCTCGTGCTCGCGCGCGACCGCGATCGCCCCGACGAGATCGCGCTCGGTCGTGACCCGCACGAAGAGATCGGCCGGTCCGCCGATGTGCAGCGAGGTATGCCTGCTCATCGGCTCGTCGCGTACGCCGAACGGCAGCAGCTTCACACCGGCGTCCGAAGCAGCTCGAGCAGGCGTTCGCCGACCGGTCGCACGTCACCCGCGCCCATCACGAGCACCACGTCGCCTGGGCCCGCGAGATCGGCAGCGATGCGGGCGGCCTCGCCGCCCTCACGTGCGTACCGTCCGCCAACGGCCTCCGCCAGCGCCATCGCCCGCGAGGTCGTCTCGGGCCTCTCGCGAGCCGATGAGAAGGTCTCGACGATGACGACCGCACGCGCGCGACGCAGGACCGTGACGAACTCGTCGAAGAACTTCGCCAGGCGGCTGGGCGTGTGGGGTTGGAACACCACCACCGCGTTCGGGAAGGCGTCGAGGCCGACCGCGATCTCCGCCGGCATGTGCGCGTAATCGTCGACGACCCTTACTCCCGCGGAGGTACCAAGTAACTCGAGGCGACGCTCCACCCCGGGAAACTCCGACACGCCGAGCGCGGCGTCCGCCTTCGTCACGCCGAAGGTATGCGCGGCGAGAACGGCCGCGGCCGCATTGAGAGCGTTGTGCCGACCGGGGATCTGAAGGCCGACCTGTATGTCGCCGAGGGCGTAGACCTTGTCGGAGACCCGGGACACGGGCAGGTTCGCTTGTTCGCCGAATCCGTAGGTGAGGACGTCGCGGCCGAGCTCCCTCGCGGTGTATCGCGCGAGATCGCGGGCGCCGTCGTCGTCGATGCACGTCACCAGGGCGCCGCGGGGCTGAACGCCCCGCACGAAGACGCGGAACGCCTCGCGATACGACTCGCGCGTGGGAAACATGTCCACATGATCGTGATCGACGGTCGTCACGACCGCGATGAGCGGCTGGAGCGCGTGGAACGTGTTGTCGTATTCGTCGGCCTCGATCACCAGCACATCGCTCGTGCCGGCGTAGGCATTGGAGCGGAGGCCGCGCAGCACGGCGCCGCAGATCAGCGAGGCGTCGACATTCCCCTCGCGCAGCGCGGACCAGACGAGCGCGGTGGTCGTCGACTTGCCGTGCGTACCGGCGACCGCGATGACCCGCTTGCCCTTCGCCAGGAACCGCCAGGCGTCCTCGCGCTTCCACACCGGGATGCCGAGTCGGAGCGCCTCCGCGACCTCGACGTTGTCCTCCCCGTACGCGCTCGAACGAAGCACGATGTCCGTGCCCGGTACGTGCTCGGCCGCGAACGTCTCGTGCACCGCCGCCCCTTGCCGGGCGAGCGCTTCGGCCAGCGGCCACCGTCCGTTATCCGAACCGGTGACGTCGTGTCCGCTCGCGAGAAGAAGCTTCCCCACCGCCGACATTCCGGCTCCGCCGATGCCGACGATGTGGATCCTCAACCGCACCCGCCGAGCGAGAGAAGTTCGCGCGCGATCTCCTGCGCGGCGTGCGGTCGACCCGCCGCGCGGGCCGCGTTCGCCATGCGAAGCAGCCGGTCGGCGTTCCCAAGGAGCCCGAGCACCTGTGCGCTGAAACGATCGCCGTCGAGCTCGCCCTCGCGCATGCTGATCGCGGCGCTCGTCTCGACCATCGCTCGCGCGTTCGCTTCCTGGTGGCCCTCCATCGCGGCGCCGAACGGGATGAGCAGCAGGGGCACACCGAACGCGAGCGGCTCCGCGATCGACGACGCGCCGGCGCGGCCGATCGCGAGGTCGGCAGCCGCCAGCGCGCCACCCATCTCGTCGCCGAGGAACGTGCGCACGATGTAGTGCTCGCGCAGCTCCTCGGGAAGATTCGCGCGGCGCGCGTCCGCGCGGGCGCCCTGCCTGTCGCCGGTGATGTGCAGGACGTACGCGTGGCGGACGATGCGTCCGAGCGCGGACCAGAGCGCGTCGTTCACCCGCTCCGACCCCTGGCTCCCGCCGCTCACGAGGATGAGCTTGGCTTCCGCGGGTACGGCGAACTGCTCGCGACCTCGTTCGCGCGTCCACGCGAGCAGCGACGAGCGGATCGGCGTACCCGCCAGGACCGTGCGGCCACGCGGGAGCGACCGACGCGCCTGCTCGTACGAGACCCCGATGCGGGAGCTGAGCGACGCCAGCAGGCGGGTCGAGCGACCGGGCAACGCGTTCCCGTCCCAGAGATACACCGGAACGCGCATCAGGCGCGCCGCCAGTGTTACGGGGATCGCGACGATGCCGCCGGTCGTGCAGCACACGTCGGGGCGAAAACGCACCAGCGCGGCGAGCGCGTCGAAGAGCGCGAGGGGGACGCTGACCAGCGTGCGCAGCAGCGCGAGGCGCGAATCGGGGTCCCGGAGTGATGGCATCGGCGTGGCGTGGAACGGAATGCCGGCGGCCGGCACGAGCTCAGCCTCGCGCCCGCGACGACCACCGAGGAAGAGGAATCCCACCTCTGGATCGATCTCGCGCAGCGCCTCCGCGATCGCGAGCAGCGGGCTGACGTGCCCGCCCGTCCCGCCTCCGACGAGGAGCACGCGGCACGGTCGCTGGCGCCGGCGCGGCCTGTCGTCCAACGTTGAGGAGGATACCGACCGCGATGAGACCAACGCAGAGCGACGAGCCGCCGTACGAGATGAACGGAAGGGTGATGCCCGTCATCGGGACGAGGCTCGCGACGACCGCCATGTTCACCCACGCCTGGAAGACCAGCCAGGTCGTGATGCCGGTCGCGATGAGCGCGCCCATCGGATCGGGCGCGCGCAGCGCGATCCGCACGCCGCGGTAGCCGAGGACGAGGAACAGCACGATCACCGCGAGCGTTCCCGCGAGGCCGAGCTCGTCGCCGAGGATCGCGAAGATCGAGTCGGTGTATGGGAAGGGCAGATACCCGAACTTCTCGCGACCCGCGCCCAAGCCCTCACCGAATAGACCGCCCAGCGCGAGACCATACAAGGACTGGATCGCCTGGTAGCCCTTGTCCCGCGGATCGCTCCACGGATCGAGAAAGGTCGTGATCCGCTGCAGGCGATACACGCTGGTGAGCGCTCCGGCGAGCGTGACCACGACCGCGAGCGAACCGAGAGCGGCGAATACACGGAGCCGCGCGCCCGCTGCGAAGTACATGACGAGCGCGACCACACCGACGACGATCGCCGTTCCGAGATCGGGCTCGATGAAGACGAGTGCCGTGAGGACGGTGGTGATGACGAGCATGCCCAGCATGACCCCGGGCGCGGCGATCCGCGCGCGGCGTGCGCCGAGCCACGCGGCGAGGTAGAGGATCAGCGCAAGCTTCGCGAACTCGGCGGGCTGCAGCCCGACCGGTCCCGCCCGAAGCCAGCGCGCGGCGCCGTTCACGCTCGTGCCCACGCCCGGAAGGAGCACGGCGCCGAGCAACGCGATCGCGACGAGCAGCAGGGGCAACGCGAGCGCGCGGTAGCGGTGGTAGTCGATGCGGGTCGCGGCGAGCATCCCGACCAGCCCGAGCCCGGCCCAGAGCGATTGCCACCCAAGGAAGTAACGGGGGTCATCGAGCGCGTCGAGCGCTTTGATCCCGCTGGCGCTGTAGACCATCGCGATGCCGAGCAGCGTGAGCGCGAGGACGACCACGACGAGCACGAGGTCATACGACGTCGTGCGCGGCATGCGCAGCAGTCTCACGAGCGCACCGGCGCGGTGAACGAGCGGACTAGCGCGGTGAAGCGGTCGCCGCGCTCGTCGGCGGACGAGAACATGTCGAACGAAGCGCACGCGGGCGAGAGCAGCACGACGTCGCCCGGCCTCGCGAGTCCCCGCGACGAAGCCACCGCGTCTTCGAGGGTGCGCGCGCGCTCGATCACCAGACCGGCGCCGGCGCCGCCCGCGGCATCGAGCGCGCCAGCGATCTCGTCCGCCGCCGTTCCGATGAGGACCGCGGCGCGGGCGCGTTTGGTCACCACGCGCGCGAGCTCGCTGAAGTCGGCGCCCTTGCCGACGCCGCCGAGGATGACGACGGCCGGACGATCGAAGGCGTCGAGGGCCTTGATCGTCGCGTCCGGCGTGGTCGACGCGGAGTCGTTCACCCACAGGACGCCTTCGCTTTCGGCCACGGTCTCGAGACGCCGGGCCACACCCTCGAAGGCCCGTAGCTCCGCGGCGATGACATCGGGAGGGATGTCGAAGACGTCGCCGACGATCGCGGCGGCGAGGGCGTTCGCGACGTTGTGACGGCCGGGGATGCGCAGCTCGCTCGCGGCGATGATTGGCGTCCGGCGGTCGCCATCGGTGAGGACCAGGCGCCCGTCGGCATCGAGAAAGCCGCCGTGTCGCGGGTGCAGCGTCAACGAGAAGCCGCGGATCATCGACGGCGTGCCGGTGTGGATCGCCATGGTGGTGGGATCGTCCAGGTTGAGCACCGCGACGTCGTTCGCGCCCTGCCAAGCGACGATGTTGCGCT
>VBEZ01000100.1 GCA_005882255.1 Chloroflexota bacterium | reverse complement strand
CATCGTCGATCGTCCCGGTCCCCCCGATGACGTAGATGTCGCCGTACAGGACCGCCTCGGCCACGTCGCCGCGCGCCGGGTAGGCCTGGCCGGGCGCTGACCAGCGTCGGTCCGCGAGGACTTCGGGATCGCCGGATTCGGTCACCACGACTGATGGAGTGTTCGGCGGTGCGGTGATGATCGACGTCACTCGCAGCGACGCGGCCGGCCTGGCCACACTTGTCGGCAGGGGGCTCTCCGCGGCCGCCGGCTGCGTCTCGGTCCGAGCGGTGAGGACCGCTACCGCGAACGCGGCGAGCAGGACCGGGACCGCGAGCATGGACAGCGATCCGGCGCGCCATGGGCTGGTTCGCGCGGCCGGCTCGGGCTCGTCGAGCTCGACGATCTGCGTGTCACTCATCGCATCGCCATACAAACTACGCCGCGACGGCGTTCCGCCGCGTTCGGTGGCCGGCATGTAGGCTGTGAACATGTCCGTTCGAATCACGCCGCGCGGTACTCGGGGCGCGGGTTTCCCCAAGATGCCGCCGTTGATGCTCGCGGTATTCCACTTCATGCAGATCGCGATGTTCCGGCTATCCGGCGGCCGCATGCGGGTGCAGGGCCGGCCGCTGCTCCTTCTTACGACGACCGGCGCGAAGACCGGCCGCCGTCGCGAAACGACGCTCGGCTGGTTTCCCGACGACGAGCGCGGGGACGAGTCGCGGCTCATCGTCGCATCCGCCGCGGGCGCGGCGTCGCATCCATCCTGGTACGTGAATCTCGCGCGCCGGCCGGACGGCGCGGCGATCGAGGTCGACGGCCGTAAGTTCGCGGTGAATGCGGAGTCGCTCGATGGGGCCGAGCGTGACCGCGCGTGGAAGCGGATCGTCGCCCTCGCGCCGGGCTACGGCAAATACGAGCAGCAGACCGATCGCGAGATCCCGGTCGTGCGACTCACACCGAAGGCGTGAACCGGGCGTAGGCGCGGCCCTCGGTTAGCCTGCGTCCGTGTCCCGCAGAGCGAAGGCCCTGGTCGCGGCCATCGACGCGCTGATCATGGGCGCGTTCGCGTTCAGCGAGACGGACGGCAGCGTCGGCATCGGCGCCGCCGAGCTCGTGCTGTGGGGCGCGGTCGCCGCGGCCGCGGCCTGCGCGGTCGTCGTGCTCCTCGACGGCGCCGCCATCATCGCGTGGGGGGCCATCGGTTATGTGCTCTTCGGCGCGCTGCTCACCGATGGCAGCCCGCACTGGCCGCTCGCGGCGCTTGCCCTCGCCCTGATGCCGCTCGTGCCACGACCGAACCGCTCGCTCGGTCTTGGTCTCCTGATCGCATCCGCTGCCGCGTTGATCGCGCGGGTCCTTATCGGCCTGCTCGTTTGAGCGGCGCGAGCGCATAGCATCTTCCTGTGACCACGCGGCCGACGATCCGCTCGGTGAACGGGCTGGTGGCGACCGATAACCACCTCGCCACCGCGGCGGGCGTCGCGGTGCTGCGCGAAGGCGGGAGCGCGGTCGACGCCGCGGTCGCGGCCGCGGCGGTCTGCACCGTGACGCAGCCACATCGCACCGGCATCGGCGGCGATCTCTTCGCGCTGGTGTACGACGCGCGCACGCGCGAGGTGCAGGCGTACAACGGATCGGGCGCTGCCCCGAGCGCTCTCGACCTCGACTCGTTCCCGGACGGCTACCCGAAGAGCGGTCCGCGCGTCGCCACCGTGCCCGGAGTGCTCGCGGCGTTCGCGGACCTGATGGACGACCATGGCCGGCTCGGCCTCGAGCGCGCGCTCGCGCCGGCGATCCAGTACGCCGAGGAAGGGTTCCCGGTGAGCGATGGGCTCGCCGAGGGATTCGTCGACAGCGGCGCGCGTCTCGACGAGGAGTGCGCGCGCGTCTTCGGTCCGCGCGGTCGCTTTCCGCGCGCTGGCGAGATCCTGCAGCAGACCGACCTCGCGCAGACGCTCCGCGAGGTCGTGGCCCGCGGCGTCGCCGCGTTCTACGGCGGCGATCTCGGCGTCCGCTTCGCGGACGAGCTGGCGGCGCTGGGCGGGCACATCGGGCTCGAGGATCTCGCCGCTCATGCGACCGATCGCCCCGAGCCGATCGCCGTTCCATATCGCGGCTTGCGCGTTTTCGGGCAGCCGCCCGTGTCGCAGGGCCACATCCTGCTGGAGGAGCTGGCGATCGCCGCTGGGCTCGACATGAAGGAGTACCCGTGGGGGAGTGCCGACCTCGTGCACCAGATGGTCGAGATCAAGAAGATGGCGTTCGCCGACCGCGACGCGTACGCGGGCGATCCGCGGCGGACGCGCTTCGATGTCGAGCGGCTTTGGGACGGTCCGTTCGTGAGCGCGCGTCGCCGCGCGATACCGGCACGGGCGAGCGAACGCACGGACGCCGGCGCTCTCGCGGCACTCGCGACGGACACGACGTATATGGCGGTCGTCGATCGCGACGGGAACGCGGTCCGCTCGCGCCCGGCAAGAGGCCGATCCACACCCTCAACACCGTCCTGGCCCTCGCGGGCGTGACGCCCCGCCTCGTCTTCGGTACGCCCGGACGCCACGCGCAGGTGCAGACGAACTTCCAGCTCGCCGTCGCGCTGATCGATCACGGTATGGAGGTCCAACGCGCGATCGAGGAGCCGCGCTGGTACCACGAGTCGGGCCGCGCGCTGAAGATCGAGAACCGCTTCAGCGAGCAAACGCGAAAGGGACTCGCGGCGAAGGGTCATGAGCTCGTGCCCCTCGGCGACTGGGCCGAGGTGACCGGCGGTGCGCAGGCCATCGCGATCGACGAGAACGGCGTATTCAGTGGTGGCGCGGATCCCCGCCGCGAGGGCAACGCGGCCGGCTACTAGCCGTTGCGCACCTTGATCCCGCTCCTCTACGCCGCGCTTGCGGTGGCCTCCGCGTGCGAAGCGATCCCACCGTCGCCCGATCCGGTCGCGAAGCAGTACGCGGACGCGTGGACCAAGGGCAACTACAAAGAGATGTGGGATCTCCTGACCGACGAGTCGCGTCAGCGTGTCGGCACCGAAGGATTCCTCGACCGGCTGCCCCGCATCGCCGACGAGATGACGCTCCGCTCGCTCGAGGCGACCACCGGACCCTCGACGCGCGAGAAGCTGCCGAACGGCTCGCCGGATCCGCGGAGCGCGACGGTCCCGCTCGACGTCACGTTCCACACGGCACGCGTCGGCGACTTCAGACGCAGCACGACGCTGTCGCTGGTGATGGTCGGCGAGAAGGACAAGGCCGTTTGGCGCATCGCCTGGTCGCCTGAAGCGATCCTGCCGGCGCTCTCGGCCGGGCGGCTCGTGCGTATGACGCGGATCGACACCTCGCGTGGTCGGATCATCGCGCGTGAGGGGACCGAGCTCGCTACCTTCATCGACGGTTCGAACATCGGTGTGATCCCGGGTCAGGTGCGCTCGGAGGACGGGCTCGCGCTCAGCCTCGCGCCGATCGTCGGGCTCACGCCGGACCAGATCAAGGCGAAGCTTCACCAGCCGTGGGTTCGACCGGACACGTTCGTTCCGATCCGGACGCTCAGCGGCGCTCAGCTGGACGGGATCAAGGCGAAGCTTCACCAGCCGTGGGTTCGACCGGACACGTTCGTTCCGATCCGGACGCTCAGCGGCGCTCAGCTGGACGGGATCAAGGCGAAGCTCTCCGTCATCGAAGGTGTCGCGGCGCAGGGAACGCGCGTCCGGAGCTACCCGACCGGTCTCGCCTCGCAGACGCTCGGGTATCTCGCCGAGGCCAGTGACGCCGAAGCGCAGGCGCGTTCGGCGCGCGGCGTCCAGGCCGGCGACCTCATCGGCAAGGCGAACAGCGGTCTCGAGGACACGCTCGACGACGTCCTGGGTGGCACGTACGGCTGGCGCCTTTCGATCATCGAGCCGAATGGAGACCGCGCGGAGCTGCTGGGCGAGACTCCGGCGATCCCCGGCATGGACGTCGTGCTCTCGCTCGACCCGGCGCTGCAGCTCGCGGCCGAGAACGCGCTCGGCGACCGCAAGGGCGCGCTCGTCGCCGAGGATCCGTGGAGCGGAGAGATCCTCGCGATCGCGAGCCGGCCGACCTTCGATCTGAACGCGTTCGCGAACGGCGACGCGATCAACATCGCGCGCTTCTCCGCCGACGCGCGCAAGCCGCTCTTCAACCGGGCGACGTTCGGCCAGTACCCGACCGGCTCGTCGTTCAAGCCGATCACGGCGGCCGCCGCGATGCGCGAAGGCGTGTACAAGTGGGGCGACCGCATCGACTGCCCGGCACGCTGGACCGGATACGGCGAGCAGTGGGCGCAGCTCAATCACGAGACCGGCAACCTCGGGCTCATCGACCTTCGCACCGCTCTCGCGCGCTCGTGCAACACCTTCTTCTACGAGCTGGGCAAGCGGCTCAACGACAAGAGCCCCGACCTGCTGCCGAACGCCGCGAAGAGCTTCGGACTTGGGAAGGCAACGGACATCGACTACGTGCTCGAGGCGGAGGGGCTCGTTCCAAGTCCCGCGTGGAAGGCCCAGCGCGCCACCGACAAGACGTGGAACCCGGGCGACGCGACCAACCTCGCGATCGGACAGGGCTTCCTCCTCGCCACGCCGCTGCAGATGGCGAACTTTGCCGCGGCGCTCGCCAGCGACGGGATCGTCTGGAAGCCCCGCCTGGTCATCGAGATCCGCGACCGGTCGGGCGCGGTCCAGAAGAAGTTCGAGAAGGCGGAGCTCGGACGCGCCGCGAGCATCCCGACCGACCTTTCGCTGATCCGCGACGGGATGCGCGCCGTGGTCGCCGACACCGACGGCACGGTCTACTTCCCGTTCCGCGGATTCCCGGTCGCGGTCGCCGGAAAGAGCGGAACGGCCGAGACTCCCGTCGGCGATCCGGACGGCTGGTTCATCGGCTTTGCCTCGTTCGAGCAGCCGTCGATCGCCTTCGCCGCGGTGTTCGAGGAATTCCACGAGTCGCCCGGCAACTTCGCGTCGCAGGTCGCCGGCACGACCGTGCGCACCGTGCTCGGCGCGAAGTTCGGCGTGAAGTAACGGGCGCGATCCGGGTCGAAACGAACATTCGCGCTCCGGCCGCACGCTGCTTCGATCTGGCGCGCAGCGTGTCGGCGCACCTCTCGTCGACGGCGCAGACCGAGGAGCGCGTGGTGTCGAGCCTGGCTTCCGACCTGCTCGGACCCGGCGATGTGGTCACGTGGGAGGCCAGGCACCTCGGTGTTCGCCAGAGGCTGACGTCGAAGATCACGCGGTTCGACGCGCCACGCTCCTTCGAGGACGAGCAGGTAACCGGCCCGTTCGCGAGCTTCTGGCACCGGCACGAATTCACAAGTCGCGACGACGTGACGGTGATGACCGATCTCGTTCGTTATCGCGCTCCGTTCGGCCCGATCGGGTGGCTCGCGGAACGCGCTTACCTCGACCACTATCTGCGCGCGTTCCTCGAGCGACGCGCCGCGCACCTGCGGGCGCTCGCCGAAGGCTGACGTGGGCTTTCCGACAAACCGCGCACGCGCCATCTAAAATCGAGCCATCCCGACCATCACTGACGCCCCGGCGACGCGTCGCCTCGACAACGGGCTGGTGCTGTACGCGCTCGAAGCGCGGCACGCGCCGGTCGTGTCGCTGTGGGTCTGGTATCACGTCGGCGGACGCAACGAGGTCCCCGGCACCACGGGGATGTCGCACTTCCTCGAGCACATGCTCTTCAAAGGAACGCCGAAACATCCCAAGGGTGACCTCGACCGGCTCCTCGCGCGGTACGGCGCGCAGTGGAACGCCTTCACCAGCGAGGACGTGACCTGCTACTTCGAGACGGTCCCGAAGGCGCGTTACCAGACCGCGCTCGAGCTCGAGTCCGATCGCATGCGCAACGCGCTCATCTCGATCGAGGAGACCGAGGCCGAGCGAACGGTGATCGTGAGCGAGCGCGAGGGCTACGAGAACGACCCGTCGTTCCTGCTCGGTGAGGAGCTGCAGGCCATCGCGTTCAGCCGTCACACCTATGGCCAGGGCGTCATCGGGAGCAAGGACGAGATCAAGCTCATGACGCGCGACGGCCTCTACGCGCACTACCGGCGCTTCTACGCGCCGAACAACGCGTACGTCGTCGTGACCGGCGACGACGAACCCGAGCGTCTCATCGAACATGCCACCGAAGCCTTCGGCCCGCTCGAGCCGTCGCGCGATCTCGGCGAGCCGCCGAAAGCACCCGAGCCGGAGCAGCACGGCGAGCGACGCATCACCGTTCACCGCGCGGGCGGCACGCTGCCGATCGTGATGCTCGCCTTCCGCGCGCCGCGCGCGACCGACCCGCGCGCCGCGGCGCTCTCCGCGCTCGCCGTCGCGCTGGCCGGGACGTCGACCGGCAGCGACGGAGCATCCGGCCGTTCGTCGCGCCTGCACCGCGCGCTGGTGGAGACCGGGCTCGCCGCGGACGTCGATGCGACGTTCCAGCTGATGAAGGACCCCTTCCTGTTCTTGACGGATGCGACGCTGCGCCCCGGCATCAAGCACGCCGACGTCGAGCGCGTTCTGCTCGAGGAGCTCGCGAAGCTTTCGACCGACCTGGTCGCGGAGGACGAGTTCGCGCGGGTGCGGCGCCAGCTACTCGCGTCCACCGCTTTCAACACCGACACGATCACGTGGCGCGCGTACCGCTGCGGTCAGCTTCTCTCGACCGGCGCGGCGACGTCGATCGGCGACTGGTACGCGAAGCTTGCCGCCGTCACGCGCGAGGAGATCCGCGACGCGGCCGCGGCCCTCTTCGTCGAGCGTTCGCGCAACGTGGGCTGGTTCGTGCCCGAGGGGGACGCCTCGTGAACCGCGTCTACCGCAGCGCGCTCGCGAACGGTCTGCGCCTCGCGGTCGTCCCGATCGCGGACCTGCGCTCGACGTCGGTGCTCCTCGCGGTCGAGGCGGGGCAGTGGTTCGAGCCCGCCGGTAGACCGGGGATCGCGCGTCTGGTGGCCCAGACCATGCTCCGTGGCACGGCGCGGCGCGACGCCGCGACCTGGGCAAGCGAGCTCGACGCGCTCGGCGCGGTCGCGCGTCTCGACGTCGGCGCGCACGCCGCGGTGTTCAGCGCGCAGTGCCTCGGCGACGATCTCGGTGAATTGCTCGGGCTCGTGGCGGAGGCCGTGCGCACGCCCGCGCTGGCCGATGCGGAGATCGAGTTCGTGCGCGGTCAGACGCTGGCACGTCTCGAGAAGGACGAACGCGACACGCGCGCCGTGTCGGACCGCGCCTGGCGCCAGCTCGTCTATCCCGAAGGCCATCCCTTCCACGCGCCCGCGATCGGCGACGCGGCGGTGGTGCGGTCCGCGACGTCGGCGGAGATCCGCGCGTATCACAAGAGCGCGATCGCGCCGGACGGCGCGGTCCTCGTCGTCGCCGGCGCCACGACGCCCGAGGCGGTGAAGGACGCCGCCGGCCGCGCGTTCGGGGACTGGCCGAAGCGAGCGAAGCCGCGCGACGCGAGCTACCCGCCGACGACCCTCGCGACCACGAAGCGACGCGCCGAGCTCGTGCCCGACAAGACGCAGAGCGACGTCATCATCGGCTGGCCGGGCCTCCCGCGGACCGACCCGCGCTTCACCGCCGCGCGCGTGACGAACATGGTCTACGCCGCCGACACCTTCGCGAGCCGTGCCGGCCACGTGATCCGCGACCAGCTCGGCCTCGCGTACTACGTCTTCAGCGCCATCGGCGCGAGTCGTGGCCAGTCGCCGTGGATCGTGCGCATGGGCGTCAACCCGCAGAACGTGCGACGCGCGATCGATGTCGCGCTCGACGAGCTCCGGAAGATCACGGTGGGTCAGATCGCGGACGACGATCTGGCGGTCGCGAAGGACAAGCTCGTGGGCGAGCTGGACGTCGCGCTCGAGAGCCCCGCGGGCGTCGCCGCGATGGTGCTCGAGGCCGAGATGTTCGACCTCGGCGAGGACCATTTCGAGCGCTACCCGCGCGAGCTCCGCGCGGTCACCAAGGAGCAGGTCGTCGAGACCGCGCGCACGTTCCTTCCGCCCGACCGCTACGCGCTCGCCGTCGCCGGTCCCGCCCTCCCCGAAGCCCTGGTGTGACTGCTTATTTCCCAAAGGCCGTCATCGAGCGGTTCGATGCGACGAAGACCGTCGACATCGAGACCCGCTCGGCGAAGGGCACGAAGCATTCGGTCCCGATCTGGATCGTCGTGGTCGACGGGGTCCCTTACGTCCGTTCGGTGCGCGGCCCGGCGGGGCGCTGGTACCGCGAGCTGCTCGCGCGCGGCGAAGGCGCGGTGATTGCCGTCGGGAAGAGAACGCCGGTGCGGGCGACACACGACGGCTCGGCGAAGGCGATCGAGGCCGTAAGCGCCGCGTTACGCCACAAATATCCGCGCAGCGGCCAGTCGCTCGGCTCGATGCTGCGGGCCGACGTCCTCGACACGACCGTCCGACTGGAGCCGCCCGTCTAGCGCGGTCGGCCCGCTTCTTTCGATGCGCTCGCGCCGCATGTCCGCCCGGCGCCTGTGACGAATGGACGCGCGAGTGCGCTCATGTGGGCAGTTGTATGACGCGCCCCGAACGTTCGAGAAGACCTTCATCCTGAAGCGCGTCCACCAGGCCGTCAGTCCGTGCGTCGCCGATCGCATCGCGGAGCTCTCGCAGCGTGACGCGATCGCGCTCGCGCAGCAGGGCGATGATGCGGCCGCGCACGCGGCGGTCGCTCGTCGCGAACGCGGCCTGACGCCGTGGCGCGGCGCGAACGACGCGACCGCGCGAGCGGCAGTCGAGCGCGATGGGGCACGCCTCGCAGCGCGGCGTTCGCGCCAGACACACGGTCGCGCCCAGATCCATGAGCGCGTGATGCCAGCGGTCGGTGCCTCGAGCGGGCACGAGCTGCTCGTCGAGCGCGACGGCCTCGCGCTCGGAGGCAACCCGACCTAGCAGCGCGCGGCCGAGCACGCGACGGATGTTCGTGTCGGCGAAGGCGATGCTTTCGCCACGACTGAAGCAGCTGACGGCGCCGGCCGTGTACGAGCCGACGCCGGGCAGGAGATCGAGCCCTTCGCGCGTCGCGGGCAGCGCCCGCGGATGGAGCCGCGCGATGCGGTGCAGGTCGCGCGCGCGCCGGTTGTAGCCGAGGCCCGACCAGGCTCTGAGCACGTCCGCGAGCGCCGCCCGAGACAGCGCGGCCAGCGTGGGGAAGCGGCGGAGGAACGCCGTATATGCGGGGAGCACACGGGAGACCTGGGTCTGCTGGAGCATCACCTCCGAAACGAGCACCGCGTACGCGTCGCGGGTGCGCCGCCACGGAAGGTCCCGCGCGCTCCGGGCGTACCAGCGCGAAAGGCGCCGCCGCAGCGTCGCCGCGGCCGCCCTGCGGATGTACAATCTGTCGCCAGCATAGGTAGCCCGGAGTGCTGAGGGCCGCGAGGTCTTCAGTTCTTTTGTTTCTAGGGCGGTGGGTGGCGCAGGTCGCTCCCGGGTAATGGAGGCTCAATGAACAATCTCGAGAAGCCGGTCTATGTCTCTGCCGATGGGCTCAAGAAGCTGCAGGCGGAGCTCGAAGAGCTGCGCACGACCAAGCGCACCGAGGTGGCCGAGCGCATCCACGCCGCGATGGAATTCGGCGACTTCACGGAGAATTCCGAGCTCGAGCAGGCCAAGAACGACCAGGCCTTCCTCGAGGGCCGGATCATGACGCTCGAGCAGATGATCAAGAACGCTCAGATCATCGACGAGAAGACGAAGCACGATCTCGTCGAGGTGGGCAGCCACGTGACCGTCGAGGCCGACGGGCAGAGAGAGAAGTACGTCATCGTCGGATCCGCGGAGGCGTCGCCGGCGGAGGGCAAGATCAGCAACGAGTCGCCCGTCGGGCGCGCGCTGCAGGGTCACCGCGCGGGCGAGACGGTGAAGGTCTCGGTGCCCGCGGGCACGATGGAAATGAAGATCCTGGCGGTCAGTTGAGCGTAGAGTCCAGCGCGAGCGTGACGGCCAGAGGGTCGGAACAAGGACACCAGGCGCGATTCTGGGCGGACGAGGAGGCCGATCTCCTCGCCACCGATCGCCAGCATGTGATCCGCGACTCCAAGACGCCGTCCGGTGACGTGCTCATCTCGAACCTGCGCGGTCCGATCATCACCGACGCGCTGTATCGGACCTTCAAGAAGCGCGGCCTGCGCATCCGCTACGTCTTCACGATCGACGACTACGACCCGATGGACTCGCAGTCGCTGAAAGAGAAGGCGGCCTGGGCGGAGCACATGGGCAAGCCGTTCGCGAACATCCCATCGCCCGAGCCTTCGGCGGCGTCCGATTTCGCGCGCTACTACGCGTCGCGGTTCCTCGCCACGTTCGAGGGCCTTGGCATACGCCCCGAGGAGATCCACTGGATGCGCGACCTCTACCGCTCGGGAGAGCTGGACAAGCAGATCGACCTCGTGCTGCGGAACGCCGCGACCATCCGCGAGATCTACGCCCGTGTCGCGAACGTCAAGAAGGACGAGCGCTGGCTCCCGATCGGCGTGATCTGTGAGAACTGCCGCCGCCTCGGGACGACGTACTCGTACGACTACGACGGGAAGACGGTTGCCTACGACTGCCTGCCCGACTACGTCGAATGGGCCACGGGCTGCGGGCACTCCGGTCGCATCTCGCCTTTCAAGGGCAACGCGAAGCTGTACTGGAACCTCCAGTGGTGCGCGATGTGGGACCACTTCGGCGTCACCTACGAGGAGGGTGGCAAGGACCTCCTCACCGCGGGCGGGTCGCGCGACCGCGCGAATGAGATCTACCGCGAGGTCTGGAAGAAGGATCCGCCGGTCGGACTCGTGCATGAGTTCTTCACGACGAGCGGCGGCAAGAAGATGTCGACCTCGAAGGGCCTTGGGGCCGCGGCGAGCGAGCTCGTCGCGGTGTACCCGCCCGAGCTCATTCGCTTCCTGATGCTCCGCACGCATCCGAAGCGGCATGTCGAGTTCGATCCGGCCGGCCTCACGCTGCCCAAGCTCATGGATGAGTACGACCAGGGCGGGGACGCGTTCCTGACGGAGCCGGAGAGCGCCAAGGCGAAGACCTGGGCGCTCTCACAGGTCGCCGAAGACCCCGCGGCTCCCGGGTTTCGCGTGCGTTTCAGCATCGTGGCCGACTGGCTCCAGATCCCCAGCGTCGACCCACACAGCGAGGCCGACGAGCGCAAGGGCGCGCCGCTCAACCCGTCGGAGCGAGAGGATCTGGATCGGCGCGTCGCTCTCGCGCGCGTGTGGCTCGAGCGCTGGGCGCCGGACGACGCGCGCTTCAGCGTCCTGCCCGAGCTGCCCGAGATCACGCTCACCGACGCGCAGCGGCGGTACCTCGACGCGGTGAAGGCACTGGTCGGCACGATCCGCGACCCCGAGGCGATGCAGCAGGAGCTCTACGAAGCGGCGAAGCGCGTCGGCCTTGTCGCGAACGGCAAGGTGTCGCAGGAAGCGTTCCGCGCGATCTACCTCGCGTTCCTCGGCAAGCCCAGCGGACCGAAGGCGGGTTGGCTGCTGACGACGTTGAAAGAAGACCTCGTGCGGCGGCGTCTCGATGAAGCGGTGAAGGCGCGGTGAACGGAAAGCTTCCCGTCGCGATCATCTGGCACATGCACCAGCCGTATTACCGGCACCCCCAGACGAGCGAGTTCGTGCTGCCCTGGGTGCGCCTGCACGCCTCGAAGGACTACCTCCACATGGCGCGGCTGCTCCAGGAGTTCCCCGGCGTCAAGGCGCACTTCACGATGGTGCCGAGCCTGCGCGATCAGCTCGAGGACTACGCGCGTGGCGCCGACGACGAGGACACGCGCGTCACGATGCGGACCGTCGACGGCCTGCTCACCCCGGAGGAGAAGGAGCACATGCTCCGTCGCTTCTTCTCCATCCACCACGGCAACGTCATTCATCGGCACGACGAGTACCGCCGGCTGCTCCAGCTCGGCATGGCGACGCGCGACCGACCCGAGCTCCTGTCGGACGACTACTTCGTTGATCTCGCGCTCTGGTTCAACCTCGCCTGGATCGATCCGGACGACATCGAGAGCGACGGGCGGCTCAAGGAGCTCCGCGAGAAGGGTCAGCGCTACACGCGCGAGGACGTGCGTTACGTGATCGGACGGCAGCGGATGATGGCCTCCGGCGTGCCGCACCTGTATCACCGGCTCGAGCACGACGGTCAGGTCGAGATCCTGACCACGCCCTATTACCACCCGATCCTTCCGCTCATCATCGACAGCCGCAGCGCGCTGCGCGGCGATCCGAAGGCGATCCTTCCCGATCCGCCGTTCGCCTATCCCGACGACGCGGCCTTCCAGATCGAGGAGGCCATCGCCTCGCACGAGCGCGCCTTCGGCCAGAAACCGCGCGGCATGTGGCCGTCGGAGGGCGCGATCTCGCCCGAGGCCGCGAGCGCGATCTTCAAGGCCGGCCTCGATTGGTTCGCGTCGGACGAGGGCGTGCTCGCGCGGTCGGTCGGCGTCGAGTTCAAGCGCGACGAGATCGGCGGGCTCCTCGAGCCGCAGCTGCTCTATCGGCCGTATCGCATCCCAGGTGGTGGCACCGCGATCTTCCGCGACCGCGAGATCTCGGACCGCATCGGCTTCCTCTACGGGGACATGTCGCCGCACGACGCCGTCGGCGACATGATCTGGAAGCTCGAGCGGGCCCGCGAGCGCCTGCCCGA
>VBEZ01000247.1 GCA_005882255.1 Chloroflexota bacterium | reverse complement strand
TCATGTTCTTGATGTAGTCGGCGTGGCCCGGGCAGTCGACGTGGGCGTAGTGGCGCTTGTCGGTCTCGTACTCGACGTGGGCGATGGAGATGGTGATGCCGCGCTCGCGCTCCTCGGGGGCGTTGTCGATCGAGTCGAACGGCCGGAACTCGGCCTCGCCCTTGAGCGAGAGCGTCTTGGTGATGGCCGCGGTGAGCGTGGTCTTGCCGTGGTCGATGTGACCGATGGTGCCGACGTTCACGTGCGGCTTGGTGCGCTCGAACTTTTTCTTGGCCATATCGCAGGGGGCTATGCCCCCTTCCACCCCCTCGGTTTCATTTGGTCGTCTTCGTGATCTGGTCCGCGAGGTTCTGCGGCAGGACCTCGTAGTGGTCGAACTCCATCGATGACGTCCCGCGCCCCTGCGTCGCGGAACGGAGGCTCGTCGTGTACTCGAACATCGTCGCGAGCGGCACGTACGCGGTGATGACGCTCGCGTTGCCGCGCTCGGTCATGCCCGCCACGTGCCCGCGGCGGCTGTTGAGGTCGCCGATGATGTCGCCCATGTACTCCTGCGGGACGACGACCTCGACCTTCATGATCGGCTCGACGATCACGGGACTGCCGCGCTGCACGGCTTCCTTCAGCGCCATCGAGCCCGCGATCTTGAACGCCATCTCGTTGGAGTCGACCTCGTGCTGCGAGCCGTCGACGACGGTCACCTTGAGGTCGACCACCGGATAGCCCGCGATGACGCCGTTCTCCATCGCCTCTTTGATGCCGGACTGGATCGCCTTCGACCACTCCTTGCTCAGGCCCTGACCCTTGACCTTCCAGTCGAACTCGAAGCCCGCGCCGCGCGTCAGCGGCTCGAAATCGGCGATGACGTGACCCCATTGCCCCTTGCCGCCGGACTGGCGGACGTACCGGCCCTCGGCCTTGACCGCCTTGGTGATCGCCTCGCGATACGCGACCTGTGGACGCCCGACGTTGGCAGCCACTTTGAACTCCCTCCGCATCCGGTCGACGATGACCTCGAGGTGCAGCTCACCCATGCCCGAGATCAGCGTCTGCGCCGACTCGGGATCGGTGTGAACGCGGAAGGTCGGATCCTCCTCCGCGAGGCGCGCGAGCGCGAGCGACATCTTCTCTTCGTCGGCCTTCGTTTTGGGCTCGACCGCGATCTGGATGACCGGCTCCGGGAACTTGATCGTCTCGAGCACGATCGGCTTGTCCGGATCACACAGGGTGTCGCCGGTGAAGGTCTGCTTCAGCCCGACGGCGGCGGCGATGTCGCCGGTCGCGACGAACTCCACGTCCTCGCGGTCGTTGGCGTGCATCAGGATGATCCGCCCGATCCGCTCGCGGCGGTCCTTCGTCGGGTTGAAGATGGTGTCGCCCGCCTTGAGGAAGCCCGAGTAGACCCGGAAGAACGCGAGCTTGCCCACGAACGGGTCGCTCATGATCTTGAAGGCGAGCGCCGCGAAGGCCTCCGCGTCGCGCGCCTCACGCACCAGCGGCTCGCCACTCTTCGGGTCGACGCCCTCGACCGGCGGGACGTCCAGCGGCGACGGCAGGTAGTCGACGATCGCGTCGAGCATCGGCTGCACGCCCTTGTTGCGTAGCGCGGCACCGCAGAGCACCGGCACGACCTTGTTCGCGATCGTGGCGGCGCGCAGCGCGGTGCGGAGCTCTTCGGGCGTGATGCGGTGCTCTTCGAGGTAACGGTGGAGCAGCTTGTCGTCGGTCTCGACGACCTTCTCGACCATCAGCTCGTGCGCCTGCTTGGCCTCCTCGAGCATGTCGGCGGGGATCTCCTCGACGACCGGGTCGGCCGGCGTGTCCTGTGGCCAGACCAGCGCCCTCATCTCGATGAGGTCGATGACGCCGCGGAACTTGTCCTCGCTCCCGATCGGAAGCTGGATCACGGCCGGATTCGCGCCGAGGCGGTCGACGATCATCTCGACGCAGCGCTTGAAGTCCGCGCCGAGGCGATCCTGCTTGTTCACGAAGCAGATGCGCGGGACCTTGTACTTGTCGGCCTGGCGCCAGACGGTCTCGGACTGCGGCTCGACGCCGGCGACGCCGTCGAACACCACGACCGCACCGTCGAGCACGCGCAGCGAGCGCTCCACCTCGACCGTGAAGTCCACGTGTCCGGGCGTGTCAATGATGTTGACGCGGTGATCTTTCCAGAAGCATGTCGTGGCGGCCGCGGTGATCGTGATCCCGCGCTCCTGCTCCTGGGGCATCCAGTCCATCGTCGCGGCGCCGTCGTGGACCTCGCCGATCTTGTAGATCTTCTTCGTGTAGAAGAGGACGCGCTCGGTCACGGTGGTCTTGCCCGCGTCGATGTGCGCGATGATCCCGATGTTGCGGTAGCGCTCCAGGGGATACTCGCGCGCGATCTTCGGTGCCTTGCTCGTCTTTGTCTCGATCATCTCAGCTGCCGCTACCACTTGTAGTGACTGAAGGCCTTGTTGGCCTCGGCCATCTTGTGCGTCTCTTCTTTGCGGCGGACCGCGCCACCGGCGTT
>VBEZ01000099.1 GCA_005882255.1 Chloroflexota bacterium | reverse complement strand
AACGAGACGCAGCGCGCCGCGTTCGAGGATTTGCGGCGCCGCGCGAGGGTGCCGTTCCGGCAGGAACGGCTTGGCGTCGGCTCGAGGGCCTCGGTCCCGGCGCAGAGGGTCCCCGTCCCCGCGTAGACCCAGGGCGAAGCTGATCAGCGCTCGCCGTTCGATAGGTCCTGCTCCTCCATCGGATCGAACCCTGGCGTCGTCCCCTTCGGCGGCCTGCGACCTTCGTTGCCCTTGGCGAACGGCGTGATCGCGAAGCGCGCGACCGCGCCGGCTGAGACGTCCACAAGCTCGACCCGCTTGCCGGTGACGCGTGCGTCATCCGGGATGAAGACCTTGTAGCGGCCAGGCGCAAGATCGACGAACGCGGCGTAGCCGAGCCCGTCGGTGGATCGTGACATCACCAGCGCATCGGTCTCGGGATCGCGAACCTCGACGAGGATCTGATCGAGCGGGATCCCTGTGTTCGTCTTCGCCGTCCCGGCGAGATGGCCGCGCGTCGGCGCCGTCTTCCATGGCATCGTCGGCACCGTCGCCGGCGTCGAGAACACTGGCGGCAATACGGTGTCGTACTCAGACGGCTCTGTCAGCGCCCGCGTGAGCTCGGCGCGGCTCAGATCGCCGGAGCGCGGCGGCTGGCATTCGGCCGAGCTGTTGGTGTAGCAGTCCGGAGTGCGGTACGAGTAACCCACCCAGCCGACCGCGCTGTTCCCATTCGCGTTCGGCGTGAGCGCTTTGCGCACCTGGATCACGCTGTTCGCGACGAAATTCAGATAGATCGCGGACCCGATGGCCACCTGGCGCGCGTACTGATGGTCGCGGGCGAACTCGTTCCACTCGAGGTACATGCGCCGCTGGTTGTTCGGCTCGGTCGTGAAGTGCTCGCGCTTGTAGTTCATCGGGATGTTGAGATCGAGGATCCCCTCCTGCATCCACCCACGCCAGTCCTGCAGCACCTCGCGGTAGGTGCGCGTCATCTCCCAGCCGCCCTGGGTCGCCGGACCGTAGCCGTACGTGATCGTGTCAGCGCTGATCGCGAGCTGCGGCTTGATCGCATAGGTCTCGACGTAGACCTTGCGCACGATGTTCGTGATCTGATCGCGACGCCAGGCGAGCCACTGGGCGTCGTCTGGGCGCGGGTTATCGACGCGGCCAGTGAGCTGCTGGAAGCGCGCGACGGCGACAGGGTTGTAGCCCCACGCCGAGACCCCCGGGAATGTCGCGAGGTTCTGGTCGGGCAGGCGCACGCGGTCGAAGTTCAATCCGTCGATGTCGTAATTGGCTGCGACGCTCGTGTACATGCGCACCATGTAGTCCGCGGCATCGGGATGGCCGGGATCGAGAAGGTAGTCGGCTCCGGCGCGATTGGCCCCGTCGTAACGGCGCGAGATCCAGTTGTCCGCGCCCGTCTTCGACGGCCCGTGCATGTTGAAGACGTGGTTCGCGTTGAGCGGCGGCGTGACGCTGTTCCAGATGGCGGTGGTGATGATCCAGGCGTGCACCTTGATGCCCTCGGCGTGCGCCTTGGCGATGAGCGAGTCGAGCGGGTCGTATGGGAGTGGTGCGATGCCGGCCTGCGTGCGCGGCATCATTGCGCGGTTGCAGAAGCAGTCGCCGCGGCGTCCGACCTGCACGACGAGTGCGTTGAGGTTCGCGGCCTTCGTGGCCGCGACGAGCTTCGTAATCTCCACCTCGTTGAAGATGCCTTCGCCGAATGCGTCCACCCAGAACGCGCGGAACTCGCTCTGCGCCGCGCGCGCCTGCGGCGCGCCGGGTTGAAGGAGGACGGCGAGGATGAGCAGGAATGCGAAAGCACGACGCATCACGTACCTCCGGTAGCAGTGCGCGGATGGTGGAGGTGCGCGTTCGAGGACGCAATTTCGCGAGCGCTCGCTTAGCCGTGCGGCGTTCTTTCCTTGCTCTGCGCTTCCACGAGGATCCGACGCGAGTGGCTGACGAACTGACCCTCGGCCTGGGGCAGAGCGAGATCTTTGGCTGTACTCCCATCAAACAAGTCAGAGCGGGTGGCGGGAATCGAACCCGCACCTCAACCTTGGAGGGGTCGCACGCTTCCACTACGCCACACCCGCATGCTTGAGATCGAGCGACAAACAGCCAGCGCGATGAGATTCTATTCTGCGCTTGGTGCTGACCGATAGCGACGTCCTCCGCGCGTTTCCCGGGATCGACGACATCCATGACGCGCGACTCCGCAAGCTCTCCATCGATGTCTGGCGCTACGTCTCCGAGCGCAATCCCGCGTGGACCGACATCGCAAAGATCCCGCCCCATCCCACCATGCCGATCGCGACGCACGGCAACCTCGTGAAGCACGTCGTCGCGATGGTGCGGATCAGCGAAGCGCTCGTTCCGATCTACCGCGAGCTGTGGAAACAGGATCTCGACCTCGACACGTTTCGCGCGGCGTCCTACGTGCATGACGCCGCGAAGGTCATCGAGTTCGTCGAGAAGGAGGGCGCGCTCACCGCGATCCCGGGATACAACCACGCGATCGAGGCTGGTCGCATCGTGCGCGAGCTTGGCGGACCCGAACCGCTCGCGCACATGATCGAAGCGCATTCGTTCGCGGGAGCGCTCGTGGTCCCGCGCACTCGAGATGCGCAGCTGTTCCTCATGCTCGACCCGATGTGCCTCAACGTTTTTCCGGAGCAGGGGCCGGGTGTCGTGGAGCGACACCTCAAAGCCAATGGCTGGGACGATCCGAAGACGCTCGAGCGCTACCGCAGCCCGGGTGCGTAACCCGCCGGGAGCGCGTCCGTTCGAGGGGAGGTGAGACGCTTCGCGATCGCGGCCGTCCTCGTCGCCTCGACCATCGTCCAGTTCCCCGTCGGTATCGCCGCGAGGGCCGCGGTCGCGGCCGACTGCGTGTCGAGCACCGGCCCGGGGATCCCGCCGCCCGCCAGCATCCCGATCGGGATCCCGGGGTTCCACGCCGCGTGGTACGGACAGAGTGGTTACCCCACGCTTTGTCCCGGAGATCGATCGACCGCGGTCGTCGCGTTCTACAACACCGGCTCGCGTGGCTGGGTGAACGGCCGACTGGGTGAGGTCGCGTATCTCGGGACGTGGGGTCCCGAGCCCGGACAGGATCGCGCGAGCCCGCTCGGTGGCGACGGTGCCGCGGGCTCACCGGCGACGGGTTGGCCGCGGTACAACCGGGTCGCGGTACAGCCGGCCTCCTACGTCGGCCCAGGTCAGGTCGCGTGGTTCCAGTTCACCGTGATCGCGCCGTCGATCCCCGGCACCTATCGCCTTTCGATCCGTCCGCTCATCGAAGGCGCGCAGTGGATGGAGGACTACGGCGTCTTCTGGTACGTGACGGTCGCCGGCACCGCGCCGGTAGGTTCGCAGCCGGCGCTTCCGTCGAGATGGCCCAGCCGTTCACTCGAGATCGGCATGACCGATGAGCCGAACGGCGCGGCCGCGATGCGCGCGAGCGCGCCATTCGCCTTCCGTTACCAATATCTCTCGGGCGGCGTGAACACCGGAAGGGGCTGGACGACCTGGGACAGCAACGCGCAGTTCCCGACGACTTACATCCAGGACTCCGCGCGGTACGGCATGATGCCGGTCTTCAGCTACTACCAGCTCAGGCAATCCGCGCCGGGCAACGCCATGGGTGAGCCTGCAAGCGACTTCGCCAATCTCGCGAACGCCTCGACCATGGCCGCGTTCTACGCGGACCTCAAGCTCTTCTTCCAGAAGGCCGGCGCGCAGAGCGCGACGACGGTCTTGCTGCACGTTGAGCCGGATCTCTGGGGCTACATCCAGCAGCGGTACGGCGACGATCCGACGCGCGCTCCGGTCCTGGTCGGCGCGAGCGGTGCACCCGATCTCGCCGGTCTACCGGATGATGCGGTCGGACTCGCGCGTGCCGTCGTGAAGCTGCGCGATACATACGCGCCGAACGTGTTGCTCGCGTACCACCTCTCGGTCTTCGGGACGAATCACGACCCCCTTTACGAGAAGCCCGCCGACGCGACCCTCGACACCTGGGCGACGCGCGCTGCGACCTTCTTCAATGCGCTTGGAACCGGCTTCGATCTCGTGTTTGCCGAGTTCAGCGATGCCGACGCCGCGTACAAACGCGTCCAGCTCGGCGACGGCGGCGCCTCCTGGTGGTATCCCGAGGACTTCGTGCGGAACGTGCGATTCATCGGAAGGTTCTCGGCGCTATCGCAGAAGCGGATCGTCATGTGGCAGATCCCACTCGGCAACACGAAGATGCGCGCGATGAACGACACCTGGGACCACTTCCAGGACAACAAGGTCGAGTGGTTGTTCGACGACCCGGGTCGCGCCAACCTGAGCGCATATGCGCGCGCCGGCGTCATCGCCTTCCTGTTCGGGCGCGGCGGCGACGGTACGACCTGCGCCTGTGACGCGGCCGGCGACGGCGTGACGAATCCGGCGCCGATCGGAGCGAATACGCGCCAGTCGCTCAATGCGGATGACGATGGTGGCTACTTCCGCGAGCGCGCGTCCGCGTATTACGCGACCGGAGCGATGACGCTGCCCTGATACGCGCGCGTGACGCTCCACCGCGCAGGCGATCCGTCGATCTCGCGCACGCGGCCCTTTCGCTCGAGATGTCGGAGATGTGCGAGCGTCTCGGCGAGCGCGAAGCGTTCCTCATGCGGCGAGCGCAGGACGGGAAAGAGGACTCTGGCGATCGCGTAGGCGTCGCGCTCGGATGTGCCGGCGGCGACCAGCGTCGCATCGAGCCGTGCCGCGTGGTGTGCGAGGAGCTCGTCGACGCGCCCGGCGAGGTCGTCGAAGGGGTCGCCGTGGGCGGGGAGTACGCGTTTCACCGGCAGATCGCGCAGTCGAGAAAGAGCGCCGAGGAAGTCGCCGAGCGGATCGTCGCGCGAGGCTGGATAGAGCCCGATGTTCGAGGTGATGCGCGGCAGGACGTGGTCGCCCGAGAACAGCACGCCGTCGCGCTCGTCGATGAGGACCGCGTGGTAGTCCGTGTGCCCCGGCGTCCAGCGAAGGCGCGTTGCGCGACCGCCGAGATCGACAATCTCGCCGTCGTTCACACCGCTCACGTGGTCGAGGTCGTCGACCCGTTCGCCCATCGCGATCCAGGCCTGCCTCATGCCCTCGTCGATGTCACGCGGCATGCCGTGCCGCACGAACCACTCATAACTGGCGTCGATCACATCATGACCTTTCGACCAGACGCGTCTCGCGGCGGCGATCTCGGGCGTGTGCATGAGAACCTCGGCGCCCGCGCGCTCGAGGGTCCCCGCCATCCCCATGTGATCGGGATGCAGGTGCGTGACGAAGACGCGCCGCACGTCCTCGAGGCCGATCCCGGCCTCGGCCAGTCCTGCGCGGAGCGCTTGTTCGGCCTCCGCCGTGTGCATGCCGGCGTCGACGAGGCTCCAGCCGTGAGCACCTTCGACGAGATACGCGTTCACGATCGAGAGTCCGCGAATGGGCAGCGGAATGGCGATGCGCCGGATGCCCGGCGCGACGATATCGCTCACTGCGCGTTGGGACCGCGAGGAGGTCACGCTCGGTACAATGGAAGCCCACGGCCCGTTCGTCTAGCGGCCTAGGATGCAGCCCTCTCAAGGCTGAGATCACCGGTTCGAATCCGGTACGGGCTACAAGCGCAAGCGTGATTTCGCGATTCGTGCGTCCCTTGTTCCGGTCAACTGTCGTAGATGGATCCCGACTATCCCACTATGGATGCCAGGTTGTCCGAAGTGGCGGGGCTGAACGCCTTTGAGCTCGCGGAGCTGCATCTTGATGCGCTCTACCGGCGCGACCCAATGGGGCTCATCGTCGCCTCGCGTGACCCGGCGGTGGAACCCCCTCCGTTCCATCTCGTGCGCATGTCCGACGGCAACCGCTGGCTGGTCGCAGCACATCTCGATGGGCTACAACGCGAGCGCCTCGCGTCGGTCCTATCCGCGCTTCCGCCGATTTCCGACTGCGCGGGCGCTCGTTCACATCCGCCAGACGTCGATGCCATCCGCGCTGCATTGCCCCGGCGTTCCGCTTTCCAGCGCGAGTACCGTGGGCCAGCTTTCTTCTTTCCGCAGTCGGTTGCCAGCGCTGACGCCGCTGAGCTGCTGACCGGCGCGCTCGCCGTCGCGGAGGAGGGGCCCTTCGCCTGGCTCCGGAGCGCAGACGATGCAACGCACCCGATCGCTGTCGTGCGCGCTGAAACCGGGGAAATCGCGGCCGTTTGCTACTCCGCGCGGGCTACGTACGCTGCCGCCGAGGCAGGCGTCGAAACAGTCAAGAAGCATCGTCGTCGCGGTTACGCCTCGCGGGCCGTTGTGGCTTGGGCGGGGGCAGTCGCACGGGGCGGGCGTGTTCCGCTCTACAGCACCAGCTGGGACAACCTCGCTTCTCAGGCGCTCGTGCGGCGCCTTGCTCTCATCTGCTACGGCGAGGATCTGCACATCGGTTGACCTGAGCCGCGATGTCTTGGCTCCCGGGTCCGTGCCTCATAGCAGGACGCGTGATTACGTCGCTTCCACAGACGCTGACTGGGCCGATGAACTCGCCTCCTCGGTCGCGCGGGGTTTTGGTCACAATCACGCCGGCGCCCACGCGAGCGCCCTGGGGAGGAACGACGTGACGCTCACGACACCGAAAGCGAAAGCCTTCACCTACCGCGAGGTCGCGCTGCACGATCGTCTGCGCGAGGTCACGCGCGAGGTGGCGATGAAGCCCGCGCTGATCCACGGCGATCGCGTCGTGACATACGCGGAGCTCGATGCGGCGAGCGATCGCCTCGCGGGCGCGCTCGCACGACGCGGCGTCGCGCGTGGTGACCGCGTCACGATCTTCATGCCGAATTCGGTCGAGTTCGTCATCGCGTTCTACGGGACGCTGAAGGCCGGCGCCGTCGTGAATCCGATCAACGCGCAGTCCAAGGAGCGCGAGGTGCGCTTCCAGGTGGAGGATTCCGGTGCGAAGGCGGTCTTCGTCCACGAGGCGCTTTGGCCGGTCATCGAGCCGATCCGCGTGGAGCTCGGCGAGCAGCGGGTGCTGTCGCGGACCGGCAATGCGCCGGGCGTCGGCGTCACGCGCTTCGACGACCTCGTGGCGGAGACGGGCCCGGCGCCCGCGCTGCGCGCGGATCTCGACGATCTCGCCGCGCTTCCGTACACCAGCGGGACAACTGGCTTCCCCAAGGGAGTGATGCTGACGCACCGCAACCTCACCGCGAACCAGCAGCAGTTCTTCGCGGCGGCGCCGGTGCGCCGCGAGGACGTCTTTCTCAACGTGTTGCCGTACTTCCACATCTATGCGCTCAACCTGCTCATGGCCGGCGCGGTCAGCCTCGGCGCGACGCAGGTCGCCATGTCCCGCTTCGACATGGTCGAGTACCTCACGCTCGTCGAGCGGCACAAAGCGACGGTCTGCTTCATCGTGCCGCCGATCGTTCTGGGGCTGGCCGCCCATCCCGAGGTGGACCGCCACGACCTTTCGTCGGTGCGCTTCTTCTTCAGCGGCGCCGCGCCGCTCGCGCCCGAGCCGGCGCGCCGGCTCGCCAAGCGGACGCACATCCCGATCATCCAGGGCTACGGACTTACCGAAACATCGCCCGTGACGCACGCGAACCCGATCGATGCGGCGATCATCGACTCGATCGGCCGGACGGTACCCGGCACCGAGCACCGGATCGTCGACCTCGAGACCGGAACACGCGATCTCGCGCCAGGTGAGGTCGGTGAGATCGCGGTCCGCGGACCACAGGTCATGAAGGGCTACTGGCGAAAGCCGGATGACACGGCCGCGGTCCTCCGCGACGGATGGTTCTTCACCGGTGACGTCGGCAAGGTGGACGAGAACGGCTACGTCTTCATCGTCGACCGCAAGAAAGAGTTCATCAAATACAAGGGGTTCGGCGTCGGGCCGGCCGAGGTCGAAGCAGTGCTCTGCGAGCATCCGTCCGTCGCCGACGCCGGCGTCATCGGCAAGCCGGATGAAGCCGCAGGCGAGATCCCGAAAGCGTTCGTGCAGCTCCGCGCCGGCGCGACGGTCACCGCGGAAGAGCTGATGGACTTCGTGAAAGAGCGCATCGCCGACTACAAGCGGGTGCGAGAGGTCGAGTTCATCGACAAGGTGCCGCGCACCGCGTCGGGCAAGATCCTGCGACGCGAGCTGGCCGAGAAGGAGAAAGCCGCCAGCGCTTCGCGCTGATGACCGGCGCGGAGAGCGAAGCCTGCGCGAGCTGCGGCGTCGTCGTCGCCGGTGGATCGGAGGGCTGCCAGCGCCTCTTCGAAGCGATCGGCCTCCGCGAGTACGAAAACATGCGCTTCGCGCGTTATCACCGGATCGTGGTCGACGTGTATGCGCTGCAGCACCCCGATCGCTACGGACGCTCCGCGAAGTCGTTCGCCGCTCATCTCACCGGGCTAAGCGCATGGCTGGAGGACGAGACGAGCGCGCCGTCCGTCAACGCGGCGGTGCAGCGCTGGCTCAGTGGACCGTCGCCCATCGAGAAGCCACAGCTGCCGGCGCGCTACGGGGCGGTCACGATCGGCGAGCTCGTCGGAGCCGAGGATCCAGTTCGCTACGGCGAGGTCCTGCGCCGCTGGGCGCGCACGACCTGGGACGCCTATGGCGCGCTTCACGGCACGGCTCGCGAGTGGATCGCGACGGCGCAGCGGAGCCGCTAGCGAACGAGCTGGCGCCGGTCATGCCGGTCGTACGCCGATGGTCCGAAGTCGGGGCAGGACCGTGTCATATCAGCACGGCGCCAGTTAATCCCGCGTCCGGAATGAGGCCGGACGAGGAGGGGAAGGGTTGCCCGCGCTCGTCACCCCGCGCGTCATCGTGTCCGCTGCGCTCGTGGCCTGCTTGCTCGTCGCTTGGCCAGCTTCCGTCCCCGCGGCGGCAGCGACGTTGGATGGGAACGAGTCTGATCTTGTAACGGCCGTGAACTCGTTTCGCGCCGCACGAGGGCTCGCTCGTCTGGCCATCTCAGACACCCTGACCTTCGCCTCGAAGTGGATGGCCACGGACATGGCGGTCTACGACTACTTTTCACACACCTCGCGTGACGGGCGTGCACCGGTGCAGCGCATGACCGACGCCGGCTACCCGGGTCCACAGACCTACACCGGCGAGAACATGGCGGCCGGCTACGCGAGCGCGGCCGAGGTGCTGAACGGTTGGATCAACAGCCCGGCGCACTACGCGGTCCTCACGAATCCCAACTACCGCGCGATCGGTGTCGGGCGCGCTTACACCGACGCTTCGACGTACCACTCGTACTGGGTCATGGACGTCGGCGGCATCGTCGACGCCGCGACGGCGGTTCCCTCGTTCGACCTCGGCTACCACGGCGCTTGGTCCGCGCAGAGTCCGGACGTGATGCTTTCGCCGGGTCAAACCGCCACGCTCGTCGTCGCGCTGCGGAACACCGGATACCGCGGCTGGTACCGGGGCAACCCCGGACAGCAGGCGAACCTCGGCACGGCCGAGCCACTTGACACACAGCGCTGGGATCTCGACAGCGGATGGCCGTCGGCCTCGCGGATCGCGACGACCACGACCGCCTACGTTGGCCCCGGTCAGGTCGGCTGGTTCGAGTTCCAGGTCCGCGCTCCCTCGAGCCCCGGCTCGTACGTGCTGCGCGCACGCGGCGTGATCGACGGGACCACCTGGCTCGAGGATCCCGGCATCTACTGGACGATCACGGTCCGCTGATCCCGGCTTAGTCTCGCGGCGTGACGGCCGTCTCGTTCACCACCCTCGCGCGGCCGGATCCCGACGGCGTGCTTCTCATCGAGGTGCCGGCGCGCGTGGTGTCCGCGCTCGGTGACAAGAAGCGCGTCCCGGTCTCGGTGACGCTCAACGGCGTGAGCTACCGGTCGACCATCGCGGTGTACGGCGGGAAGTTCTACTTGCCGGCGCGCAAGGAGATCCGCGACGCTGCCAAGCTCGCGCCCGGGAAGCGTGCGCACGTGAC
>VBEZ01000228.1 GCA_005882255.1 Chloroflexota bacterium | reverse complement strand
GCGCCGACCAGACTCGCCATCGTCACCACGGCGATCACGGTGAGGAGCGGATATGCCCCGAGGTCCGCGCGCGCGGCGACCGGCACAGAGATGAGCTCGAAGATGATCGTCCAGAGCAGCACGAGCGCGCCGAGACCAAGCATCCCAGCCGCGAGCGCTTTCGTGAAGATCGCGCGCGGCGGCCGTGCGGCGCGCAGGGACCGCGCGCGGAACGCCTGCGTGCGCGCCGGACCCCATCGCCCGCCCGCATAGCTCCACAGCGCCCAGAGCAACGCGGCCATGACCGGGACCGACCAGGGCAGCGCCGGCGTCGTCTGCAGATTCGCGACGAGCAGCGCCGACCAGATCCCCTGAACTGCGAGGGTCGCACCGAACACGAACAGGCAAAAGACGGTGGTAGAGAGCGCGCGTCGGAACATCACCTAGGGGCTCACGGAGTTTCAGCCACAACTTGCAACGTACGCATGCGCGCGACGCCGCCCGCGATGAGGGGGATCGCCGACAAGCTTGCGACGAGCGCGCCCGCAGTCATCGCAGCAACTAATCCCATCTGTTCTCCGAGCGCCGCCTCGAGGATCGTCGCCAACGCGCCGCCCATGACTGCTCCGATGGCGACGCCGGCGGTCGCGAACGCGCGCGAGACGGCTACGACGCGGCCCTGCTCGCTCCCCGCGACGATCCGCTGCCGTAGCGTGACAACATTCACGTTCCATATCGGTGTCATCACGCCGGAGAGAGCCGACGCGACGCCGAGCACGACGAACGGCGCGCCTGCGAGGCCAAGCGGCGCGATTGCCCATGCCAGGCCTTCGATCGTGGTCGCGATGACGAGCGACGGCCCGATGCCAAGCTTCGTGCTAGCCCGACCAGCAAGCGTTGCACCGAGCACACTCGCGAGACCCCCGGTCCCCAAGATCCACCCTGCGGCTACAGGGCCGAGCCCGAACGCTCGGTAGGTCACGAGCAGAAGGGCCGTGCGCACTGCCATGTTCCCCACGTTCGAGATCACGACGCAGGCGGCGATCGCGATGAGCGCGGGGTAACGCCGCCATATCACGAAGCTGACCAAGATGTCGCGCACCGGGTTCGGCCGCGGCGTGCGAGCCGGCTCGTCAGCAACGGTGATCAAGGACACCATCAATGCAGACCAGAGATACGAGAATGCATCGCCGATGATCGTCGCGACCGCGCCGATGAGACCGATGAGCCAGCCGGCGAGCGCGGGCCCAGCGAAGTTCGCTGTCGCCTGGCTCGTTTCTAGTCGCGCGTTCGCGCCAAGTAAGCGGTCTGCTTGCACGAGTCGCGGAACGGTCGCCTGATACGCGGCGTCGAATAGGGCGGTGCCGCCGCTTACGACAAGGGCCACGACCGCGAGCTGTCCGAGCGAGACGAGGCCTAGGGCTCCCGCCAGCGCGACCGTCGCGAGCGCCGTGGCGCGTAGGCCATTCATCGCGAGCAGCATCGAACGATGCGCGAAGCGGTCGATGAGCGGGGCGCCCAGGACGCCGACCACGGGATAGCCGGCGAACGAGCACGCAGTGAGCCACCCGACCTCGAGCGGCGTCGCGTGGAGCTGGAAGATAGCGAGAGTCGGAAGCGCGAGCGCAGTGAGCTGTGTTCCGACTGCGCTCACTGTCTCGCCGAGCCAAAGGCGATCGAAGTCTCGAGTAATTCCGAGGGTCAATCGGGACGCAGACCTCATGCCCTTTTCGATGTCGCAACGGAGCCTAGGGGCGTGGGCCACCGCGCTCCGTATCGCGCGCTACACACGTCCGTCGGATATATGCACTTCGAATCGGACAGATCCTCGCAGGGCTCACGCAACGCGACGGCCCGGAACTGCCAAGAGACGCGTTGTGTCGCCCATGCACACGCCGCTGGACGGCGAGGTACGGGCCTCGCTACGTTCGCCCGGTGGCGAAGAGCGACGAGGTCGAGCGCTGGTTCGTAGAGACCAGACCGCCTTCCGAGAAGGCGATGCGCCGCGTGCGCGACATCATCGTGGCTGCCGACCGCCGCATCAGCGAATACGTGAAGTACGGCACGATACAGTTCAAGTCGGACGCGGGCGACTTCGCGAATTTTGTTCAGGTGAAACGCGCCGGCGTGAATCTCATGCTCATGCGCGGAGGCCGACTCAAGGGACGCTATCCGCACCTCGAAGGCGGAGCG
>VBEZ01000098.1 GCA_005882255.1 Chloroflexota bacterium | reverse complement strand
GCTCCTCGGCCACCTCGCAACGTGCGTCGTCATCGCCGCATCCACGCTGTCGCTGTCCGAGCCGGCACGTGCCGTCACGCTCGCGGCGGTGCCGGAGACGGTGCGCGTGAACGTCTCGCTCTACGGCACCTCGTACGCCCTCATCGGCTCCACCGGCGCGATGATCGCGACCAGCGAAGACGGCAAGGTCCTCTACAAGGGCGGGCAGCGCATGGTCGCCCGCACCAACGTGCAGCGCGTCGAGGGTGAGCCGATCACGTTGCCGCCGCCGCACGAGGGAATGACGAGCGAAGAGCGAGCCAGCCGCCTCGAGCTCCTGCGCGAGGCGCGGCGCGCCGCGCGCGAGGCGCAGGTGAGTGGGAAGCTCGTCACGATCCCGTTCGAGGTCTCACTGCTCGCAGGCTCGGATGACGCGCTGGGAACGCCGGTGCTGTCCGGGTCGCGCGTCGACGTGATCCGCTTCGTCGCCGACTTCGGGTATCTCAATTTCGCGGGCCGGCTGTTCCGCGGCGTCCTCGAAGTCACGACCGACGACTCGGGCGACATGATCGTCGTCAATCAGGTCGAGACCTCCCGCTACCTGGCCTCGGTCACCGGCGCGGAGTCCCCGTCGAGCTGGAACGCTGAAGCGCTCGCGTCGCAGGCGATCGCGGCGCGCACCTATCTCGTGACGCACCTGCACAAGCACGGCACCTACGACCTCGAGGGCGACACGCGCGATCAGGAGTACGGCGGCCTGGGGACCGAGGCGGACTCCACGATCCGCGCCGTCCAACGCACAGCGGGCATCGTCGCGACGTACCGCGGCTCGCCGATCGAGGCGCTCTATTCCGCGAACGCCGGCGGCGTCACCGAGGACTCGGAGAACGTCTATGCGAACGCGCTTCCCTACCTGCGCAGCGTGCCGTCACCGGGGGACGAGCTCGCGAAGGACAGCGGGTGGGGCAAGACCAGCTGGGAGTGGAATCGCGAGTTCACCGCGCCGCAGCTCGGCGACTACCTACGTTCGCGGGGCATCAATGTCGGCGTGCCGCAGCGCATCGATCTGGTCGGCGTCACTGGCGCGGGCCGCGTGACGCTGGCGCACGTCGTCGGCACCGCGGGATCGCGCGACATCGGAAAGGACCTGACCCGCTACTACTTCGGGCTCAAGAGCAGCCTGTTCACCGTCCAGTTCACGGGGGGCGGCGAGGCGGAATGGGTCTCGTGGCGCGACACCGCGCGTTTGGTGGACATGGGCATCCTCGGCGCCGAGCTCATCGGCACGACCTACGAGCGGCTCCTCAATGAGGATCGCGAGCTCACATCGATCCGGATCACCGGTGCCGTCTACAAGTTGCCGCCGCGCGTGATCTTCTACGGACGCGGGTTCGGCCACGGCGTCGGCATGTCGCAGTGGGGCGCGCAGGGCATGGCCCTCGGCGGCGCGAACTACGAGCAGATCCTCAAGCATTACTACCAGGGCACCGCCCTCACGAACATCGGCGGCGCCTGAGCCTCACCTAGCATGCGCGCGTGCTCCGACGCGCGCCGGCGGTCCTCCACATGCGCGGCGGGTTGATGCGACGTTGAGCACGCGCGCGCGGACCGTGGTCGTGATCGCGCTCGCCGGCCTCTGCGCGGGCGCGCTGCTCGTCGATCGGAGCCTGCAGTTCTTCATCGGGCGTGACTCGAGCCTGTTCCTCTACGTCGCACGGCGGGTGCAGGAGGGCGGCGTCCCGTATCGCGACGTGTGGGATCACAAGCCGCCGCTCATCTACTACCTCGACGTGGTCGGCCTCGCCCTTGCCGACCGCGGCATCCCCGGTGTCGCGGTGGTCGAGTTCGCGGCCCTGTTCGCCGCCGCGATCGTCGGCTTTTGGGCGCTGCACCGCACGCTCGGCCTCGTACCCGCGCTCTTCGGCGTGCTGGGGTGGACGACCGCGATCGCGGTCATGCTCGATGGAGGCAACCGACCCGAGGAGTTCGCGCTGCCGTTCCAGTTCGGGGCGATCGCGCTGTTCCTTGGCGAACGTCGTGCGGGCCCATCGCGCTGGCGCTGGACGCTCATCGGAATCGCCGCGGCCCTCGCGGTGTTGCTGAAGCCCACCGTGCTGGGCGTGTGGGCCGCGATCTACCTCGCTGAGGCGGCGCGAGCCTGGCAGCTCCGATCGCTCGGCGCGCTCGCACGGCCGGTGCTGCTCGGCGCGCTCGGTGTCCTCTTCGTGATCGTCCCCGTCGGCTCGTATCTCGTCGCGAGCGGCGCAGGGAACGACTTCGTGGATCAGGTGATCCGCTTCAACATCGAGTACTCGCGATCGTCACTCGCCGATCGCATCGGGGCCCTTGCCGCGGGGGTACAGCTCACGCTCTTCTCGGGACTCTTCCCCGTCGCGTTCGTCGGATGGGTGACGGCAGTCGTCCAGCTCTCGCGACGGACCGCCGCGGTGGACGCGCGGCCGCTGCTGGTCGTCGCTGTGCTGGCGCTCCCGCTCGACTTCGCGCTCGCGAGCGCCACCGGTCGGCCCTACCGCGAGTACTTCCTCGGCTGCCTCGCCGCACAGGGGATCCTCGCCGCGGTCGCTGCGAGCTCGGCGCGACGGACGCTCGACCGCGTCGCCGCGCGCCTGGCGGTGTCGTCTCGCGTCGTCAGCTTCGGCGTTCTCGGCGCCTGCGTGGTTCTCTTCGCCAGCGCGATCCCCGCCGTGGCGGCGTATCGCCACCAGGCCGGGCCGAACGATCAGGAGCTGACGCGCCCGGAGGCGACCGCGTACGTCGTGCTTCACACCGCCGGCGCCGACCGCGTCCTGTTCTGGGGTGGCGAGGGCGGGTTGAATTACACGACGTCGCGGCGCTCGCCCACTCGCTACGCCTATCAGTACGCGCTGTACATGCGCGGCTATCAGAACGCGGACCGGATCGGCGAGCTGCTGCTGGCGCTCGAGCGCGAGCCGCCCACCCTGATCGTCGACGCCTCGCCCGCGACCATCGACGTTCCGCCGCTGGACCGTGGCGAACGAGCGGTGTGGACGCTCGAGGAGCCGAAATACAGCGTGCTGCCGGAGATGGACCTGATCTTCCGCTGGGTCGAGGAGCACTACGTCCGTGTGGCCGAGGTCGGGCCCTTGCGTTGGCCCATCTACGAGCGACGCTCGGGGGTCACGCCAGCGTCGCGCTAGCTTCTATTCACCGACGAACTTCTGCGCGTTCCCCATGTCCGGGTACACGCGTGCCTGCACCACGGCGAGGATCTGCTTGGTGTGATTGCGGTCGTGATGCACCCACTCCTGCAGCAGATCTTTCACGCGCAGCGTGCCGACCTCCGGATGCTCGCCGCTCCGCTCCAGGTCCGCTGCGGTGAGCGACCGCACGAGCGCGATGCTGTCGTGCCTGAGCCCCATGAACTCCATCCATAGGCTCAGGCTCATGCGCGCGCAGTCCTTGCGCTCGCGCGCGACGGCCTCCTGATCCCACGCGACGAGCGATTTGCCCGCGATCATGTCGCGGATCCGGCCGGCGAAGCCCCGACGCTCGGCCTCGATGAGATGCCCCACGCACTCGTTCACGCACCACTCGTTCGGGGCGGGATGCCACTGCGCGCCTTCGTCGCCGAGCGCGTTGATCTCGCCTTCGATGAGCGCGCACGTGGACTCGAGCAAGGCGGCGATCTGATTAGGACTCAGAGCATTCGTTCGGCCGGGCCCTGGCTCAGGGGAAGGGGCCCCTGTCAGCGAGCGAAGCGAGCGTGCGGCCACGGCCGGGCCTCCTTTATGAGATGAGCTGCGGTGCGCTCCGGATCGGGACGTGGACGTTGAGCACGACGGTGCCGTCGGGACGCGTCTCGTGCTGCGACTCGCCGTGCAGCAGATCGAGACGCTCGCTGCGGCGGAGGCCGGACTGCAGCTCGCCGTCGGGCGGCAGCTCCTTGCCGTCGCTCTGCAGCAGGATCTCGAGCTTGTCGTCCTTCCAGGTCATGCCGAGGACGAGGTCCTTGGCCGTCGCCTTCTCGATGCGCTCCACCAGCGAATCCTGGATGAGCCGGAAGATCGCGACCTCGTCATCGGATGGCAGCCGCCGATCCCGGCCGGTGCTGGAGAAGTCGATGCGGATGCCATGCTCGTCGATGAGCGTCTGGACGTACCGGCGCATGGTCGGCACGAGGCCGAGGTCGTCGAGGATCATCGGGCGCAGCTCGAAGATGAAGCCGCGCAGCTCCTGGAGCGTCTTGTTCACCATCTGCCGGAGCGCGGCAAGCTCGGTACGCGAGCGCTGCGGGTCGACTTCGAAGAGACGCTCGCTGATCTCCGATTGGAGCACCACGTTCGCCATGGCCTGGGCCGGTCCGTCGTGCACCTGGCGCGCGATGCGCTTGCGCTCCTCCTCCTGCGTGTCCACGACGGCCTGAAGGAGGCGGCTCTCGTCGATGACGGGCGCGGTGTCGGCGGGGAGCGGCGCCTGCGAGTTCGTGTGCACGTGGTTCTGCGCGGCGGTGACGAGCGCGCGCGCGCGATCGAGAAGCTTCTTTTTCGCCTGCAGCCCGGCGAGCTGGGCCTCCATCGTCATCCGCCGCGAAAGCGCGGCGTTGTGATCGTCGGTGGCCGTGAAGATCTCCTCACGCTGGAAGTTGCCCGGATTGGCGCGCACTTCCTCGACGCGTGCGCGGGTCTGATCCTCGCGCGCTTTGAGCCGGCTCACTTCGGTCAGCGTCGACTCGACGAGGAGATCCAGCTCGCGGACCTCCGCGGTGATCTTCTTCTGTTCGGTGACGAGCTCGCTCGCGAGGTCGGGGGCCACCGCGCTCAACTACCCATCTCCGGTCCTTTGATCCACCCTTGCCGGATCGCATACACGACGGCCTGCGTGCGGTCGTTCACCGACAGCTTGCGCAGGATGCTCGACATGTGATTCTTCACTGTCTGCTCCGAGATGGCCAGAGCGTACGCGACCTCTTTGTTCGTCATCCCCTGGGCAATGTTGTCGAGGATCTGGACCTCTCGCGGAGACAGCGGCGCGAAGACATGCGACGAGCCCGGACCGTATACCGACAGCTCGCGGAACTCGGCGAGCACTTTTGACGCGACCGCGGGGCGGTTGAAGACCTTCTCGTTGATGATGAACTGGCCTGCGCGGGCCTTCCGGATCGCATCGACGAGCTCCACCGGGTCGCAGTCCTTGTTCAGGTATGCCGCGGCACCCGCGCGGATCGCCTCGAAGAGTGTCTGCTCCTCGTCCTTCGCGGTGAGGACGACGACGCCGACATGCGGCAGCTCGCGACGCACGCGCTGGGTGACCTTGATGCCTGAGGTGCGCGGCAGATCGGCCTCGATGACGAGCACGTCGGGCTCGAGCTCGAGCGTCTTCGCGATCGCCTCCTCGCCATCGGCGGCGGTTCCTACGAGCTCGAGGTCGGCTTCCTTCTGGAGCACCTGGCTGATGCCCATGGTCGTGAGTCGGCTGGAGTCTGCGAGAACGACGCGGATGTTGCGATCCGCGTCCTTCGTGCGGTCAATCTTGTCGGCCAAGGGACCTTCCTCTTTCACCATGCGTCGCGCTTGCGGAGCCCTCGATCGGAAGTTGCAGTGTAACGGCGGACCCCTTGCCGGGGCTCGATTGGATCTGCAAGCTCCCACCGATGAGCTCAGCCCGTTCGCGCATCGACAAGAGACCGACCGACTTCGCGCGGCGCGCCGCTTTCACGAGGTCGAAGCCGATCCCATCGTCGGTCACATGCAGTACCCAGTTTCCGGCCGACCGCTGCCACACGATGCCGACCGTCGCCGCCTGCGCGTGCTTGTGCACGTTCTGCAGCGCCTCCTGCAATACGCGGTAGGTCGCGAGCTCCTGCTGCGGCGACATCGTCGTCTCGGCGGTGTCGAGCTTGGTCGAGACCTTGATGCCGCAGCGCGTTTCCCACTCGCTCGCGTAGTTGCGTATCGCGTCGGCGAGCCCGAGATCGGTGAGCTCCGGCGGGCGCAGGTCGTAGATCATCGCGCGGACCGAGTCGAGCGACGCGCGGAACTGTCCCCGTAGGGTGCCGAGCTCGCTGCGCAGCGTCTGTCGCAGTTCCGCGGGCGCGCGCTCGGCGATGCGCTCGAGATAGTCGACCTCGAAGATCGCGTTGGCGAGGACCTGCGCGGGACCGTCGTGCACGTCGCGGTACAGGCGCTCGCGTTCCGCTTCGAGGCTCTCCAGGACGCGCTGCGCGACGTCGAGCGTCTGGCGGTCGCCGTGCGGCTCCGGCTCGATGCCGGAGCCGAGGAGATACGAAACGCTCGATTCGATGTGCTGCGCGACGAGCTGCAGCTGTTTCAGGCGGCGGTAGGCCCGCTGCGTCTTTTCGTCGAGATCGTTTTCGGTCGTTCCGCCGGACTGCGCCTCGGCCATGCGCTGATACGCGCGCGAGAACTTCTCGACCTGCTGGCGCGTGCGCCGGACATCGCGCCGCAGCACGTCGACCAGAGCGTCGAATTGCGCTTCGAGGTCGTCGGGTTCCTTGATGAGTCGCGTCGGCTGTGGTGTCGTGCGCGGAGTATATGGACGCGAAGTCTAAAAACCGGCGACCATCGCGTCTCAGCGCGGTCGTTCGAGCAACACCGCGAGCGCATCCTCCGTGACGACCCGCCAACCCTGCTCCCGCAGCGCCGACACCAGCGCGCGATCGGGGCGCAGAAGCACCTGAGCGACTTTGTATCGGTCGAGAACGTCCTTCCATCGCGGCCCCAGCTCGACCGCTTCGCGCCAGTCGGCGAAGACGTCCGGGAGGAACGGGAAGAGGCGACCGTCGACGAACACGGGCCGCTCCGGGGCGCGCCAGATGAGATACCCGCCCCAGTCGTACTCGTTCAACAGGACGCCCGACCCGGAGCGCACGGCGTCGAGCGCGGCCGTCGGATACGCGCGCTCGTTCGGCGCGTTCGGGACGAACGCGAGACCCACAACGGCCATCGCCACGACGCCCGCGCCGAAGCCGACGATGGCGGCCCGCGGGTACGGGCGCCGACGCGCGAGCCAACGCTCGAGAGGGGGCCACGCCCGCGGCAGAGCGGTGGCGATGTACGGCACCGCCGCGAACGCGAAGTACGGCATCTGCCGCTGCGCCGACATCCCGAGCCAGAGCAGCGGCGCGAGAAGCATGAGGTCGAGTAGCGTGCCGCCGCCGCGCAGCGCGAGCGCGAACGTGCCGATGATGAACGCGGCGAAGACGAACCCCGCGGGTCGCGTGACGTCCGGCGGCGACTCCTCGACGATGAAACGAGGCGGAGCGGTCGCGTGGGCGGCCGCCGCGCCGAGACCGAGCGAGCCAGGATCGACCAGGGATGCCGCGAACGCCGTGCTCGCGGTGATCGCGAACGCCGCCCAGTTCCGGCGCGTGAGAAGCGCGTCGAGGGTGAAGATGCCGACGAGCGCGAGACCGAGCGCGTAGCCGCCATGGAGATTCGTCCAGACGAGGAGGAGCGGCGGCACGGCGAGCAGCACGCCGATACGGCCGGCGCGAGCGGTGAAGAGCAGATCGAGCAGCAGCGGGAACAGCGCGAGCGTGAACAGATGCGGGCGGTCGGTCCACACGATCTCGGAGAGCAGCAGCGCCGCGCAGCTGACGGGGACCGCGACGATGACCGGCGCTCCGCCCCGCAGCGCGACGCGGGTGAGGAAGAACGCGGCCACGGCGACGAGCAGCCCGCGGAGGATGACGAGGCCGGTCCATCCGCCGGCGAGATACGCGACATAAAGGACGATCTCGCCGAGCCACTCGCCGACGCTGTACGGCTGTCCGTTCACCGTGCTCGAGAAGACGTCCGTGCGCAGCAGCGCGCCGTGGTCGACCATCCATTTGCCCGATGCGAGATGCCAGTACGTATCCGGATCGCCCGGCGGTGTCGCGAGCGCGAGCGCGAACGCCGCGAGCGCGACGTACAGCGGAGCGACCGCGCGGCCGTTCATCGGTTCACCGGATGATCTCGGAGGGGCAGCCGCCGTCCGCGTAGATCGGGAAGATCTTGATGGTGTCTCGCACCGTGGGCGGTCCGAGCCAGGAGGGTCGCACGTTGCCGTTGTAGATCTCGTCGTAACCCACGAAGTGCGCCGCCTCGAGCACGAGCGTCCGCGCGCCGTAACGGAGGGCGATCTGGCAGACCACCGAATTTCTGACGACGGAAAAGGCGGGTTCTGCCGGCGTCACGATCACGGGTCGCCCGCTGAGGGATCGCCACGCCGCGGCGTCGATCGCCATGAAGGGACCCGCGGGTATCGCGTCGAGGGCAGCGGCGCGCACGCCGGCGGCAGCGTTGAACGTCGCATCCCATTGGACCATCGCACCCGCCGAGAGCGCGAGCGCGAGTGCAACCGCGCCGGTGACCCAGATGCGGCCGACGATCGCGTTGCGCATCGCGAGTGCGCGCTCGGCCCCCGCAGCCGCGACGGCCACACCGAACGGGAAGAACGCGGCGAGCGAATGGAAGTACGAGCCCCGGGTCGAGTGGAGGGTGAAGAGCAGCGACTGCGCGAGGAAGACGAGGAGGAACAGCGAAGACCACGCACGCACGTCCGGGCGCTCGCGAAGTCGCCACGAGGCGACGAGCGCGAGCGGCCCGAGCAGAACGAAAAAGACAACGAGCGCCGTGACCGCGTTCGTGACGACCGCCCCCGCCTTCGCGGCGGCGACGTCCGGCAAGGCACCGAGGAACTGCGCGGCCGTGGGCGGCGCGAGCCGAAAGAAGTCCTGGTAACTCACGAGCAACGTCGATCGCGCAAGGAGGTCGTCCGCCCCCAGGCCGACGTCGCGTGCGAACCAGCTCCCGCCGATCGCGAGCGCGACGGCGCAGCCCGCCAGGCCGGCGTTCCGCGTGGCCGGACGAATGGCCAGTGCGAGAAGCGCAGCGCCGAAGAACGCCCCTTCCGCGCGTGCGAGATACAGCAGACCGACGAGCAGGCCGGCGAGCGCGCCCGCGCCGAGCGAGCCGCGCGCGGCACGGGCGAACGCGAGAAAGAACAGGCTGCCGATGAGCGCCGCGGGCGCGAACGAGTCCGCCGCGACCCAGCTCGGCGCGAACACGCCGCCGAGCCCGACCGCGGCGGCGGCGGCGAGCGCATAGCTCCGGGAGACTTCGAGCGCGCGTGCCGCGGCGTACGTTGCGGCCGGCAGGAACGCCGCGACGGCGATCACCGCCGCCTGCGCCGCGCGGAACTCACCGAGGAAACCGCCCAGCAGCGTGATGCCACCGGCCTGCAGCGTGGTGGCGAGCGGCACCCAGAAGCGATGGCTCGCCACGGGGAGCGGCGCGAAGTTCGGGGCTTCGAGGAAGTTCCAGATGAAGTCCGCGGTCAGGCCGTCGCCGTGCGCGAGTCGGGACGCGACCGCCGAGTAGTAATAGGCGTCGGTGTAGCCGGGCTGCGCGACGACGACGGCGCTCGCGATGCGAACGATGAGTGCCGCGACCGACACGAGCAGGAGGGGTCGGATGGCCGCGAGTCTAGTGGCGCTGCGAGTGGACGGCGGCGGGGTATCGCTCACTCGCAGAACGGGCCCGCTCCGTTTGTTCTCTGAACGGCCCGATCATCCCGCGGTCTCGGTGCTCGTTCGCGACACCCCGCCGCCGTCCCGTCGGGCCTCGATCGCTTTCGTTCGCGATGCGCCTGCTGTCTCCGTCTCCGGATCCTGGCACTATCCCCCAACTCGTTCCGATCGATCGGAGCGGACATAAACAATTGCGCCGACGACGATGACGGAGAAGACGCTCACGGCGCGGTCGAGCACGGCGACGGCCACGGCGTTCGATTGCGAGAGCCCGAACCCCTCGGTGAGGACGTAGACCATCGCGATCTCGACGAAGCCGAAACCCGCCGGCGTGAGCGGCACCGTCGTGAGGAGCGAGGTCGCGACCGCGACGAAGACGATGCCGGACGCCGGCAGCTCCAGACCGAGCGCCCACAGCACGAACATCAGGCGCATGGCCTCGGCACCAGGCGCCCGATACGACGCACCTCGCCCGGGAAGAAGCGAGCGATCTTGGGACCGAGGGCGTAGATCGCCACCAGCCCGATCGCGATGAGAAGGCCGAGGACCGCTCCGGTCGCATACACGATCCACAGATCCGGTAGAACGGTGCGACCGAACGCGACGTATCCACCACCCACGAGAAGGCCGAACACCACGATGAGATGGAGCAGCCTCTCCGCGACGACGACGCCGACCGTGCGCGACAGCGAGATGCCGAATCGGCGCTTCACCAGATACGAGCGGTAGAGGTCGCCAAGCTTCGCGGGGACGAGGCTGTTGACGAACCAGCCGAGCAGCAGGGTCCGCACGAGATCGCGCCATCCAACGTCCGCGCCACCCTCGCGCAAGAGGCGCGCCCAGCGCGCAGCGCGCAGCGGGAACGTCGCGTAATAGACCACGAGCGCGCAGGCGACGAGCAGCGGGTTGGATCGGCCGATCGTCCGCGCGGCCTCGGACCAGTCGACGTTGCGGGCGAAGACAGCGATGAGGGCGAGGGGGATGAGCGTGGAGACAAGCTCGCGCATGCCGAAGAGCTGCCGCCGTACGGCAAGTTCGTCCGTGTGGCCCGCGACCTCGGCGAGCTGCTCGATCGTCGCGTCTTCGACGTGCGTAGGATGCTCAGGCCGCGGCGGGGACCTGCGGCTCACGTAAGGCTCTTGGTGCGCCGCCGGTTCCACCACTTCCGCACCACGTCGAGCCGCGTCAAGACGTGGATGTAGTTGCCGGTGAGCTTTCCGACCACGCTGCCCTCGCGCAGCGCCGCCATGAAGTCATCACGACCAGCGAAGTCCTCCACCTCGACCCAGGCGCGCCCGATCTCAGCCGCGCGGTGCGCGTCGCTGCCGACCGCGCCGGGAATCTCCTTCTCGCGGGCGAACGCGGCCGCGCGGAGGTTGTCCTGGGTGAAGGCCTCTCGAGCGTTGAAGACCTCGATGCAGTCGATGTCCTTGTAGACGCGGTCCAGCACCGAGCGCCGCAGATGGAACCTGCGATTGCGGCTGAACGGATGCGGCACCGAGACGAGGCCACCCTGATCGTGGACCCGCGCGATCGTCTCCTCCGCGCTGAGGTCGCGCGGGATCGCCTTTTCCAGGAACAGACCGATGATCTCGCCATCGCGGCTGCTGACCTCTTCGCCGACGATCACGCGGAAGCCGTCGGCGAGCTCGCGCAGACGCAGCGCGCCCTCGATCGTGTTGTGGTCGGTCGCGCACACGACGTGCAGCCCAGCCGCCTTGATCGCCGCCGCCTGCACGCCGAGCGGCGTGCGGCTGTCCGGCGAGTACTCGCTGTGCGTGTGCATGTCGACCTTGACCTTGCTCAAGCGATCCCCCGCGTCCTCCGCCCGCGCGCGTGCGCATCGTCGACGACGCTGCGGATGCGGTCTCGGAATCGTGACACATCGAAACGGCGTGCGGAGCGGCACAATTCGTCGACATCCCACGCGCGCTGCTCGACGCGCAGCACCGCGTCGGCGAACGCATCGGCGTCCGCGGTGGCGACGAGCGCGCCGTCGATCCCGTCGCGGACGATCTCGGGCGCCCCGCCCGCCGCGAGCGCGACGACAGGCGCGCCCGACGCGAGCGCTTCGACGCATACGATCCCGAAGTCGTCCTCTGCCGGAAAGATCAGACCGCGCGCCGCGCCGAGCAGCTGGCGCAGCGTGGCGTCGTCGAGGCGGCCGGCGAACGTGATGTTCCCCATCGGCCGTAGCGAGCTGTCACGCGCGATCGACTCGAGAGCGGCGCGCTCGCGTCCGTCGCCCACGACGACCAGACGCATGCCGAGCCGGGCGAACGCGCGGACGGCGATGTCGGCGCGCTTGTAGGCCGATAGCCGGCCGACGTAGACCCAGAAGTCTCCGCGGTCGCGCTGCGCCGTGAATGTGTCGACGTCGACCGGCGGATATACGACCTCGCTCTCACGGTCGTAATAGCGCTGGATCCGCTGCGCAACGATGGACGAGTTCGCGATCCAACGATCCACTCGCGTGGCGAAGGCACGGTCCGTCTCACGCAGACGGGCGAGCAGCTCGTTCACGGCTCCACGGAGCGGCCCGGGGACCTCATCGCGCAGGTACTCGTCGCGCCAGTCCCAGAGATACCGCGTCGGCGAGTGGCAGTACGCGACCTCGACGGTACGGTCCGCGAGCCGGAGTCCCTTGATGAAGGCGCTCGTAGACACGAGGACCACGTCGGTGTCGTCGGCGACGCGGAGCCGCCGCGCGGCGCTCGGGTAGAGCGGGAGCAGCACGCGATGCAGACCACCGCCGATCGGGAACTGCTGCAGATAACTGGTGCGAACGTCCCAGCCCCCGAGATCGCCGTAGCGCCCGCGGTCGTGGAAGAACGTGTACACCGGCGCCTCGGGCCACATCGCGTGAAGCACCTCGACGACGCGCTCGGCTCCGCCGTGGGCCGCGAAGTACTCGTGCGCGAGCGCGACCTTCATCGGCCGAAGAGGCGCCGCCGCAGCACCAGCAGTGCGAACACCGGCAGAACACGCTGCCTGCGCCAACGCCGTGGCTCGCGCGCGAGTCGCCACAGCCATTCAAGACCGACCGCGTGAAAGACGGCCGGCGGCACCTTCTGGACGCCGGCCAGCTGATCGAATACGCCGCCGACACCGATCGCGAGGCGCACCGCGGGGAGGGCGGAGAGGTTCCGTGCAATCCAGCGCTCCTGCTTCGGCATGCCGTACGCCACGAAGAGCACCTGCGCGCCGCTGTCGCGGATCCGCGCGACCGACACCGCGTCGTCTTCGGGCTCCGCCGAACCGGCGTGCACGCCGGCGACGGCGAGGCCGCGCGCGCGGCGGCGGAGCTCGGCCGCGGCCCGCTCCGCGACACCGGGCCCCGCGCCGAGAAAGAAGATCGGCGAGCGCCGCTGCGCGAGATGCGGCACGAGCGCATCGACGAGAAGGCGTCCGGGAACGCGTGGCAGCCCGTCGCCGAGGAGTCGTGACGCGGCGACGACACCGCTGCCGTCGGCGACCACCAGCTGCGCCTCTCGCGCGATCTGGGCGACGGTCTCGTCGCGACGCGCGAGCATCACGAACTCGGGGTTCGCGGTGATCACGAACGTGCGCTCGTCGGCGTCGAGGCGGCGCAGGATCCGTTCGGCCGCCGCGGCGAGATGGACGCGGTCGAAGCCCACGCCGAGCACGTCGACCCGCGCGGACACGACTTACTTAGTGGACAGCGACGAGGCTTCTGCGGAAGAAGTCGATGTGCTCGAGCGCTAGGCCGGTGCCCTTCGCAACGCAGTAGAGGGGATTCTCGGCGACGTAGCAGGCGACGCCGGTGACCTGCGTGAGGAGCTTGTCCATGTTGCGCAGGAGCGCGCCGCCACCGGAGAGGACCATGCCCTTGTCGATGACGTCCGACGCCAGCTCCGGCGGCGTCTCTTCGAGTACGGCCTTCACGGACGTGATGATCTGCTGCAGGACCGGGTCCATCGCCTCGGTGATCTCGTTGCTCCCGATGGTGATGGTCCGTGGGAGGCCGGCGATGAGATCGCGCCCGCGCACCTCCATCGTGAGCTCTTGGTCCATGCCCAGCGCGGAGCCGATCTGGATCTTCACGTCCTCCGCCGTGCGCTCGCCGATCATGAGGTTGTATCGCTTGCGTACGAAGTTCGCGATCGCCTCGTCAAGCTTGTTGCCTGCCGCGCGCACGCTCCGCGAAACGACGATGCCGCCGAGCGAGATCACCGCGATCTCGGCTGTGCCGCCGCCGATGTCGATGATGAGGTTGCCGCTCGGACCCGAGATCGGGATGTTCGCGCCGATCGCGGCGGCGAGCGGCTCTTCGATCAGATGCGCCGCCCGCGCTCCCGCGCGGATCGCGGCATCCTTCACCGCACGCCGTTCGACGCTCGTAACTCCGGACGGAACGCAGATCATGAGCTCGGGGCGGAAGATGCGGATGTTGCCGCAGACCTTGTCGATGAAGTGCTTGAGCATGTGCTCGGTGATGACATAGTCCGCGATGACACCGTCGCGCATCGGCTTCATCGCCGTGATGTTCCCCGGCGTCCGGCCCAGCATCAGCCGCGCCTCTTCACCGACCGCGACGATGCGCGGGCGGGGCGAGCCATCGTCGTGGGCAAGGGCGACCACCGACGGCTCGGTGAGAACGATGCCCTTGCCACGCACGTACACGATGATGTTGGCCGTGCCGAGGTCGATGCCGATTTGTTTGTTGAACATCTGGACCAAATCTAGAACGTCGCCAGAGTGCGCGCGTTGTGGTCCGGCGTGGTGATCAGGCTGGGCGCGTCGCCTCCGCCGTGGCGTGGACCACCGGACGGATGAGGTTCGTCTTCGAAAACAGCCAAACGCCGACGAAGTAGAGGACGTACGCGACGACGTCGATCGCGTGCGGCGAGTCGGCGTACCCGAGCAGTGCTCTCAGGATCGAGCCCAGACCGGAATCCTCGGGCAGCCAGTCCCGAGTGCTCCATAGGAGCGGACCCTCGATCGACGCGAGTGGGCCCGCCTCCGCGAACTCGTGGGCCGCGTGCGACACCAGACCGGCGCCGAACAGCACGAGGACGACGGTCGTTACGCGGAAGAACGTCCGCAGGTCGATGCGTCGACCGAATGCGTAGATGAGAAGGCCGATTCCCGACGCGATCGCGAGACCGACGACCGTACCGAGGATCTTGCCCTGGCCCGGTGTCGAGAACACGAGGAGCGCCAGCTCGACGCCGTCGCGTACGACGGCGAAGAAGACGAGAAGGAACACGCCCCAGGCGGCGCCGCCGCTTTCGAGGACGGCCTGGACTCCGCGCTGAAGCTCCGTACGCAGGAAGCGCGCATTGCGGAGCATCCAGAACACCATCCAGGTCAGGAAGACCGCCGCGAGCAGCATCGTTGTGCCCTCGAACAGCTGCTCCGTCGCGCCCTGGAACTCGGCGTCCAGCGCGGTCAGCACGCCGAGGGCGACCAGGCTGACCGCCGCCGCCGCCGCCACGCCGGCCCAGACGAACCTGCGCGCGCCGCGCGCGCCCGCCTGGCCGAGATAGGCGAGGACGATCCCGACGACGAGCGCCATCTCGACGCCCTCGCGAAGGCTCAGCAGCAGCGCGGTCAGGTCGCCGGCGATCAAGACCCTCTCCGGTGCGATACTCGGCCGGTCCGACGAGCCCAGCGGCTCTCCGAACGGTCGTAAGGTGAGCCTAACAATTCCCGACTTGGCAGGTCAAGAATTACAACGCAGACCTCCCCAGCGACAGAGGAATACCTCCAGGCCGTCTACACCCTCGCCGACGAGGGCGGCCAGGTCATCGGCGCGCGCCTCGCGGAGTTCCTTCGGATATCACCCGCGGCGGTATCCGAGATGGTCCACCGTCTCGAGCGCGACGGGCTGTTGCGGCTCGACGAGCGGAGAGAGGTCCGTCTCACCGAGCGGGGACTCGAGGCGGCGAGCTCGATCGTGCGCCGGCACCGACTCGCGGAACGGATGCTCGTCGATCTCCTCGGCTACGAGTGGTGGAAGACGCACGAGGAGGCCGAGCGCATCGAGCACGCCATGTCGCGCGAGATGGAGGAGCGGCTGGTGGAGGTCCTCGGCGATCCGCAGACGTGCCCGCACGGCAACCCGATGCCTGGCACGACACCGCGTGCGACACGACCGCTCGAGCGCCTCACCACCGGCGAGCGCGCCAAAGTCGAGCGCATCCCCGACCAGTTCGAGCACGAGCCGGGATTCCTGGAGTACCTCGACACGCAGGGCGTGCGTCCCGGCGTCACGCTCGAGATGATCGAGCACCGCCCGGGGACGCTGCGTGTCGCGGTGGACGGCGACATTCGTTCGCTCCGCCCGGACTGCGGGCAGAAGGTGTGGGTAGCAGTGTGACCGAAGCGATGATCTACGCCGCCGAAGCGCAGCCCGGCTACTTCCTCGCGATCATCCCGATCCTCCCTGGTTGCGTCGCGTCGGGGAAAACCCGCGAAGAGGCGATCGCGAAAGCACGGCGCGTCTTCTCGGATTACCGAGCGCTGCTCGAGGCACACGGCGTCGCGATCGATCACTGGAAGGACATCGACCCCGACAAGCTTTCCGTCGGCGAGCTGGAGACACCCCCGCTCGTGCCGGGTGAAGACCAGCCATTCGAGGAGCACCAGGTACGGGACTTCCTCCATCAGTACGAGGCGTCGCGCGCCGCGGTGATCGCGCTCGTCGCCAGGCTTTCGCCAGACCAGATGGAGGGCGTCCCAAGCGATGGGACCTGGAGCGTCCGACAGACGCTCGAGCACATGATGACGACGGATATCGCTCTCCTCGCGCGCCTGGAGAAGTGGCCGGCGGATCCGCTCAGCTCCTATCAAGCCGTCCATCGCATCATCGTCCAACGCTTCAGCGTGATGGAGCCCGACGACTGGCGCGACCACACGATCATGGGCCGGCGGTGGACGACCAAGCGCGTGATGCGGCGGCTGCTCGAGCACCAGTTCGAGCACTACCAACACATCAAGGAGATCCTCGCAGCGCTCGACGGTCCGACGAAAGATTGAGCTAGGCGCCGATCTCGAGGCGCCGCTGTCTCCGTCAGCGCCGCGCCCAGGCGATCGCAGCCGCGGCGTGGCGTTCGATGAGCCCACGCTGGTCGGCACGCATCTCGGGAAGGGCGTCGGGCGCGAAGCTGCGCAGCTCTTCGATCTCGCTCGTCAGCACGGCCGTCCCACCGCTGACGCGGTAGGCGAACACGACCTCGACACGCTCCCAGCGGTATCCGGTCACGACCTCGAGCACCGGTCCGACCTCGACGGCGAGACCGGTCTCCTCCCGGATCTCGCGCGCAAGAGCGTCCTCGACCCGCTCACGCGGATGCAGGAAGCCGCCGAGAAAGCGCCACTGCGGAGCGCCAAAGCGGTGCCGCGCGAGGAGCACCTGTCCCGCCGCGTCGATCCCGAGGCCGGTGACGCCGACGAGGAAACGGTCATGCGCCGCGGTCATGAAACGCCGCTGCCAGCGCACAGGGAACGCGTTGAACAGCACGGCGAGGAGTCGCATCAGCATCGCGGGGCAAGACTAGGGCGCGGCGATCCCCACCGACGCGATGCCGTGCGCCTTGGTCACCGGCAGCTTCTGCACGACCTGCCGCGTCTTCATGTCGATCACATTCACCATGCCGTCGACGTTCGTCGTGACGAGCATCCGATCACCCTCGGGGTCGTATGTCGCATGGAACGGCTGTTGACCCAGCTTCGTCTCGCCGATGATGGTCCGCTCGCGCCAATCGACCCAGAGGAGTGACGGTCCAAGATGATCGGAGAGGACCATCACGCTCGTGTTGGTCGGGTAGTACACGCCGTCTTGGAAGACCTTGAGCGTGTGGAACGGATAGCGGCCCTTGAGATGGATCTCCTCCTTGACGGTCTTCGCGATCGGGTCGTAGATGACCATGCGGTCGGAAGGCTTGTCGAGGAAGCCCGATGAGCTGGACCACATCTCGCTGCCGTCGGGTGTGAAGTACGCGTCATGGACGTCGTTCACTTTGACCTTGGTGATCAGCTTCGTATCGAGGTCGTAGACACGAAGATGATCGTTCTCGTTCGAGTTCGTGACCGTGAACCACAGCTCGTTCGGCCTCGCCGCGCTCATCGTGAGGACGTGCTGCGGTACCCCGACCATCAACGGCGGCAGCATCTTCCAGGTACCGGCCTCGAACCGCGAGATATAGGTGTCCTTCTCGTGCGCCACGAACAGCGTCTTCGCATCGGGCGACCAGATGATGCCGTGCGGCTGCTTGCCGACCGGAAGGCGGACGATCTCCTTCATCGCGATCGGGTCGATGATCGAGGTCGAGTTGGCCATCCGGTTGTTCACCGCGACGAACTTGCCGTCGGGCGAGACCGACATCTGATGCGGCAGGCGTCCGACGGGTATCTTGGTCACGAGCGCGTACGGCGCATCGGGGGCGCCGTCGAAGACCCACACCTGATCGGTGCTCTCCGACGCGACGAACACGCGCAGCTTCGCGTAGAGACGCGGATCGACGGTGGGCTGAGCCGTCGGCATCGGTGTGGACACGGGTGCCGCGGTGGGGGCAGCAACATCCGCGGCCGCATCGGTCTCGGAAGACGTCGGCGCAACGGATGCGCCTGCACACGAGGCGAGGAGCACCACGCCGATCGCCAGAAGCGCCAGACCCCTCACTCAACCACTCCGCTGGACCACGGCCCCGACCGCGTCGGCGTCAGCGTATGCGCACCGGAAAGCGAACGCCACAGCAACAAACCCGTACACGCACCCAACGGATTGTTCAGTAGTACTAAGCGCTAGAGCCGCCGGCGCCTCCGCTCGCTGACCCGAATGCGGACGAGGGCACGCTGGAGACTCGCGCGGGCGTGGGCCTCCTCGGCCGCGGACATCGGTCCGGCCTGAAGGGCCTGCTGAGCGCGGTCCCGCGCTTCCTGCGCGCGTTGCGCGTCGATCTCTTCCGCCGGCTCGGCGGCCTCGGTCAGGACGATGACCCGGTCTCCGCGGACGTCCATGAAGCCGCCGAACACCGCGAGCACCTCTTCGACCCCACCCTTTTTCACGCGGAACTCGCCGGGCCCGAGGGTGGTGAGGAGCGGGGCGTGATGCGGGAGGATCCCGACGTAGCCGTCGGTGGCCGGGGCGATGACCATGTCCACGTCATCCGCGTACACGGCTTTCTCCGGCGTGACGATCTCCAGCCGGATCGGCACGGCTATGCGCTCTCCTTCGCGAGCCGCTCGCCCTTCTCGCGGGCCTGCTCGATCGTTCCGACGTTGAAGAACGCCTGCTCTGGCAGATCGTCGTGCTTGCCCTCGAGCACCTCGCGGAAGCTGCGGACGGTATCCGTCACCTTCACGTAGACGCCGTCGAGGCCGGTGAACTGCTTCGCGACGAACAACGGCTGCGCGAGGAACCGCTGGATCTTGCGCGCGCGCGCGACGAGCAGCTTGTCGTCATCGGACAGCTCGTCGACGCCGAGGATCGCGATGATGTCCTGCAGGTCCTTGTACCGCTGCAGCACGCGCTGCACTTCGCGCGCGACCTCGTAGTGATCCTGACCCACGATGAGCGGATCGAGCGCGCGACTGGTCGACGTGAGCGGATCGACGGCCGGGTAGAGCGCGAGCTCGGTGAGGTAGCGCTCGAGGCGGATCGACGCGTCGAGGTGGGCGAACGTCGTCGCCGGCGCCGGGTCGGTGTAGTCGTCGGCCGGCACGAACACGGCCTGGAGCGAGGTGATCGATCCCTTCTTCGTCGACGTGATCCGCTCCTGCAGCTCGCCCATCTCGGTCGCGAGCGTTGGCTGGTAGCCCACGGCGCTCGGCATGCGGCCGAGGAGTGCCGAGACCTCTGAGCCCGCCTGCGTGAAGCGGAAGATGTTGTCGATGAAGATGAGGAGGTCGCGCCCTTCCTCGTCGCGGAAGTACTCCGCGATCGTGAGACCGGTGAGGCCGACACGGAGGCGCGCCCCCGGCGGCTCGTTCATCTGGCCGAAGACCATCGACATCTTGTCGATCACGCCCGATTCACGCATCTCGCCGAGGAGCTGCGTACCTTCGCGAGAGCGTTCGCCGACGCCACAGAAGATCGAGTAGCCACCGTGCTCCGCGGCGACGTTACGGATGAGCTCCTGGATCACGACGGTCTTCCCGGTGCCGGCGCCGCCGAACACCGCCGACTTGCCGCCCTTGAGGAACGGGCAGATGAGGTCGATGACCTTCATGCCGGTTTCGAAGATCTCGGCGGCCGTCGCCTGGTCGGCGAAGGACGGCGGCTGGCGGTGGATCGGATCGCGGCGCACGCCCTTCACCGGCCCCTTGCCGTCGATCGGCTCGCCGACCACGTTGAAGAGACGCCCGAGCGTGTCCTTTCCGACGGGCACGGTGATCGGGCCACCGGTGTTGGTGACCTTCATCCCGCGGCGCAGCCCGTCGGTGCTCTGCATCGCGACCGCGCGCACCCAGTTGTTCCCTAGGTGTTGCTGCACCTCCGCGGTGACCAGCTCGTCCGTCTTGTCACGCTTCACGGTGAGGGCGTGGTAGATCTCCGGAAGCTCGCCCTCCTCGAAATGCACGTCCAGCACGGGTCCGATGATCTGGACGATCTCCCCGGTCCCGGTCACTTCCTTGGATTTCGCCGGTGCCTTAACTGCCATCTCGCTACCCCTTCAGCGCTTCGGCGCCCGAAGCGATCTCCAGCATCTCTTTGGTGATGCGTGTCTGACGTGCCTTGTTCGCCGCGAGGATCAGATCGCTGATGAGGTCATCCGCCGCGTCGGTCGCGTTGCGCATCGCGACCATCTGCGCGGACCACTGCGAGGCCTTCGACTCCAGGATGGCCTGGTAGACCGTCATCTCGATGAATCGCGGAAGGATGAGGTCCATCACCGTCTGCGGATCCGGCTCGAACAGGTACTGGATCGGCGGCAGCTGGTCGAGGTCTTCCTCCTCGGGCACGAGGGGAAGGATCCGTCGGAGCGTCGGCTCCTGCCGCAGCGTGTTGATGAAACGTGTGAACCCGAGGTGCACCTCATCGACGTTCCCGTTGGTGAACTCGTCGACCGCGACGCGCGCGATGACGTTGGTGTCGTTCGTCGTCGGCCGGTCCGGGATGTTCGGGAACTCGGCGATGACCGTGGCGCGCATCCGGCGCAGCGAGCCGATGCCCTTGCGGCCGACGGCGACGTAGGCGGCGTCGGGCTGTGTCTCTGCGAAGCGGAGCGCGGTCCGCAGCAGGTTCACGTTCATCGGGCCCACCAGACCGCGGTCGGTGGTGATGAGCACGATCGCGACCCTCCGCACCGGAGTCCGCCGATGGAGCAGCGGGCTCAGCTCCCGATCCGCGTACGGCGCGAGCTCGTTCAGCACCGACCGCAGCTTCTGCTCGAAGGGCCGCGACGCGAGCACGGCTTCCTGGGCGCGTCGCATCTTCGACGCGGCGACGAGCTGCATCGCGCGCGTGAGCTGCTGGATGTTCTTGACCGAGCGGACGCGCCTCCGCAGATCTCTTTCGCTAGGCATCAGGCCTTGGCCGCCTCTTTCGTGCGGCTGGCCCCGGCTTTGCCGGCGCCGGCCGAGCCCCCTTCAACAGTCTTCGCCTCGTCGTACGAGACGGTCTTCTTGAACTCCTCGATCATCGCGCGCGCCTGCTTCTCGATCTCCGCGTCGAACTTCTTCTCTTTGGCGATCTTGTCCGCGAGCGGCTTGTACTGCGTCTCCATGAAGCGGTAGAGGTCGCGCTCGAATTCCTTCACCCGACCGGTCGGTATGTCGTCGATGTAGCCGTTCGATGCGGCGAAGATGATCACGACCTCCTGCACCAGCGAGAGTGGCTGGTACTGCGGCTGCTTCATGATCTCGGTGATCCGCTCACCACGGCGGAGCTGCTGCTGCGTCGCCTTGTCGAGGTCCGAACCGAACTGGGCGAATGCGGCGAGCTCGCGGTACTGGGCGAGGTCGGCCTTGAGACTCTTCACCACGGACTTCATCGCCTTCGTCTGCGCGTCGCCGCCGACGCGGGAGACCGAGAGGCCGCTGTTCATCGCGGGGCGGATGCCCTGGTTGAACAGGTCGGTCTCGAGGTAGATCTGGCCGTCGGTGATCGAGATCACGTTCGTCGGGATGTAGGCGGAGATGTCGTTCGCCTTCGTCTCGATCAGCGGGAGCGCGGTGAGGGATCCGCCGCCGTTCTCCTTGTTGAGGCGTGCGGCGCGCTCGAGGAGGCGCGAGTGCAGGTAGAAGACGTCACCGGGGTACGCCTCACGGCCCGGCGGGCGGCGCACCAGGAGGGAGACCTCGCGGTAGGCCTCGGCGTGCTTGGTCAGGTCGTCGTAGATGATGAGCGCGTCCTGGCCGTTGTCGCGGAAGTATTCGCCCATCGCACAGCCCGCGAAGGGAGCGAGGTACTGCATCGTGGCCGGGTCCGAAGCGCCGGCGAGGACGACGATCGTGTGGTCCATCGCGCCGGAGGACGCCTTCTGCCCGATCGCGACGTAGATACACGTGAGGTTCTGGCCCTTCTGGTTGATGATCGTGTCGACCGCGACGGCGGTCTTGCCGGTCTGGCGGTCGCCGATGATCAGCTCGCGCTGACCGCGGCCGATCGGCGTGATCGCGTCGATGACCTTGATGCCGGTCTGCACCGGCGTGTCGACGTTCTGGCGCGTCATGACGCCGGGCGCTACGACGTCCACCGGCCGGAACTCCTTCGTGTCGATCGGTCCCTTGCCGTCCAGCGGGCGTGCGAGCGGATCGACGACGCGGCCGATGAGCTGCGGGCCGACCGCGGTCTCGACGATGCGGCCGGTGGTCCGGACCTCGCCACCCTCTTCGATGCCGGTGTAGTCGCCCAGGATGATCGCGCTCACGGTGTCCTCTTCGAGGTTGAATGCGAGGCCGCGAACATCCTTGCCGAAGTCCAGCAGCTCCGACGCCATGCAGGCCGCGAGCCCGTGGATGCGGGCGATGCCGTCGCCGATCTCCACGACCGTGCCGACGTCGACGGATTCGGACCGCCCCTCGAACTTCTGGATCTGCGCCTTGATGATGTCGGTGATCTCTGACGTCGTCGCCACGGTGCTCTCCCTCTAGCTCGCGAGCTCGCGCCGGAGCTCGTCCAACTGTGCCTTCAGCGATGAATCGATGAGCCGGTCGCCGACCTGGATCATCGCGCCGCCGATCAGAGACGCGTCGACGGCGAACGTCGCGCGGATCTTCGTGCCGCTCGTTCGCTCGAGCCGGCGCACGAGATCCTCGCGGTCGGTCGCGCTCAACTGCGTCGCCGTCGTGACGCGTCCCTTGACGATCCCCGCGCGGCGCTCGACGAGCTCCGCGTACGCATCCGCGACCTGCGCGAATAGCGCGATGCGCTCGCGCCCGAGCAGCAGGCCCAGGAGCGATCGGACCGCCTTCGGCTCGGCGGCCGTGGCAGCGTCGAGCGCCGCGCCTCGCGCGCGCAGCGGGACGCCGGGATTGCGTAGCGACCGGAGCACCTCCGGCGTGAACGCGCGGCGCAGGCCGTCGAGCGATGCGCCGAACGCGGGCACCGCGTTCTCGCTCAGGGCGATCTGGTAAATCGCTTCGGCGTAGCGGCGCGCCGACGAACCAGACACAGCCATCAGATCTGCTTCAGCTCCGAGCCGGCCTCGTCCAGCGAGCGCTCGATGAGCGCGCGATGCTGCTCGGGACTGATCTCGCGACCGAGAATGCGGCTCGCCGCGAAGACGACCATCGACGCAGCTTCTTTGCGCAACTGCGCGAGCGCCTGCTCGTGGAGATGCTGAGCGTCGCCG
>VBEZ01000096.1 GCA_005882255.1 Chloroflexota bacterium | reverse complement strand
GAGGAGTGGTACCTGAAGGGCCACTTTCCGGGCAATCCGATCGTGCCGGGCGTGATCCTGGTCGAGTCGCTGGCCCAGGCCGCGACGGTGATGGCCATGGCGCTACCCGAATATCGCGACGGGCTCGGCCTCTTCGCCGGCATCGACGAGATGCGCTTCAAGCGCATCGTGCGGCCAGGTGAAACGGCGCGTTTTGAGGCCGTCGTCGACAAGATGCGGCGCGGCTTCGCGCGCGTGAAGGTGCGCGCGTTCGTCGGCGACGAGCTCGCCGCCGAGGGCGTCATCCAGGCGATCTTCCAGCCGCGCGCCGCGACCGCGGCGAAGCAGACCGCCCGGTGAGCGGAGAACGTTTCCTGCGTCAGCCCGATCCCGAGAAGATCCGCCGCATGGAGGGCCGTCCGGTCATCGAGATCGTCGGGATGCCGATGGATCTCGGCGGCAATCGTCGCGGGGTCGACATGGGTCCCTCCGGCATCCGCTACAGCGGACTCGTCGCCAAGCTCTCCGAGATCGGGTTTCGCGTGCGCGACCGCGGCAACATCCGCGTCGCCGATCCCGACGCCGGCAACATCCCGCTCGTCCTCGGCGGCGACCACTCGATGGCCATGGGTACCCTCGCCGGCCTCGCGCGTGCCGGGAAGCGGCCCGGCGTGATCTGGATCGACGCGCACGCCGATATCAACACTCCCGAAACGACGCCGTCGGGGAACGTGCACGGCATGCCGTTCGCGGTCGCGCTCGGGCTCGCGGGCGATCCGTTCCCGGCCGATCTGCGCGGCACGACCAGCGGCGACCGCGGCGTCCTGCTCGGGCTCCGCGATGTCGATCCCGGCGAGCGCGACAACATCACGAAGGCCGGCGTGACCGCGCTGACGATGGCCGACATCGATCGTCTCGGGATGGGGCCGGCGATGGAGAAGGCGATCGCGGTCGCGGGACGGGGAGACGGCATCCATCTGTCGCTCGACATGGATGCGCTCGACCCCGACGAGGCCCCCGGCGTCGGGACGCCGGTGCGCGGCGGCCTCACCTACCGCGAAGCGCAGCTCGCGATGGAGATGCTCGCCGCGTCGGGCAGGCTGCGTTCGGTCGAGATCGCCGAGGTGAACCCGATCCTCGACGAAAGCAATCGCACCGCGGCGCTCGCCGTGGAGCTCGTCGCGAGCGCGCTTGGTGAGACGATCCTCTGATACGTCGCGCCAGTCAGGTTCGCTTCCGGTTGGTGACGGCGCGATGCAGGAGTGCCGCCACGGGGGCGCCGTGTCGATCGCGCGCGATGTCGAGCGGAGTGCGGCCCTTCGGGTCCGTCGCGTTCGGATCGGCGCCGTACGCGAGGAGCAGCTCGGCGCTCTCAAGATCGCCGGTGAACGCGGTGGTGTGAAGCGGCGTCGCACCTTCCCGGCTCTTCGCGTTCGGATCGGCGCCCGCCTCGAGGAGCAGGCGGATGATCTCGTGCTCGCTTGGGCCGGCGTCCGTCGCGACCGCCGAGTGGAGCGGGGTGAACCCCTGGTCGCGTGACGGGAGGCTCGGACTCGCGCCGCGGTCGAGAAGCGCCTTCACGACATCCCGGCGCTTGAAGAACGCCGCGAGGCCGAGCGGCGTGTAGCCGTCATGAGCGACCGCGTCGGCGAGCGAGCGGTCCGCGTCCACGAGCGCGGCGACGCGCCCGGCGTCGCCCACGGTCGCGGCCTCGAACACGTCGAGGGTGGGGGCGCGGGACAGCAGCGCGGCCGCGACGTCGGTCTTCCCGTGGTAGTGGGCGAGCAGGACCGCCGACGTTCCGCGCTCGTCTCGCGCGGACACGAGCGAGGGATCGGCGTCGAGCATCCGGTCAACCGCGGTGCGGTCGCCCTTCTTCACCGCCTCGAGGAACTGCGCTGCCATCTCCGGCCTCCCCGTTCGTTGCATTACTTAGCCTTGCTAACTAATATCACGGTATGCCCTTGAGAGCAACACGGCCAGGTCGCCGCCCGCGCGAACGCGAGCTCGCGGACCGCCTGCACTCGGCCGCGATCCATCTCCTGCGACGCGCTCGGCGCGGCGATCCGCTGACCGGCGCGACGCCGTCGCAGCTTTCGGCGCTGTCGGTGCTCATGAGCGGGCCGAAGACCCTCGGCGATCTCGCTGCCGCGGAGCAGGTGCGGGCTCCCACGGTCAGCCGCCTCGCCGCCGAGATGGTCCGGCTCGGTCTCATCCGGAGACGCGCCGATCCACGGGACGCTCGTGTCGTCCGCGTCGAGATGACGGCGAAGGGTCGGCGCGTGCTGGGCAAAGGGCGTGAACTGCGCATCGCCGACATCGAAGGCCGCGTGCGGCGGCTGAGCCCGCCCGAGGTGGATGCGCTCGCGAAGGCGGTGAACATCGTGGAGGAGATGCTGCGCGACTGAACGGCGTTAGCCTGTTACTCGACAGGGGAGGCCGCGTGCAGATACGTCTTCACAACACGCTGACGCGGCGCGTGGAGCCGGTCGTACCGACCCACGCGGGCGAGATCCGCATGTACACCTGTGGACCGACGGTCTACCGACCCGTCCACGTCGGGAATCTTCGCTCGTATCTGCTCGCCGATTGGCTCCGGCGCACGTTCGAGCTCTTCGGAAACCGCGTCATCTCCGTCAAGAACATCACCGACGTCGGGCACATGAGGCAGGACGCCGTCGACCGCGGCGAGGACAAGGTCATCGCGGCGGCACTCGCGGAGGGCAAGACCCCGATGCAGATCGCGGAGTTCTACGAGGCGGCATTCCGAGAGGACGAGCGCAGGCTGGGCATCCTCCCCGCGACGGTGTATCCGCGGGCCACCGCTCACGTCGGCGAGATGATCGCGCTCGTCGAGCGGCTGCTCGCGCGCGGTCTCGCCTACGTCGTGGAGGGGACCGTCTACTACGCGGTGCGGCAGTTCGCGGAGTACGGCCGCCTGTCGGGGAACGTCGGTGAAGCGCTTCGGCAGGGCGTCCGATCCGAGGTCGATCCGAACAAGCGCAACGCCGCGGACTTCGCCCTCTGGAAGCGCGCGGAAGCGGGGCGCAGCGCGCTGGTGTGGGAGTCGCCCTGGGGATCCGGCTTTCCCGGCTGGCACATCGAGTGTTCGGCGATGAGCACGAAATACCTCGGCGAGCGTTTCGACGTGCACACCGGCGGCGTGGACAACATCTTCCCGCATCACGAGGACGAGATCGCGCAATCGGAAGGAGCGCTCGGACACGGCGTCGTCGGCACCTGGGTGCATGGCCAGCATCTGCTCGCCGACGGCGTGAAGATGGCGAAGTCCGCGCGCAACACGCTCGAGGTCCACGAGATCGAGGCGCTCGGCCTCGACCCGCTGGCCTTCCGCTACCAGTGCCTCCTCACGCATTACCGCGCACGCCTGCACTTCAGCGTCGCCGCGCTGCGCCAGGCCGCCGAGGGGCTCGACCACCTCCGCCAGCGCGTCCGCGTCCTCGCGCAGCTTTCCGATCACGCGACAGCGCCGCCGCGCCTGCCGGAGCGCGTCCGCGCCGCGTTCGGCTCCGTCGCGCTCGACCGCTGGAACGAGCTCCTCCGCGAGCGGCTCGCGGACGACCTCGACCTGCCGGGAGCGCTCGCGCTCGTCCACGCCTGCATCACCGACGCCGACATCCCGCCCTCGGTGCGCCTCCAGTTCATCCACGACGCCGACGTCGTCCTCGGTCTCGATCTCGACGCCGTCGCGCGCGAGCGCGCCGACGCGCCACCGGTGGCGCTCGCGGCCGTCGCGGGTCACGAGCTCGCGCGCGCGACGCGTGACTACGGCGCGGCGGATCGCCTGCGCGCGAAGTTCGACGGCCTGCGGGTCGACGATCGCGCGAGCGGCGCGCTCGTGGCGCGCGCCGATCGGCGCCTCGGACCGCGGTCGCGCCGGACCATCGCATCGGCGGGCGAGCTTCGGGACCAGCGCGCCAAGCGCGCGGTGCGGTCCTGGTCGGTCTGCGTGCTCGCGCGGGAGTGGCCGGACGACGTCGCGCGCTGCCTGGGCAGCGTCCTTCGTTTCATCCCGGCCGACGGCGAGGTGCTCGTCCTTGATCAGGGATCGAGCGAAGCCGCGAAGCGCCGTCTCGACGAGCTCGCCGCGCGCGAGCCGCGCGTGCTGGTCCACCACGCCCGGACCGCTCTTCGCGGTGCTCGAGGAGGCGCTCGGCGACGGCGCGGGCATCGTGGGCCCGTGGGGTCTACGGACCCTCGACTTCAAGCACTTCGACGAGGTGACCGCCGGCGAGTGCGACGCGATCCAGGGCTACTGCCAGGCCGCACGCCGCGACATCCTGCTCGCGATCGGCGGCTTCGACGAGCGCTACCGCTTCTACCGCAACCTCGATATCGCGGTGTCGTCCGCCGTCCGGGAGCTCGGCCTGCGCGCGCTCGCGATCGGGGCCGATCGCGCGACGCGGCACGAGCACCGCGCCTGGGAGGCACTCTCCGACGAGGAGCGCGAGAAGCGCAGCCGCAAGAACTACGACCGCATGTACAAGCGGTTCCACCAGACGGTGGTGTCGGCGTGACGCGCGGACCGCTCGTGCTGTGCGGCTCGGGCGAGTTCACGCGGGCGATGGCGGACGTCGATCGCGCGATCCTCGCCGACATCACCTCGCGCCGCGCCCGCGTCGCGATCGTACCGACCGCGGCGGGACTCGAGGACACCCCGCGGACGTGGATCGAGAAGGGCGTGGCTCACTTCGCCGCGCTCGGCGCCGAGGCGACGGGGATCATGGTCCTGAACCGCGACGACGCAGCGGATCCGCGGCACACCGCGGCGATCGCGGATGCGGACTGGATCTACTTCTCGGGCGGCAAGCCCGGCTACGTCGTGGAGACGCTGTCGGGTACGGCGTTCTGGTCGGCGGTCGTCGCGCGGCATCGCGCGGGCGCGGTGCTCGCGGGCGCGAGCGCCGGGGCGATGATGCTTGGCAGCCACACCTTCTACTTTCCCGACGGGCTCGGTGGGTCGGGAGTCCCGCGCCGCGTGGCGGTCCGGGAGGCGCTCGGCCTGCTGCCCGGCATCTTCGTCGCGCCGCATTTCGACGCGTTTCCCGCCGACCGGTGGCGGGCCTGGGCCAGCGTGTGGCCCGCGGGACATCGGATGCTGGGCATCGATGAAGACACCGCGATCGTCGAGCGCGCCGATGGGTGGAGCGTCGTCGGGAGCGGTCGGGCGCTGGTCTTCCGTTCGCCCGACGACCGCGACGTGCATCAGACCGGCGCGCGCTTCGACGGTATCCCTGTCGTCGACGCGCCCCACACCTAAACTCGACCGATGGCGACCGGACAGCGCCGTCGCGTCGTCGTGACCGGCCTCGGCATGATCACGCCGCTCGGCGGGTCGGTCGCGAAGACCTGGGACGGCATACGCGCGGGCCGCAGCGGCATCGGGCCGATCACGCGCTTCGACACGACCGGTCTCGAGACGACGATCGGCGGCGAGGTGCGTGACTTCGATCCCCTCGAGTACATGGACCGCAAGGAAGCGCGTCGCGCCGATCGCTTCGCCCAGTTCGCGGTCGCGACGGCGTCACAGGCGATCGCTGACGCGAAGCTGGAGATCACGAAGGACCTCGCGCCCCGCGTCGGCGTCGCCTTCGGGTCGGGCATCGGGGGCGTCAGCACGGTCGTCGAGAACGTCCTATCGCACGCGAAGGACCCGCGGCGGGTCTCCGCGTTCATGATCCCGATGATGATCATCGACATGGCGGCCGGCGAGATCGCGATGAAGTTCGGCGCCAAGGGGCCGAACATGGGTCACGTCTCCGCCTGTGCCTCGAGCGCCCACGCGATCGGCGAGGGATCCGAGATCATCCGCCGCGGACAGGCCGACGTGATGATCGCGGGCGGCTCCGAGGCGGGCCTCATCAAGATCGCGATCGCCGCGTTCAACCAGGCGCACGCCCTGTCGCGCCGCAACAACGCGCCCGAGAGAGCGTCGCGTCCGTTCGACAAAGAGCGGGACGGCTTCGTGTTCAGCGAGGGAGGCGGTTGCGTCGTTCTCGAGGAGCTGGAGTTCGCGAAGACGCGCGGCGCCCGCATCCTCGCGGAGGTGATCGGGTACGGTCAGAGCGCGGACGCCCACCACGTCACCGCGCCGGCCGAGGGCGGCGAGGGCGCCGTGCGCGCGATGCGCATGGCCATCGAGGGCGCGGGCATCGCGCCCACCGACGTCGGATACATCAACGCCCACGGCACCTCGACGCCGGCGAACGACGGGTCGGAGACCGCGGCGGTGAAGACGCTATTCGGCGACCACGCCTACAAGCTCGCGGTGTCGTCGACGAAGTCGATGACCGGGCACACGCTCGGCGCCGCCGGCGCGATCGAGGCGATCTTCTGTGTGCTCGCGATGCGGGACGGCGTGCTGCCGCCGACGATCAATCAAGAGGTGCCGGATCCCGAGTGCGACCTCGACTACGTGCCGAACGTCACGCGCAAGCGGCAGGTCGACGTGTCGCTGTCCAACTCGATGGGCTTCGGCGGCCACAACGCCGCGCTGCTGCTGCGGCGCTGGGCGTAAGCGATGGCCGACCCGAAGAAGCTCCGCGCCGACGCGAACGCTCTCGTGACCGAGCTCCTGCAGCGCCTCGGCGCGGAAGACGTGCAGCAGCTCGAGATCCGCCGCGGCGGACTGCGCGTGAAGGTGAGCCGGAACGGCGGGCCGCCGCTGGCGGCCGCGGCCCAGACCGCACCCGCGCCGGCCAAATCGGCCGTCACCGTCACCGGACCGGACCAGCCGGCGAAGAGCGACCTTCCGACGGTGAACGCGCCGCTCACCGGCGTCTTCTACCGCTCGCCGACGCCGCAGGCGCCGCCGTTCGTCCAGATCGGCGCGATCGTGAACAAGGGCGACGTCATCGCCCTCATCGAGGCGATGAAGCTGTTCAATGAGATTCGCTCGACCGCGGGCGGAAAGGTGCTGCGGATCTTCGCCGAGAACGGACAGCTCGTTCGCGCGCATCAACCACTCCTCGAGCTCGAGCCGATCTGATGGCCGCGGTCTGCGTCGTTTGCAAGAGCGTGCTCGCGGTCGACCGGATCCGTCTCCGCTACGAGGGCCGCTACTACGAGTTCGATCGCGACCGCTGCAAGCTCATCTTCCAGGAGAACCCCGACCGCTGGCTCGACGCGCAGGGCGAGGTGCTCGACCAGCCGCGCTAAGCGCCTTGAGTACAGTCGGCAGGTGCGGCGAGTCCGGGCGCTGTTGATGTCGAGCGTTGCGCTCGTGACCGCGGGCGCGTGTCTGCCAGCCGCGCAAGCACCCGCTGGCTCCATAACGTCTCCGGCAGCCACGCCGTCGTCCACCCCCGCTGTTCCGCCCCCGAGCGCCACGCCTTCGGCGGTCCCGATCGCGTCGACGGGTGCTCCGACCATACCGCCGTCGCCAACGGTCGCCCCGGTCCTCAGCGTGAGCGCGATCGGCCCCATCCCATCCGAGTTCCGGTACATACAGACCACAGCGCGCGTCCTCTTGATCGATCCCGCGAACAAGAGAGCGAGCGAAGTCCTGCGCTACGACGTGAACGGTCAGCCTCGCCAAGTCGAATTCAGCGCATCGGACGATGGCCGCACGCTCGCCGTGATCGCGCATCCCGCTGAGAACGTCGGGACGATCTACATCGTCAGGCCGGAGTCCGGCGACGCGACAGCGGGCCTGCAACAGGGAGGGATCACGAAGCCGTCGCTCTCGCGCGACGGGAAGACGCTGGCGTATCAGCGGGTGTCCGTCGACCCCGCGGTCCACGGGGTGTGGTTGATGGATCTGCCCCAGGGGACGTCGCGTCGCATCGTGGCGGACGAGGTCATGCGTGTCGGCTCGCCGCCGCTGCCGCTCGCGTGGTCGTATGACGGCCGCTGGCTCGCGGTCGTCGCGAACGCGTTCGGACCGGGTGGGGAGCGGGTCGCTGCGATCGACGTCACGGCGGGCGAGACACGCTTCGACGGAACGGGTGCATTCGTCGGCGGTCTCGCACGGACCGGGCCGGCAGGTGTGTCCGCCGACTGGAAAGACCAACGACTCCTCGTTACCGCGAGCAGCGGACCTCTCGCGGGCACTCGAGCGTCGGTCGACCTGTTCGATGTCGCGTCCGGCACGTCGCGGAACCTCATCAAGCCCACCGCTGATCGCAACGTGTTCCGCGCGATCTGGCGGCCGGGTGCCGAGTCATACGTCGTTCTCGAAGGTCCGTACATCACGGGACCAGGAAGCCCACTCGACGTGCAGCTCCGAGGACTGGATGGGACCTCGCGGAGCGTCTTTCAGTCGGGATTCATCGCGGATCTCTGGTGGTCGCCCGATGGGTCGAAGCTGTATGCGTGGACGGGGGGCGATGACTCGACCGGCGGGATCGCCGAGGTCTTCAGCGGCGCCGGGTTCCCATTCTGCCTCCGCGGCGGCTCAGCCCCGCCCTGTCTCTAGCGGCACCGTCCGCTGGTGCCGCAGATCGAGGCCACGACGCGGCCGCCGGGCAGCTCGAGGATGTCGAAGTCGCCGACCCCGGGCGCCCCCACCGTCGCACCGCGCGCAGCCGTCGCGTAGATCTTCGAGCCGTCGCTCGACCACCAGGCGTCCCAGATCTTTTTCGGCGACTCGACGCGCTTCGGCGCGTCGTCGGCGAGCGCGCGCGTGTACACGTCGCGTTCCGCGAACAGGTCGTCGGCCGCGGTATACAGGACGCGATCCGCGCTCGGATGCCAGGCGATCGAGCCGTAGAACTTCGCGCCCAGCGGCTCGAGGTCGCGGACCTGTCCGTCGTTGGGATCCACCGCGTAGACGCGGTTCTCGCCGCCGAAGGTCCCCGCCGAGCCGGCCACCGCAAGGAACGGCGCCTTCGTGCGCCAGCTCACCTGAGAACCGGTGCCGGTCCAGTACTGCTCTCCATTCGCCGCGCGGAAGGCGCCGACGCGCGTGACGCTTTCGGTGCCCTGCGCGAGAGCGATCGCGCTGCGGTCGAGCGACCACGCGAGCGGGTACCAGATCTTCGCCATGTCGGCGGGGTCCTCATCCTCCACGAACAGCCGCGTGGGGCCTCCCGTGATATCGCCGATGCGCACACCGTCGTGTCCGTGGAACGCGTAGCGCGCGCCGTCCGGGCTGATCACGCCGCGCAGCGGGCCGATGGACCAGATCTCGTCGTCCTCGTACAGGAGCGTCGTGCGCCCGGCCGCGACGTCGACGAGATAGAGGGCGGAACGCTCCGCGGGTCCGACCGCGCCGACGAGGAGCAGCTTTCCGTCGCCCGACTCGCTGAAGGGCGGCATGTAGTACGGACGTGCCGGGGCGCCACGTGCGGTCACGACCTCGGTGCTCGCACCCGTCGCGAGATCGACGAGCAGGATGCGTCCGATCTGCCCGTCCGAGAGCGCGACGTAACGGTGGTCGGCGGGAACGGTGGTCGCATGCGCGACGACCGCGGCGGACGACGCGGTCCCGGCCGTGCCGCTGGTCTGCGGTCGCGCGGGCGGTGGCGTGGAGGTGCACGCGACGGCGATGACGGCGAGGAGCGAGGTCGTGGCGACGACCCTCATCCGAAGAATGATGCGACCAGATACGCGATCGAAAGCGATCCGGCGATCCCGGCGATGCCCCAACCGAGCACGGTCGCCGTGCGACCGTTCACGGCATCGCCCATGACGCGACGGTCCGTCGCGAGCCGGAGGATGAACACCAGCACGATCGGCAGGAGGACGCCGTTCGCGATCTGCGCCGAGATGATGAGCGGGATCAGCGAGATGCCGGGGATGAGCACGACGCTCGCGCCGAGCACGATGAGCAGCGTGAACAGGCTCATGAACACCGGCGCCTCGCGAAAGTTCTTGCTGATGCCGGACTCCCAGCCGAAGGCCTCGCAGATCGCGTACGACGTCGACAGCGGCATGATGACCGCGCCGAGCAGTGACGCGCCGCAGAGCCCCACCGCGAACAGCAGGCCGGCGCGCGCGCCGGCGAGCGGAACGAGGGCCTGCGCCGCGGCCTCGGCGGACGTCACCTGGATCCCCGCCGGATGGAGCACGCTGCCGGTGACCACGATGATGAAGAACGCGAAGAGGCCGGCAAGAGCCGCGCCGAGGAAGACGTCGACGCGCGCGTACGCCGCGGACTGGCGGTCGACGCCTTTGTCCACCACCGACGCCTGCATGTAGAAGAGCAGGTAGGGCGTGATCGTCGTGCCGACGAGCGCGAGGGCGAAAACGAGTGCCGAGGGACTGCTCGGGATCGACGGGACCAGTCCCGACAGCACCACCGGCCAATCCGGGCGCAGGATGAAGACCGAGATCGGGTAGGCGAGGAACGCGAGCACGAGCACGAACAGGACGCGCTCGACGAAGCGGTAGCTGAAGAACACCACCAGCGACCAGACCGCGAGCGCGGCGATCGGCACCGACACGATGCGCGGCACGCCGAGGAGCTCGACGCTCGCCGCGATGCCGGCGAACTCCGCAACGACGTTGGTGCCGTTCGCGATGACGAGGACGATCATCGCGAGAACGGTCCACCTCACGCCGAAGCGTTCGCGGATCAGGTCGGAGAGGCCCTGTCCGGTCACCAGTCCCATGCGCGAGCACATCTCCTGGATCACTCCGAGGCCGATGCTCGCGATGAGCAGGAGCCACAGCAGCGAGAAGCCGAACAACGCGCCGACGGAGGAGTACGTCGTGACGCCGCCGGCCTCGTTCCCCGCGAATCCGGTGATCACGCCGGGACCGACGACGGTGAGGAACGCGGCGAGGGCGATCCGCCGCCGCCTCACCTAGCGATCGACCTGAGCGACCTCTTCTTCCAACCGCGCGGGAGCATGATGTCGACGACGTCATCGACGGTCACGGTGCCGAGGAGCTTGCGTCGCGCATCGACCACCGGAAGCGCGAGCAGGTTGTATTTCGCGATGAGCGAGGCGACCTCCTCTTTGGGCGAGGTCGCATCGACCTTGAGGACGTTGCGGTCCATGACCTCGCTGATCGGAGTGTCCGGCTTGGCGACGACGAGGTCCCGCAGGGAAATGACGCCGTCCAGCCGCCCCTGGCTGTCGACGACGTACAGGTAGTAGGTGAGCTCGGCATCGGGCTGCAGCTCGCGCAGCTTGTCGATCGCGGCGGACGCGGTGAGCTGCGCCGGGAGCGCGATGAAGTCCGTCGTCATGATGCCGCCCGCGGAATCCTCGGGGTAGGCGAGCAGCTCCTCGACATCGGCGGCTTCGTCCTTCTCCATGAGGTCGACGAGCTCTTCGCGGCGCTCCTCGGGCAGATCCTGCAGGAGGTCCGCGGCCTCATCTGGCGCCATCTCGTCGAGGATGTCGGCGGCACGCTCCTGCTCGAGGTCGCTGACGATCGAGGCCTGCATCTCCGGCTCGATCTCGGACAGTGTTTCTGCCGCGGTCTCGATGTCGAGCTGCTCGAAGACCGCGCGCCGGTCGTCGACGGTCATCTCCTCGACGATGTCGGCGATGTCGGCGGGGTGCAGCAGCGCGAGCTTCGTGCGCGGCACGGTCACGCGCACGTTCGTATCCTGCGCCGCGAGCGGCTCGACCAGATGCCACGGGATGATCCCGCGCGGCAGCTTCTGCCCCGCGAACCCGACGACGCGCTCGGCCAGACCTTCCGCGCCGACCCGTCGCAGGAGTCCACGAAGCCCGACGTCGGCGCCGACGAGGCGCAGCTGCCCGTCGACCTCGGAGAGCTGCAGATCGTTCACGCGCACGACCTTCGCGCCGTGCGTGTCGACGACCTGCTTGTCCATGAGGTCGCGCGAGAGGCGCAGCGCCTCCTGCGGCAGCTGCGCATCCGCGATCGTCGCGAGGCGACCGCGCAGCCGGAGGTGTCCGATCTCCTGCGCAAGCTCGTTCCAGCGGACGACCCGCTCGCCCTCGGGCGTGGCGAGGATCGCCCACTGCACCGCCGGGAACTGCCCCTGCGGGACCACCGCGAGATCCGCGAGCTTCGCGACCTCGGTGCCGTTCGGCTCGATCACGCGGCGATGTTGGATGTCTGAGAGGTACGGCACGCGCGCAAGGGTACCGCCCACGATAGTCGGGCGGCCTGCGCCGCCCTCGTCTGCTTGGGGTGTGGGCTCCGCCCACGCCGCAGTAGAATGAGGACTCCCGTGACACCCACCTCGGACACCGGACTGCGCATTCGAGCGCTCGCGGATCAGGCCGTCGCGGCCGCCCTCGAGTCCGACTGGACGCGCGCGTCCGACCTCAACGCGAAGATCCTCGAGGCCGCCCCCGACGACATCGAGGCGCGCAACCGCATGGGCCGCGCGCTCCTCGAGCAGGGCAAGCTGGAGGAGGCCAAGGCCTCCTTCGCCGAGGTGCTGAAGGTCGAGCCGTACAACTCGATCGCCATCCGGGGCTCGCAGCGCATCGGGCAGCTGCTCGAGCACCACACCAAGCCGACCGTCACCACCTCCCGGACGCAGCCCCGCCTCTTCATCGAGGACATGGGCAAGACCGGCATCCTCCGCATGATCAACCCGGCGCCCCCGCACATCCTGGCCCGTTACAGCGCCGGCGCGGAATGCCAGCTCAAGGAGCAAGAGGGCCTGATGGCGATCCACGCGCGCGACGGCGAGCTGCTCGGGTTCCTGGAGCCGAAGGTCGGCCGGCGCCTCATCGATCTGATCCGAACTGGCAACCAGTACGTGGCGGCGATCGTCAGTAACGACCAGCAGAACGCGCGCGTTGCCATTCGTGAGGTCCTGCAGAGCGTCGAGAACTCCAGCCGGATCTCCTTCCCGGGCCACCACCGCCCGGCCGAGACGAAGGAACGGGCGTACATCAAGGGCAACTTCTTCCGTTTCGGGCGGGACGCGGATGAGGATGGCGACGAGGACTCGGACGAGGCCGAGGAAGGGACGACCGAGGGCTCGGGCGTTGAGACGGGCGACGAGTCGGAGACCGTCGAAGAGCCCCTGATCGTCGATACCGGCGACGAGGACGCGGAGGAAGAAGAAGAGGAGTAAGCCAGTGGGCCGATCGGGACGGGGAGCGATAACAGCGGTCCTCGTCCTCCTGGCCGCGGCCTGCTCCAGCCCCGCTCCCGAAAAGACCCGCCCGACCGGCGACGTCACCGTCGCGACCTCGATGCCCATCGCCCGTACCGCGGCCGGCATCCTGCTCGCCTTCTCCGCCTACGACTACGCGCTCGTCGGCGGTCTGAACGGCGACAAGGTCCGCGTGGTGAGCCCCGACCGCTTCGCGACGGTCGCGCACGCGCAGGCGGGGCTGGTCAGCAGCAATACGCCGACGGTCGTCGGCGCGACCGTCGACAGCGTGGGACCGGTGCGCGACCGCCTCGTCGCGCTCGCCGACGGACTCACCGATCTGTCGCGCGACGCGCTGACCTACGCCGACGCGGGCGACCCCGCGGCGCTCGCGCGTGTCCTCTCGGGCGTCGAGCGCGGCTGGGCCGGCCTGCGCGAGCTCGCGTCGGCGCTACCCGCGGACGCGGCGCTGAGAGCGACGATCGACCGCGGGGCGTCGATCACGTCGACCGCGTCGTCGAAGCAGCGCTTCACGCTGAACGTGGGTCCGTACACGACGTCGGCCGAAGCCGCCGATGCGGCGAAGAAGATCGGCGCGAACGCGACCGCCGCGAAAGAGAGTCCGTTCAGCGTGCGTGTCGGTCCGTATGCCGACCGCGCCGCCGCCGACACCGCAGCGACGACGCTCGCGGCGCAGAAGATCACCGCGATCGTCACCGAGGACGCCGTGTACACGTTCGCGCGCGGCGGCGCGGTGCCGGACGCGGAGCTGTGGCGCGAGCCGGAGCGAACGATCGACGTGCACGCGCTCGCGCGTAAGATCGCGCTGTCGCAGGACGCGGCGCTCGTCGCGACCGGCACAGACG
>VBEZ01000097.1 GCA_005882255.1 Chloroflexota bacterium | reverse complement strand
CCCTGGCCTCGGGCCAGCCGTTGTCATTCAGCGAGGAGCAGATCTGGGTCAGCGGCCACGCGATCGAGTGCCGCATCAACGCCGAGGACAGCGAACAGAACTTCGCGCCGTCGACCGGCGTCCTCACGACGTGGCTCACGCCCGGCGGGCCGGGGATCCGCATCGACACGCACTGCTTCCAGGGCTACGAGGTCCCGCCCTATTACGACTCGCTGCTCGCCAAAGTGATCGCG
>VBEZ01000095.1 GCA_005882255.1 Chloroflexota bacterium | reverse complement strand
TCGGCCGGCGGGACCGACGGCGGCGTGATCGGCGGGCGCACGCCGGACGGGCTGCCGCTCGCGGCGCCGTTCCCGATCGGGCTCGGCTCCGCGGGCGGCCTCCTCGCGGCCAGCGATTACGGCGATCTCTTCATCGCCTGGCAGACCTCGGGCGGCTACGAGGTCAAGGTGTTCCGGCCGGGCGTGGATCGGTCCACGCGGGGTCTGCTGCGCGTGCCCGGCATCGGCAAGGCGTTCGCGATCGATCCTTCGGGGACCTACGGCGCCGCGGTGACGGATCAGGGGACGTACCGCTTTCAGGTGACCGCGGCGGACCCGACGAAGAGCCTCACC
>VBEZ01000094.1 GCA_005882255.1 Chloroflexota bacterium | reverse complement strand
TAGCCACCGGCGCGGGGCGTCCTAGCGGAGGGACGCCCCGCGCTGTCTGCGCGTCCCCAAGCTGACCGGCGCATACCGACTCACATGCGTATCCCCGGTATCTTCGGCAGGCGACCGCCCTTCGCGAGCGCGCCCATCTGCTTCATCACCTTCTGCATCTCAGCGAACTGTTTGAGCAGCTGGTTCACGTCCGACACTTTCGTCCCCGAGCCCGCCGCGATGCGCTTCCGTCGCGATCCATTGATCAGCGTCGGCTCGGCGCGCTCCGCCCTCGTCATCGACGAGATGATGGCCTCGATGCGTCTCAGCTCGCGTTCGGCCTCGGGACCTTCGGGCAGCTGCTTCGCGAGACCGCCCATCCCGGGGATCATCTTCAGCAGGTCTCCGAGCGGACCCATCTTCTTGAGCTGCTGGAGCTGCGCGTAGAAGTCTTCGAAGGTGAAGCGCGCTTCCATGATCTTCTTCGCCTGCTCTTCGGCGGTCTTGCGATCCACGGTCTCCTGCGCGCGCTCGACGAGCGTGAGGATGTCGCCCATGCCGAGGATCCGCTGCGCGAGGCGGTCCGGATGAAAGACCTCGAGCGCGTCGAGCTTCTCCCCCACTCCGAGGAACTTCACGGGCACGCCGGTCGCGGCGCGGATCGACAGGCTGGCGCCACCGCGCGCGTCGCTGTCCACCTTCGTGAGCACGAGCCCGCTGATCGGCAGCCGCGCCTTGAACGCCGTCGCCGCTTCCACCGCGTCCTGCCCGGTCATCGCGTCGACGACGAGGAGGACCTCGTGAGGCTTCGCGGTCGTCACGATCGCTTCCACTTCGCGCATCATCTCGTCGTCGATGTGCAGCCGGCCGGCGCTGTCGACGATGACCGAGTCCGCGCCGTCCCGGCCTGCGGTGGCGACCGCCGCGGCGACGTCGTCCGCGACGCGACCCGCCTCGACGGCCATGACCGGGATGCCAAGCTGCTTGCCGAGCGTGCGCAGTTGCTCGATCGCGGCCGGCCGGTGAACGTCGGCAGCGACGAGGAGCGGTCGGCGCCCCTGCTTTCGGAGGACATTCGCGAGCTTCGCGGCAGTCGTCGTCTTTCCCGAGCCCTGAAGGCCGACGAGCAGCAGCACGGTCGGAGGGCGCTCCGCCCGCGCGAGAGGCACGGCCTCGCCGCCGAGCATCTCGACCAGAGCGTCGTGCACGATCTTGACGACCTGCTGCGCGCCGGTGATCGACTCGAGGACCTTCTCGCCGAGCGCGCGCTCGCGTACGGTCGCAACGAGCTGGCGGACCACCTTGAAGTTGACGTCGGCCTCGAGCAGCGCGACGCGGACATCGCGCAGCGCCTCCTCGAGGTCCGACTCGCTCACGCGCGCGCGGCCGCGCAGGCGCTCGAAGGTCGTGTTCAGCTTGTCGGACAGCTGCTCGAACATCGTTCTTAGGCTACGGCTTCGCTAGAACCAGCCGCGAAGCTATCGGTCCTCGGTCGCTACGCCCCTCCGGTGCCCTGCATGAGGAGCGTCTTGAGCTCATCGGGCGCGACCTCGGGTCCGTACAGGCGGCCCTGCACGATCTCGCAGCCGAACTGCACCAGCAGGTCCTCCTGGTCCTTCGTCTCGACGCTGTCGGCGACGACCCGCGCACCGGTGATGCGAGCCGCTTCGACGATCGCCTGTACCGCCTCGAGGCTTTCGCTGCCGAGCAGCGTCAGGTCGCGCGCCAGCGGATAGCCGATCTTCAGCGTGTCGAAGCCGGAGGCAGCGTCGGCGATCGTGGGGTCGCCGAATTCCTCCGACGCGATCCGCACGCCGAGCGCGCGGATGCGCTGGACCGGCTCCGCCAGCAGCGGGTCGCGCACGCTACCGCGTGGGCACTCGATCTCCACGTCGGCGGGGCTGATGCCACTGGATGCGATCGCGTCGCGGACCATGTCCACAACGTCCGGCCGCTGCAATGTGTGCGTCCAGAGGTTCGCCGCGACGAGCGGGACATGCCCGCCCCCCTGGCGCCACGCGATCACCTGCGCGCCGAGCGCGCGCAACACCCACCGGTCGAACTCGACGTGCAGGGATCCTTGATCGAGGAGCGGCACGATGTCGCTGGGGCCGATCATCCCGTGCGCGGGATGCGGCCAGCGCGCGAACGCTTCGACGCCGACGAGCTTGCCACTCGGCACGTGCACCTGCGGTTGGAATTGCAGCGACAGCGCGCCCTCGTCGAGCGCGCGCTTCAGCTCCTCGGGACGAAGACGAACGATCGCCATGCTGGCTAAGGCTAAGCCGCGCGCGGCAGCAATGCCTCAACGAACGCGCGCGGGTCCATCGGCACAAGGTCGTCCGCCTTCTCACCGACGCCGAGGAACTTCACCGGCAGCCCGAGCTCGTGAACGATCGCGAAGACCGCGCCGCCTTTCGCGGTCCCATCCAGCTTCGTGACCACGAGGCCCGTGACGCTTGCGTCCTTCGTGAACTGCCGAGCCTGCTGTATCGCGTTCTGACCGGCTGTTCCGTCGAGCACGAGGAGTACCTCGTCCGGCGCGCCGTCGCGCGCGCGGCCCGCGACGCGGACGATCTTGCCGAGCTCGTCCATCAGGTGGCCCTTGGTGTGAAGGCGGCCGGCCGTGTCAGCGATCACGATGCTGTTACCGCGCGCCGTCGCGGCGTTGATCGCGTCGAAGACGACCGCGGCCGGATCGCCGTCCGGCCGACCGGACACGATCGGCACGTCGACGCGCGAGGCCCACGCCTCGAGCTGTTGTATCGCCGCGGCGCGGAATGTATCGGCGGCCGCGAGGAGCGGCGTTTCGCCCGCATCTTTGAGCCGCTTCGCGAGCTTCGCCGCGGTCGTCGTCTTGCCACTGCCGTTGACGCCGACGACGAGCACGACGCGGGGCCGTTTCTCCGAGGTGCGCAGCGCGCTGTCCTTTCCCGACAGCTCCGCGACGAGCACGTCGCGGACGGCGTCGAGGGCCTTCGGTACCGTCTTGAGCTCGCCGGTCGTGGCGAGATCGCGGACCTGCGCCATGAGCGGGTCCACCAGCGAGACCGAGAGATCGGCGCGCACCAGTCCTTCCTCGAGCTCGTCGAGGAACTCAGCCGTGAGGGGCTCCTCCCGCGTGCGGCCGAACAGGCGCGAGAGGAAGCCGCCGCGCGTCTTCGCGAGGCCCTGCTCGAGGCTCACGTCGCTAGGGCGCGAGCCAGAGGACCGCGGCCACGCCTGCGACGAACGCGAGGATCGACGATGCGATGTTGCGTCCGGAAGACGCGTCCGCGAGCGCGACCGCCACGATCGGACCGATCGGCGTGAAGACGAACTCGGACGTGCCGAAGCCGAACGCGAGCCGCGCGTACACGCCCGCTGCGACGGTCCCCGCGATCGCGAGTGGCGCGGAGAGCTGCGGCGCCATGATCGCGCGCGCCCAGACGTACCCGATGATGAAATGGAGCACCGCATTCGCCACGAACGCCGGCGAGCTGCCCGCGAGGGCGATGAGGTAGTAGATGCCCCAGCCCGCGGTCACGATCCAGCCCGCGGCGAGCGCGGTGCGACGCCAGGTCACGCTAGCCCGCGCGCTCGCGCTGCTCGTCCAGCTCCGAGAGCTTGAGCGAGATGACCTTCGACACGCCGCCGTCATCCATCGACACCCCGTAGAGCATGTCGGCGGCCTCGATCGTCCCGCGGTTGTGCGTGATCACGACGAACTGCGTGCGATCGGTGAGCTCGCGGAGCGCCTGCGTGAAACGGCCGACGTTCCGTTCGTCGAGCGCGGCATCGACCTCGTCGAGGACGCAGAACGGCGCGGGCTTCACGCGGAGGATCGCGAGCAGGAGCGCGGTCGCGGTGAGGGCGCGCTCGCCGCCTGAGAGCTGCGCGAGGCTGCCGATGCGTTTTCCGGGCGGACGCGCGTAGATCTCGATGCCCGGATCCTCCGGATCGTCGGAGGTCCGGAGCGACGCCTGCCCGCCGTTGAACAGGCGCTGGAAGAAGACGCCGAACTCGCGGTCGACCGCCATGAGCGTCGTGGCGAACTGCTCGGCGATCGTCGAAGCCAGATCGTCCGCGAGCGCACGTAGATCCGCCATCGCCTTCTCGAGATCGGCGCGCTGCGTGGAGAGGAACTCGTAGCGCTGCCCGATATCGGCGAGCTCCGTCGCTGCGAGCGGATTCACCGGCTCGAGCGCGATCAGGCGGCGACGCAGGCGCTGGAGCGCCGCGAGCGTGCTGCCCTTTTCCTTCTCGTCACCGTCTTCTTCGATCGCGATCGTCTCGGGATCTGGTAGCGGCTCGTCATCCGGAAGACCGAGCTCGGCCCGCACCTGCTCCTCGAGCAGACGCAGCGCACCGGAGGCGCGCTCCTCCTCGACCGCGAGCTTGCTGCGCTCGCCGCGCAGCTCGGCCAGGCGTTCGCGCGCCTTCGCGAGGCGCTGCTCCGACTCGCGGCGCGACCCTTCCGCCGCGAGTGCGCGCTGCCGGGCCAACTCCGCCGAACGCTCGGCCTCGCGCGCATCGGCCGCGGCCTTTCCGAGATCGCCCTGCGTCGAGTCGAGCTTCGTGCGCGCGTCGCGTTCCTGCGCCGCGAGCGCGCGCAGGCGCTCTTCGTCGGCCGCGATGCGACGCTCCGCGGCTCCGACCTGCTCGTCCAGGGTGTCGCGTAGGCGGACCGACGAGCTCCGCCGCTCCTCGCTCGTCGCCGCGTCGAGCCGCGCTGCTTCCGCGCGCTGCGTCGCGGCCGCATGCGCATCGGACGCGGACTCCTCGCCACGTTCGGCCTCCGCGAACACACCGCCGGCTTTCGCTCGAACACGCGCGGCATCCGACCGCTCGGAGGCGAGCTTGTCCCGCCGCGACAGGATCTCGCTCCGCTCGCGCTCGACCGACGTCGCCCGCGCATCGGCAACACGCACGAGATCGCGGACGTCCGCGTCCGTCGACGCGAGCTCGTCCACCGCGCGCTCGGCGTCGCCGCGCGATCGCTGCGTGACGTCGAGACGCTCGTCGTGCTCGCCCGAACGCACCTCCGCGCTCGCGCGCTCTTCCTGCAGCTGCGCCAGAGCGCGCTCGGCACCGCCGAGCTCCTCGCGCAGTCGTGACGCCATCCCGCGCAACTGAGCCCGCGCTTCCTGGTCCGCCCTGCGGCGCGGATCGGCGAAGCGCACCAGGCCGGGCAGCACGAGCAGACCACTGGGCGCCACCACGACGCCGGCCCGCAGCGTCGCGGCGGCAGCGATGGCGGCGGCGTCGTCCTCGGCAACGAAGATCGCCACCTCGGCGGCGAGGCGCCGGCAGCCGCGCGGCGTGTCGCCGGCCAGCTTCGTCGACGTCACAGCGACGTCGCCGAGCGCGGCGGCGACCGCGTCCGGGACGGTGAGCTTGTCGTGAAGCCAGCCGAAACCAGCCGGCAGCTTCGGACGCGGGACGCCGGCATCACGCGCGGCAAGCTCGCCCTCGGCGCGCTCGGCGGCCTCGCGCAGCGCGGTCGTCTGTCCCCTGACAAGCGAAATGTCTCCGTCGATCCGCTGCAGCTCGTTGCGGGACGCAGCCGCCCGCGCCGACGCGGACTCGACCGCACGGGCGGCGCCATTCACCTTCTCTCTCGCCTTGTCGAGATCGAGCGCGATGCGCGCGCGCTCTCGCTCCCGCTGCTTGCGCTCGGTCGCGAGCTGCGCAGTCACGCGTGCGAGCTCCTCGTCACGCGCGAGCAGCGAGCGCTCCTCGTCCGCGAGGCGGATCTCGTCGTTCTCGCGGAGCAGGTGCGCGCGCTCGGCCTCGACCCGCGCGGCGCGTGCCTCCGCGAGCGCGACGCGCGTGCCGGAGGCCTCGACCTCGGCCGTGCGCGCGGCGTCGGCAGAGTCGCGCGCCCGGCGGGCGGCCGTCACAGCCTCGTCGTCGACGTTCTGACGCTGCTCGCGCAGCGACGCGAGCTGCGCTGGAAGGGCCGCGAGCGACGCGCGGGTGCGATCGCGCTCGGCGGCGATCGCGTCGAGGCCGGCCTGCAGCGCCGCGACCCGCTCGCGTATCCCCGATTCGGTGCTCGTCGCGTCGGCGGCAGCCATGCGCCGCCGCTCCTCTTCTTCGCGCGCCGCCCGGAGCTCCTCGTCGCTACCGGCGGTGACCGTCTCCCCCTCGGTGACGTAGTCGACGAGCCGCAGGATCTCGCGGTCGACGCCCACGATCTTCGCGGCGAGATCGGCTCGTGTCGTCGCCGTCGACCCGAACGACGCGCGGTACCAGCGCAGCGCGCGGCGCCGCAGCTCGGCACGCACGTGCTCGTATTCGTTCCATTTCGCGGCTTGCTCGCGGAGCAGCTCCACGCGTGGCCTGATCTCGCGGAGGATGTCGACAACACGGACCATCTCCGCATCGGCGTGCTTCAGGCGTGTGAGGGCTTCTTCGCGGCGCATCTGGAGGCGCCTCGTGCCCGCGGCGTCCTCGATCACCGCTCGTCGGTCCGCCGGCCGGAGCGCGAGGATCTGATCGGTGAGTCCCTGACCGATAACGACGAATGGGTTGTCGGCGAGGTTCGCGCCAGCGAGGAGGTCCTGAAGATCACGTAGACGGACGCGGGCCCGATTGATCAGATACTCGGCGTCCCCGTCCTTGAACATGCGACGACCGACCTCGATCTCTGTGTATTCGATCGGCAGTCGTCGTGATGAGTTGTCGAGCTGCAGCAACACCTCGGCCATCCCAAGACTCTTTCGCGTTTCCGATCCACCGAAGATCAGCTCGTCATTGCGCTTCGCGCGCATCGTGCGCGCGTTGTTCTCGCCAAGCGCCCAGCGAATTGCGTCTACAAGGTTTGTCTTGCCGCTGCCGTTGGGCCCGATGATCGCGGTGATGCCTGGCGCGAATTCGAGATGTGTCTTGTGTACGAAAGACTTGAAACCCGTGAGCGTAAGTGTCTTCAGTACCGCGTTCGGCGCGCCCTGGCCGCCGTCGATCACCTTAAGCTCGTCGCTCACTTCGTCACCAGCTCGAGCAGCTTCGCCGCCGCGGCTTCCTGCGCCTCACGTTTCGAGGTGCCGGTCCCGCGCGCAACGTTGCCACCGACCTCGACCTCGACCTCGAAGCCGCGGTGATGCTCGGGGCCGCTGACCTCGAGCATTCGGTACGCGGGCAGCGGCAGCTTCTCGCCTTGCGCCCACTCCTGTAATAGCTGCTTCGCGGACTTCATCGACGCGTGCGCGATGTCGTCGAGCACGCCGCCCATCGTCTCGATCACGAGCTCTCTCGCCCGCTCGAAACCGGCCTCGTGATAGACGGCGCCGATGAACGATTCGTACAGGCTGGCGGCGAGGCCCATCCGCGAGCGACCGCCGGTCTCCTCTTCGCCGCGGCCGAGACGCGCACGGTCCGGCAGACCCAGCCGACGGCCGATCTCGGCGAGCGCGGTCGATGACACGAGCGTCGCGCGGAGCGAGGTCAGCTCGCCCTCGGTCGCATCGGGGAACCGCCGATAGAGCTCTTCGCCGATCACGAGATCGACGACCGCATCGCCGAGGAACTCGAGCCGCTCGAAATCGCGAACACCTTTCCCGACGTGCTCGTGCAGATACGAGCTGTGCGTCAGCGCGGTCGCGAGCAGCTCCGCGTCACGGAACCGGTAGCCGGCTATCTCCAGGTCAGCCATCTCCTCCGACACAAACGAAGAGGCAGGGGCCGAAATGCCCCTGCCTCCCCTATTGCCTTGGTGCGTGTCTAGTAGTGGTCTTGCTCTCGCTACGCGACGTGCTCCTCGATGTATTCGGCGGCGTCGCCGACGGTCTTGATCTTCTCGGCTTCCTCGTCGGAGATCTCCATCCCGAACTCTTCCTCGAGGCTCATGATGAGCTCCACGAGGTCGAGAGAGTCGGCGTTCAGATCCTCCACGAAGGACGCTTCAGGCTTGACATCGCCCTCGTCGACCCCGAGCTGCTCGACCACGATCTTCTTGAGCCGCTCGTAGGTTTTGCCCTCCGCCAAACCGCCTACCTCCTCCGCGCATGCGCTACCTGCCCGTCCGCCCTCGGTAGCTCCGCGCAAGTGTCGGTGGGCGGAAAGCGCCCGTCAATCGGGCCCCGGCAGACTAAAGGAACGGGCCCTCTCGCGACTCGTTGAAGAAGCAGATGACCGACGGTTGGCGCGAGCTCTATGACCTCGAGTACCCACGCCTGCTGCGGGCGCTGCTGGCCATCGGGGGCGACCCCGATGCGGCCGAAGACGCGGCACAGGAGGCGTTCGTGAAAGCGCATAAGCAGGGCCTCGCGACCCTGGACCGGCCTGGAGCGTGGCTGCTCGTCGTCGGCACCCGCGAGCTGCTTCGGCAGCGTCGCCGGCGACGCATCGAGCATGAGCGCTGGGCGGAGCGGCGGACATCCGAGGCATCTGCGTTCGACGCCGTCGCCGACCGGGCCGACCTGCTCGCGGCACTGCGGCAGCTGCCGGAACGCCAGCGCGCGATCGTCGTGGCCCGGTACTACTACGGCCTCAGCTACGACGACATCGCGAGCCATTTCGAGATCAAGAGCGGCACCGTGGGCGCGACGCTCCATCAGGCGATCGAGAAGCTGCGCCAGGTCCAGATCGCCGGCCGCCTCGCCCGTGGAGCGATGCGATGAAGACGAACGAACCGCGTGACGACGAGATCCTCGGCCGCGCGCTGTCCCGCGCGATCGAGACCGCCGAGGTAAATGAGACGCCCTATGACGGTTCGCGCATCGGGATCCGTCCCCTCAAACCTGGCACGCCGTTCTGGCGGGTGGCTGCGCTCGCCGCGTCGATCGTGGCCGCCGGCGCGCTGGGATCGATGCTCCTCGAGCGGCCCGCGACAGACGGACCGGTCGCGCAGCAGCCCACGCCGACGGTCGCAGCGCGCACGCCTGCGGCGACAGTCGCGCCCTCGCCGACCCTGACGCCGCAGCCGACCGCGATCGACCATCAGGTCGTGTACTTCGCGCGCGATGGTCTCCCCCCGGTCGGCGTCCATGTGCGCGGTGTTGGCAACCAGGCGACTGCGGTCGATCGCATCAGCAGCCGACTTTCGGTGATCACGCTCAATCCCGATCTGGTGAAGTTCCCCGACGCAGATCCAGTGCCGTCGGGGGCGGTCAACGCGATCAAGGGAACCGGACGGGTCAACGCGCAAGGTGTCGGCGCGGTCCGCGTCAGTGGGGATACCGCGACCGTCGATCTGTCCGTGGCGAGTGACGACTGGCAGATCAACGGCGCAGCGCAGACGCTCGCCGCCGTCCAGCAGCTCGTTTACACCGCAACGGAGGAGCCGGGGATCCGCCGCGTCCTGTTCACGCAGAACGGTGGAAAGCAGATGCGTATCGACCAGATGGTGCTCGATAAGCCGCTCGCGCGTGAAGACGTGTCGGGCTACGGTCCTCAGCAGGACGAGGTCGTCAGCGAGGACCAGTCGCGGCCGTGCGCGCCGGCGTGCCCGAGCCCATCACCCGCGCTGCTGAGTAACAACTATTCGGTCGACTCGGTCGCGCGGGGCGTTGCACGATTCGTGGTGCAAGTCGATTCAGGTGACTGGCAGAGCTTCACGGTCAGCAAGGCCGGCTCCGACAGCATGGACGACGCGAAGACACCATGGACGAGCAAGTACGCGCTCGAGGTAAAGGTCAAGGGCACAGAGGTCAAACCGGGCCTCGAGATAATCGACCAGTCTCCGCTTCGCGCGATCCAGTCCGTGACCGCCGGCGGAGCGACGACCTACGTGCTCGCGCTCGACGACCAACGACCCTGGCGCGCCGTCCTCCTGACCAATCCGGACCGGGTCGTCGTCGATATCGGAGGCGACCCGTCGACCATCAACAGGACGATCGCGGTCTACTCACCCAAGCCAGGCGGCAGCGGCCGGCAATTCACATTGACCGGACTCTCGCGGACGTTCGAAGCGACCACCGCGTGGCGCGTCGTGGACTCGGCTCGGCGTCTCGTGGCGAGCGGTTACACCACCGCCAGCCGGGGCACGAGCCCGGTATGGGGCACATACCAGGTCTCGGTACAGCTTCCCGTCTCGGCGAGCGGCAACCTCACGCTCGAGGTGTACTGGTCAAGTGCGCGGGACGGCAGTGATGTGGACGTAGTGCAGATCCCGCTCACCGTGCGCTAGGCCGAGGGCTCTTTCCGCCCGCCGACCGCGGTCGCGAGCACTCCGTTCACGAATTTGGGCGACGCCTCGCTGCCGAACATCTTCGCGAGCTCGACGGCCTCGTCTATGATCGCGGCGGCTGGTGCGTCACCGAGCACGCGCAGCTCGTAGAGCGCGATGCGTAGCACGTTGCGATCGATGCGCGCCATCTGCTCGATCGGGAACTCCGGCGCCAGCTGATGGATCTCGACGTCGAGCTCCTTCCGATGTTCGAGGACGCCTTCGACGAGCTGCCACGCGAAGTTCGCGGCCTCGTCGGTGAGGCCGGTACGGAACGAGCCGCGCTGCCAGGTCTCCTTCGCGTCGGCGCGGTTGAAGTCGATCTCGAACAGGGTCTGCAGCCCAGGCGCGACGAAACGGCGCGCTCGGCGACCGCGATCGCCCAGCGGACCATATTCGCGCGCGCGCGACCGTGGGTGACGACCGACACGCCGGCGATGCCAAGGAGCGGCGCGGACACGTACTGGTCGTAGTCGAAGCGGTGCCGGAACTTCCGGATCCCGGGATAGGCGAGCGCCGCCGCGATCTTGCCAAGCGGCCCGCCGAAGATATCACCGCGGATCCCGACCTGAACGACGTCGAATGCGCTCTCGAGCCCCTTCGCGAGCACGTTGCCGGTGAACCCGTCGCACAACGAGATGTCGGTCACGCCGCGAAGCACGTCGCGTCCTTCGATGTTGCCGTAGAAATTCATGCCGCTCGCCGACAGCAGCGCATGAGCCTCGAGCCGGATCTTGTCGCCCTTTTCGGACTCTTCACCGACGTTGATGAGTCCGATCGAGGGACTCGCCACGCCGTGGACCTTCTCCATGAACCACGTCGCCATGCGCGCGTACTGCACGAGGTTCCTCGCATCGGCGTCCATCGTGGCGCCGGCGTCGAGGAGGCAGGTCGCGGGCCGCTCGCCCAGCACCGGGAGCATCCCGCACAGCGCGGGACGATCGATGCCGCGCACGCGTCCGAGGACGAGCAGGGCGGCGGCCATCGTCGCCCCGGTGCTGCCCGCGGACACGACGGCTTCGGCCTCGCCCTTCTTCACGAGCGTGGTGGCGACGCCGATGGACGTGTCGGACCGTCGGCGCAGCGCGTTCGCGGGATGCTCGTCCATCGCGATCACTTCAGCGGCGTGCTGGATCTCGACGCCAGGATGCGCGCTGCCGAGCAGCGGACGCAGGCGCTGCTCCTGCCCCACCAGCACGACATCCGCGGTGCCGCCCATCCGCCGATACAGCAGCGCGCCCCGGACGATCTCGTCCGGGGCGTGGTCGCCACCCATGGCGTCGACGGCTATGCGCATGGGACTACGAGGCGGCGCGCTTCGCCTTGATCTCGATGACCTGGCGGCCGCGGAACGTGCCGCAGCGCGGACACGCCTGGTGCGGAGGCTTCGGGTTCTTGCACTGCGGACAAGGCACGAGATTCTGCGCCTTCAGCGCCAGATGGCTACGCCGCTCGCCCTGCGCAGCGCGCGGGATACGTTTCTTGGGATGACCAGCCAAAGGTTTTGCTCTCCTTTTATTGGGGCCATGGACCGGCGCGGCGAAGCCGCACCGCGTCGGAACGAAGGGTTACGAGGTCATTGTATGGGCCAAGATGACCCGACTTGGTCCCGGGCGCTACTCGCGCTCCGCGTGGAAATCGCGGAGCTCCGCGAGCTTGGCGAGGCGCTCGTCCACCGCGGCCTCGTGCTGATGCGGCCGCTGATTGAGGTCGTCGCCGCAGACCTCGCAGAGGCCCTGGCAGTCGGGCCGGCAGAGCGGCGCAAGCGGTGTCGCGAGAATGAGCTCCTCGCGGAGCAGCGGCGTGAGGTCGATCTTGAAGTCCGAGCCGATCGTCTTGGAATCCGTCGGGGCCTCGCCAAGGGCCTCGCCCGCGACGACACCGAACCGCGCGTAGTACTGCTCCGCGAAGTCGGCGTGCACCGGCGTTTCGATCGGCACAAGGCAGCGGCTGCAGATCGCCTCGAGCGTCGCGTCGGCGGTTCCTTCGAGGTACGCGCCCGGGTTGGTGTGGGTCGCGACGATGTCGGCGTCGATCGAAACGGCGCCGGCCTCGCGCAACCCGGAGTTCTCGCCGTGTGGGTCGATGGGCGACTCGGCAACGCGAAAGTCGGCCTGCGCGCCGATCGGCTGCTTCAGCAGCGGCGCGACACTCACGATCACGTGACTACCCCTCGGTCGGTTGCGGCTTGCGCTCCTCGATGACCTCGAGGCTTCTCTTGATGATCGACAGGGACTTCACGAGATCGCTCTCGAGGCGGACGAGGACGTCGGCCGCGTACTGATCGGCGCCGCGCATCGTCTCGTCGGACTTGGCCTGCGCCTTGTCGAGGAGATCCTGAGCCTTCATCTCGGCCTCCCGCAGGATCGACTGATCCTGCAAGAGAAGCGCCGCCTGCTCCTGCGCCGCGCCGATGATCTGCTCGGCCTCTTCACGCGCTTTCGAGAGCACACGGTCGCTCTCCTGATTGATGCGTCGTGCCTGACGGACCTCTTCGGGGATGGCGACGCGCAGTTGATCGATCACGTCGAGGATGGCGGCTTGTTCGAGGATGACCTGACTCGTCATCGGGACCTTGCGCGCGTTGACGACGAGCGATTCAAGGCGTTCCACGAGGAACTGAATGTCCAAGGTCACCCTCCTCCGCCGTCGGCATCGTACCTCAGGAACAGCAGAGTCTCCTCGCCGATCTCCTTGACCCGAAGCAAGCGGGCGCGATCGGGCAGCTTCGGCTGGTGCTTCTTCATGACGCGCGCGACGACGGACGCTTCTGGGGCCAGCGCGCGCACGAGCTGCGCATGGCCAAGCGTCGCCTCGAGCACCGCGACGTCCGCGAATGGTGGGTCGCAGAAGACCAGGTCGAACGGGCCGGCGACGCCGTCAAGAAAGGCCAGCACATTGGCGGCCGATACATCGGCGCGGTCCGCGAATCCGGTAGCCGCGAGATTCTTCCGCAGCGACTTCAGCGCCTCGGCCGAGCGCTCGACGAACGTGACACGTGCCGCGCCCCTCGAGAGCGCCTCGATGCCGAGCGTGCCCGCCCCCGCGAAGAGGTCGAGGACACGAGCGTCGCCGAGTACGGGCTCGAGGATCGCGAAGAGCGACTCGCGGATCCGGTCCGTCGCCGGACGGGTCGCGCCGCCGCGCGGCGCGTCGAGCGTCCGGCCCTTGGCGCTCCCGGCGATGACCCTCACGCGAGGAATCCGCGCAGGTGTTCGCGCATTGGCTCGGGGCGTTCCCAGAACGGCTCATGCCCGACGTCGTCAAGAAGGACGAACCGAGCATCGGGGATCAGCTCGGCGAGCGCGCGGGCGGGCCACGCCGGCCGCGGATCGGCGTCGCCGTGCAGGACCAGCGTCGGCACCCGAAGGGCGCGGGCTCGCTCTGGCAGCAGCCCGGAATCGACGAGCCGGGTCCAATCCGCGTTGAGTCGCGCGTTCACGCGTCGATTCGGCGGATAGGCGAAGAACGGACGCGGGGCCAGCGCCAATCGCGACACGTCGGCGAAGTCGGTCCTCACCAGGAACTCCGCGGCTTCGGTCTCGAGCGCCGGATCCGACGCGCCGTCGTCGATGCGCCGTGCGACTTCGTCCCATCGCACGCGCTCGCGTTCGGTCAGCCGTTCATTGCGATTGCGACGGAACTCCGGCTTCCACTCCTCGGTGATCCCCACGCCGGAAACGTAAGCGAGCCTGGTCGCGCGTTGAGGGTGCGCGAGCGCGTAGAGCAGCCCGAGGGTCGCTCCCCACGAGTGGCCCACGACCGCCCAACGTTCGTGGCCCAAGGCGACGCGGAGCGACTCGATGTCCGCGACGAGCGTCTCGATGTCGATGGGCTCGACCTCGGGGCTGCGGCCGCAGCCACGCTGTTCGTACCGGTGGACCGTCGCGACGTCATCGAGCATGTCGGCGACCGGTGCGAGGTAGTCGCAGATCCCCGGTCCGCCGTGTAGCAGGAGCACCGGAGCTCCGGCGCCGCGCGTTGCGGTCCAGAGCGCGGCGCCCGCGCCGACATCGATGAAGGCCTCGACGTCACGCAAGCGCGTAGCGGCGCCAGAGATCGGCGACGGCCTGTTCGAGCGAGGCGTGCTCGGGCCGCTCGAGCTGGGGATCGGCGGCGAGGATACGGTCCGCCTCGACGGCCGTCTCATCGATGAGCGCGGGATCGACGTCGGCGAGGTCGACGATGCGCAGCTCGTTCTCCTCGCCGCTCTGTCGTTTGCCGAGGAACTCGCCCGCGCCGCGGATCTGCAGGTCG
>VBEZ01000093.1 GCA_005882255.1 Chloroflexota bacterium | reverse complement strand
TCGGGTGTTGATCGCGCCGAGGATCGCGTAGACGCTCCAGCAGGCGGCGCCGCCGAGCATCAACAGGTCGCCGGCGAGTCGCTCTCCGGTGAACGTCAGGCCGGTGGCGGCGGCGATCACGATCGCGGCGCCGACCGTCGCGACCGCGAGGCCGACAAGCTTGTTCGCGGTGAGGCGCTCGCCGATGAACGATGCGAAGAGCACCGTGAGAACGGGGTTGATCGTCGGCACGATGAGGGCTCCGTCCGACGCGGGCGTGAACGTGAGGGCGAAGAACACCAGTGCGTTGTAGGCGAAGATGCCGAACGCTCCGGCGAGGATGACCAGCGGGAGCCGGGGGAGGCCGAGCGGCGCGCGTGTCGCGCGCGCGATGGCGAGCATGAGCACGCCGGCGAGCGCGAAGCGGATCGTCGAGAGCTCGAAGGGTGGGATCGACGCGACCCCGAGCTTGCCGGCCGTCCAGCTGCCGCTCCAGCAGAGCGCGACCGTCACGAACGCGGCAAGGGTCAGGAGCCGCTGCCTCGAGGTGATCCGGCTGATCATCGCCGGCGCAGCAGCGAGAGGCCCTGACCGCTCGCGATCTCGTCGAAACCGAGCTGCTCGACCGCGGCGACCTCGGCGAGGTGCTTCGCGAGATCGCGGTTCACGCTCGGCGCGGCGTAGTCGAGGATGACGTACTGGGCATCGCATACGTCGAGACCCACGAGGTTGTAATTGAACCGCCGCTGCGGGAGCTGCGTGGTGAAGAAGTCGCGTGACGAGACCGCCGCCTCCGGTGGTATCGCGCGCACCGCGGCGAGGAAGGGCTCGTAGCGGGACTCGCGAGCCAGGATCGGCTCACCCGACGGCGCGCGGCTCGGCTCGCCGCGGAGGAACGCGTTCGCGAAATCCAACGAGAACGGCAGGCCGCCGAACGAGAACGCGAAGAAGAGGCTGCTGGCGAGGACGCCGACCGTGACCCGCCGACGCCAGCGTTCGCCCAGCGCCGCGACGCCAAGGATCGACGCGCCGAGCGCGAGCGGGATGAGCGGAGCGCCGTACTGGTTGTGGAGCGTGTGCTCGCCGCCGTAGTCGGACAGCATCAGGTACCCGAGCGGGGGCAGCGACGGGATCAGCGCCCACTTCGAACGCAGCGCGAGCCCGAGACCGGGTCCGAAGAGGCTCAGGACGAAGACGATCTTCGAGCCGATCTCGCCCTTCACAAGAACGGAGAGCACGCGCAGCGGGTCGAGCAACAGCGTTCGGGCGATCTCGCCCTCATCGCGGCCGAGGCTCGCGTAACGGCCGAGGTACTGATACGGCGCGCCCGCGGCGAACGCGGGAATGATCACCTGCAGCGTCACGACGAACGCGACGAGGCTGCCCGCGATCACGACCGCGCTCGAGCGCCAGCGGCCCTGGAACGCGAGCGCGACGCCGAACCCGACGCCGATGAGCGCGACCTCTTCCTTCGCGAGCAGCGCGAGGACGAGGCAGAGGACCATCGGCACGGTCCGCCGCGTCGCGAGGAAGTACATCGCGAATCCGAGCGGCGCGACCGCGAGCGTGATCTCGTGGAAGTCGTAGAGCGCGATGAACGAGAGCGGCGCGCTGAGCAGGTACGCCGCGACCCACACGAGACGCTGCGCGCTGGTCGGAAGGGACCGGCGCGCGAGAAGGTAGATCGGCCACGCGCCGAGCGCGAGCGAGATCGTCTGCGCGACGATCAGCGTCTCGGGGTGCGGGAACAGCGCGTACGGAGGCACGAGCAGCAGCAGCGCCGGCGAGAAGTGGTCGCCGAAAAATGAGTGCGGCTCGCAGCGCGCGAGGCTGATCGTCGATTCCATGAAGCGCCCGTGGACGGTGTTCCACATGACCTGATCGAACACCGCGAGGTCCGATGCGGTCGAATGGAACGTCCAGTGGCGCAGCAGCGCCAGCGCGCCGAACAGGATCGTCGCCACCAGCGCCGCGCCGAGGGCGAGGCGGCCTTCGTAGCGGGCGAGGAATTCCGAGCGCCGCCCCGCCAGCACGCTCTGAACCTACCTCAGCCGGCCGGGTTCGTGACTCCTTCGAAGAACGCGATCCGACTGTGCGAGTTCGCGTGGCGGATCGGCCGGAGCGGCTTGTATTCGGGCGAGTCATACCACTCGAGCGCGCGTGCGAGCGAGGGGAACTCGAGGATCACCGTGCGCGCACCCGGCCACTCGCCCTCGCGGACGTCGGTCTTGCCACCGCGCACGAGATAACGGCCGCCGTACTTCGCGATCGTCGCCGGCACCTGCTTCGAGTACGCCTGGTAACCATCGGCGTTGGTCACGTCCACGATCGCGATCACATACCCCGCCATGCGTACACCTCTTTCATGGCCGGCGGAGGGCCGGCGCTTGGACCATCACGGCGATGCCGACCGCGATCGCGAAGAACATCGCGATGGATGACGCGATGATGATCGCGCGCTGGCTCGCCGGCGGCCGGCCGCGGCCCGCCGAGCGCTGTCCGGCGTTGTCGTGCCACGGCACGAACGCGAGCCAGCTGATGCCGACGTACGCGGCCGTCAGGACGGCGAGCCACAGGCCGATCCCGAGGATCCGCGCGCCCAGCCGCTCGGTCCACGCGAGCCACGCGGCGTGCTGATCGACGAACGTGACGACGCCGCCGACGATCGGCAGGGTCATGAGCCATGCCCACACGGCCTCGCCGTCCGCGCGCAACCGGTCCGCCGCGCGGATCCGCGCGACGACCCCGGCGACGAAACCGAGCATGGCGACGACGCGCCAGGTGACCAGCGTGAGAACGCGGTCGCGACGGCGCTCGCGCCAGCCTTCCTCGCCGTACTGCGGGAAAAAGCGCGACCGCTGCCGCGCGCCCGGTGACTCGAGCTCCTGCGCCAGGCGCGAGAGGAACTCCTCGCGGTTCGAGAAATACCCGCCGTGGTCGAGGATGACGTTCATCCAGTTGGTGACCTCGAGCTGTTCGTCCGGGAGGCGGATGTCGTCCGGAACACGCAACCGACCGCCCGACACGGGGTCGTACGCCGACCAGACGTTGATCCAGCGCATGCTCGCGGGCAGCGGCTCGCGGAGGCGACAGGTGCGCGCGGGCACCAGGCGTTTGTCCCACGCGTTGTTGAGCGCGGAACCGAACGTGACGAACGTCTTCACGCGCGCGAGGTCGGCCGGCAGCACGGAGCCGGAGCACAGCGCGTCGTACGCGACCACGGTGCCCTGCGAATGCGCGACGACCGCGATGCGCTCGCACTTCCGCTTGTCGACGAGGAAATGGATCGCGGCCGCGACGCTGCCGCGGATGTGCACGGCCTGGATGTCGTCCCACATGAACGTGTAGAAGTCACCGATCTGGTCGAGGAAGAAGCTCCGGAGCCCCATGACCGCCTGCTCGACCGGGCCCGGGATCTGCGCCAGCACGAAGAGGCCGAGGATCAGCGGGATCGAGAGGATCGCCGCCGCGACGTAGCCGAGGAAGAGAAGGAACGACGAGACGAGCTCGATGACGTCCTTCGGTGACCGGATGTTGCGGAACGAGGTCACCACGAGCTCCGCCAGACGCAGGCAGCGCACGACCGCCGATTTCAGGCCCCACCACGTCATCTCGTCGAGGTTCGGCGCGCTGAGTCGCGCGGCCCACCACGCCTCGGCGAGGATCCAGGTCTGCGCGGGATGGCCCTCTATCGCGGCGAGCTCGAGCGAAAAGCGCGCCGGCCGCTCCGCGAGCTCGCCGTAGGTCAGGTCCGACGACGCGACACACAGGTCGCCGTCGCGGCGCTGGTGCCACTCCTGAAGCCAGTGGAGCAGCGGTCCGCCGAACTCGCGGACCGTGGAGCTCTCGGACTGCTGGCCGATGCCGTGGACGAAGACCACGCCGACGCGCGTCGCGCCAGCGGTCTGCGCGATGAGGTGCTGCTCGACCGCCTGCCGGTCCTGCATCAGGCGACCCGCACGCCGCGCTGATAGACCGCCCAGACGCGCCACAGCGCCCGCGGATCCGACAACGGGTCGCCGTGGACGAGGACGAGGTCGGCGGGCTGGCCTTCATCGAGATGCCCGGCGTGTTCGACGCCATACAGGGCGCCGCCGTTGCGCGTTGCGGAGGCCAGCGCCTCGTGCGGCTCGAGGCCCGCGTCGACGAGCAGCTCGACCTCCCACGCGAGGTGCCCGGCGCGCACCGAGCCGCCACCGAAGTCCGAGCCGGTCGCGATCACCACACCCGCGCGCCTGGCCGCGGCGATCGACGCGTACGCGCCTTCCTTCCGTTTCGCGATGCGCTCGCGTCCCTCGGCCGCGGTGAAGCGGTCGATCGTCGTCGTGCGCGCGAACGTCTCCCACGACGCGAACACCGAGAGCGTCGAGACGAGGGTGACGCCGTTGCGTTTCATCGTCGCGCAGATGTCGTCGTCAAGCTCCATGCCGTGCTCGATGGAATCGACGCCGGCTTCCGCGGCGACGCGGGCGCCGGCGAGATAGCCCGAGTGCGCCGCCACCCGCGCGCCACGCGCGTGCACCGCCTGCACCGCGGCGCGGACGTGCGCGACCTCGAACGGCGAGTCCTTCACACCGCCGGGCGCGTCCATGTACAGCTTCACGAGGTCGGTGCCGAGATCGAGCTGCGCGATGGCCGCTTCCTTCAACTTGGGTCCATCGACCGTCACCCACATCGCGGGGTACCCGGTCTTGCCGATCCACGTGCCGGCAACCCGGATGTAGGGCGCGCCGGGCTTTCCCTTCAGCTCCTCGCGGACGCCGACCGAGAGCGGAACGCCGTCATGCATCGGCGCGCCGACGTCGCGCGCCCAGAGGATGCCGGCCTGGGCGAGGCGCTTCGCGTTGTCGCGCGCGACCTGCCGGAGCACCCCGGGCGGGTCGTCGCCCCGCGCGATCCAGTGGCTGCCGCCCTGCATCGTGAGATGGCTGTGGCAGTCGACCATCGCCGGGACGATCGTGGCGCCGCCGGCGTCGACCACCTCGGCGCCGGTCGTGTCCGCCGCATCGTTCGGGCGGATCCACGAGATCTGCCCATCCTCGATGGCGAGGCTGATGCCCGTTCGAAGCGAGTCCGACGTTCCGTCGGCGAGTGCCGCGTCGTGGAGGACGACCCGTGTCATCGCCGGGCGATGGTATGCGGAACCGCAGCGAGGTCTCGGCGGAAGGTCAGCCGGTCCAGTCCAGGACGACCTTTCCGCACTGACCGGAGCGAACGACCTCGAATGCCTGCGCGAAGTCCTTCGCCGCGAACCGGTGCGTGATCACCGCGGTGATGTCGAGACCGCTCTGCAGCATCGAGCCCATGCGGTACCAGGTCTCGAACATCTCGCGGCCGTAGATCCCCTTCAGGGTCAGGCCGCGGAAGATCACCTGATTCCAGTCGATCGGGATCTCCTGGTCGGGGATCCCGAGCAGCGCGACGCGGCCGCCGTGATTCATGAACTCGAGCATCGATCGGAGCGCGGCGGGGCTGCCGGACATCTCGAGCCCGACGTCGAACCCTTCGAGCATTCCAAGCTCCTTCATCACCGCGTCGAGCGTCGTCGTTGTGAAGTCCACCGCGAGCGTCGCGCCGAGCCGGCGCGCGAGCGCGAGCCGGTAATGGTTTCGGTCGGTGACGACGACGTAGCGTGCGCCGACGAACCGGCAGACCGCCGCGGCCATGACGCCGATCGGGCCGGCGCCGGTGATGAGGACGTCTTCGCCCGCGAGCTCGAACGACAGCGCGCTGTGCACGGCGTTGCCGAGCGGGTCGAGGCACGCGCCGATCTCGTCGGGCATCCCGGGCGGCAGGACATACGCGTTCGACGCGGGCACGCTGACGTACTCGGCGAACGCCCCGGGCCGCTGCACGCCGATGCCGACCGCGTTGCGGCACAGGTGACGCCGCCCGGCCCGGCAGTTGCGGCAATGCCCGCAGGTCACATGACCCTCGACGGCAACGCGCTGCCCGGTCGCGAAGCCGCTCACCTCGCTGCCGATCTCCGCGACCGCGCCCTCGAACTCATGACCGATGACGAGCGGCACCGGGATCGTCTTCTGCGCCCAGGCATCCCAGTTCCAGATGTGAAGATCGGTGCCGCAGATCGACGTGTAATGGACCCGCACCAGGAGATCGTTCGGACCGATCGTCGGACGCGGGACGTCCTCGAGCCAGATCCCCGGCTCGCGCCGGCTCTTGACGAGCGCGCGCACTAGTGCGTCGACACGCTAGATGACCCCGAGAGCGTGCCCGACCTTCGCGAACGCCGCGACCGCGCGATCGACGTGCTCGCCGGTGTGCGCGGCCGAAAGCTGCACGCGGATGCGCGCCTGATCGCGCGGCACGACCGGGAACGAGAACGCGATGACGTAGATGCCCTCGGCGAGGAGCTGATCGGCCATCGCGCTCGCGAGCTTCGCGTCGCCGAGCATCACCGGCACGATCGGGTGCTCGCCGGCGACGAGCCTGAAGCCGTTCGCGGTCATGCCGCTCCGGAAGCGTGCGGCGTTCGCGAACACGCGCTCGCGCAGCTCGCCGGCCGACTCGATGAGGTCGAGCACGGCGATGGACGTCGCGGCGATCACCGGCGCGAGGGTGTTGGAGAAGAGGTACGGGCGACTGCGCTGCCGCAGCAGCTCGACGATCTCCCGGCGTCCGCTGGTGTACCCGCCGGATGCGCCACCGAGCGCCTTGCCGAGCGTGCCGGTGAGGATGTCCACACGCCCCATGACGCCCCGCGCTTCGTGCGAGCCGCGACCGTTCGCCCCCATGAAGCCGACCGCATGCGAATCGTCGACCATCACGAGGGCTTTGTATCGCTCGGCGAGATCGCAGATCGCGCGGAGGTCCGCGACGACGCCGTCCATCGAGAACACGCCATCCGTCGCGATGAGCTTGAAGCGCGAGGACGCCGCATCCTGCAGCTGGCCCTCGAGGTCGGCCATGTCGTTGTTGGCGTACCGGAAGCGCTTGGCCTTGGAGAGCCGGACCCCGTCGATGATGCTCGCGTGGTTGAGCGCGTCGCTGATGACGGCGTCCTCTTCACCGAGAAGCGTCTCGAACAGGCCGCCGTTCGCGTCGAAGCACGACCCGTAGAGGATCGTGTCTTCAGTGCCGAGGAAGCGCGTGATCCGATCCTCGAGCTCCTTGTGGATGTCCTGCGTGCCGCAGATGAAGCGGACCGACGACATGCCGTAGCCCCAGCGATCGAGCGCGGCATGCGCGGCGGCCAGGACCTTGGGATCGTCGGACAATCCGAGGTAGTTGTTCGCGCAGAAGTTGATCACCTCGAGATCCGGACGTACGGCGATCTCGGCCCCTTGCGGCGAGCTGATGACGCGCTCCCCCTTGTACAGACCGCTCTCGCGGATCGAGGCGATCTGCTCGCGGACCGAGTCGAGGAAGCGCTGATCCATGGGCGCCAGCATCATGGCACCGGGGTGCCGAGACCGTCTTAGTTGAGGTCGAGCACCTTCTTGATCGCGTTGATGAGCTCGATGGGGCCGAACGGCTTCAGCAGGTAATCGGACGCGCCGACCGCGCGCCCTTCGGCCTGGTCTGCGGCCTTGTCGTGCGCGCTGAGCATGATGACCGGTACGTCTCGGGTCAGTGGATCACCCTTGAGCGTGCGGCAGACGTCGAAGCCGTCGGGCTTGAAGCCTTCGAACGTGACGTCGAGCAACACCAGGTCGGGCTTCGCCGTCTTCACCAGCTCCGAGACCGCGCCGGGGTCTCCGGTCTCCACAACGCGCCAACCCTGGCTGGACAGCGTGATCCGGACGAGTTCACGCATGTGATTCGAGTCGTCGGCAACGAGAACTGTGGGCACCCTCGGTCGGACGATAACAGCGCGACCAAGGGAGCCGGTGTCGCGCCGGTCTTATGCCGTCTTGATGACCTCGGCGACGGGACCGTGCCAGGTCTGTAGGAAGTCGTGTGCGTCGAGAACGTCGTCCTTCGTGAAGGCGGGCTTGGTCTCGCCTTCGCGCTCGACGACCGCGACGCTCGACTCGCCACACACGGTGCACGCGAGCTTCACGACGACGGCGTGCGGCTCCGCGGTGATGCCCCGCACCGCGCAGCTCGCGAGGCGAGCGCCGCAGGCCGGGCACTCCATCGTGCGGATCCGCTCCAGGATGGCCCCGATCCAATCCACGCCGGTCAGGACTGCACAACCGACGCCACCGCGAGCCACGCTCGGTCGAGCGGCGACCGAGCGCGCCCGCGCGCGTCGCCGGCGAGGCCTACGGGTCGGTGACGAGCCGGAGTCCCTCGTGTGCGATCTCGATCGTCTCGATCGCGACGTCATTGCTCGTCGCGTCGAAATCGGGGCCGTTCCACTTCGTCGGCCAGGCATTGGTCAGGGTGTACCGCGCGACGACCTGGCCCTTCTGGTCCGACATCACGATCGTGCCGTTCTTGTGCTCGAACTGCCCCGCGGCGATGCGAAACGCCCATTTCTGGAGATCGCTCGCTCCGGCGAAGCCAAGCTTGAGGACGATGTTCGGGTACTTCACGCGCCCGGGGATCTTGTGAACGGCCCCGTTCTCACCGCCCTCCCGGAACTCGACGACCTCGGTCTCGATGCTCAGGCCCGAGACCGAGCGGAAGAACGCCGTGGGCATTCCGTCGAACGTGACGGCGACTTGGAGCGCCGAGAGACGAAGGTCGTCGCTGCGCGCGGGCGATCCCGACGCTGCCGTACCGAGAACGATCGTCGCGACCATGAGAGATGCGAGGACGAGCCTGTTCACGCCTTCCTCCTTGCACGCGGCTGCGCCGCGTCGCGGAGAGCCTAGTGCCCGGGAGTCGCGTCCTCCGTCGGGAACGCACCGATGAGCGCGCCGGAGATGCGCGCGTCGGCGACGAGCTCTTGCCACACGCGCTCGAGGCTCTGGGCGTCCGGCCGGCGCTCGCCGCGACGGCGCGCGATTAGCACCATCGTGCAGGCGCGGAGCGACGGCGCTGCGACGATGACGCCATCCGAGCCACGTCCGACGCTCTCGGCGTCCGGCGCGTCGCCGTGCGCCGCGACGTATTCGCCCACGTCCTCTGGGGGCACGCCGAGGAGTGGGGTGCCGTCGGCGAGCAGGATCGACACGACGTCGTACGGAGTCATGGTGTGATTCGAGACGCCGCGGCCACCGACGTACAGGACGTCGTGGAGGCGGAGCGTGACGCGGCCCTCGGGCGCGAGGGCGTCGGCACGGGCCAGGATCCGCGTGGCGACGGTCAGCTCCGTCGCAGGCTGTTCACGGATGAGCATCCCTGTAGCGTGGCACGGCATGGAACCGGGAGGGCGGCGGGTACGTCCTAGGGGCGTGCGCCCGACGCTCCTCGCGCTCGCGCTGCTGGTCACCTCCGCGTGCGGCGGAGGCGCGGCGAACCGCGCCGCCGACATCGCGGGGATCGTGACGAGCGTGGGCGGACGCGCTGACGGGGTGACCGTCCTCGTCGAGTCGGATCCTTCCACCCCATCGACCGGGTCTAAGGCCTCGGTCGCGGTGACGAGCGGCACGAAGATCACGCGAAGAGCGCAGGGTGGCGACGTTGCGGCGACCGCCCGCGAGCTGACTCCCGGCGTGATGGTCGAGGTGTGGTTCGACGGTCCGGCCGCGATGTCTTATCCCATCCAGGCGAAGGCGCTGGCGGTGGTGATCGTCCGCTAGGTTCTGGCGGTCCGGCTCGCGACGTTGCCGACCGGGAGTGATCTCCCGACGAACGTGATCACGACGATGGCCGCGATGAGAACGGCGACGATGCCGACGACGATCTCCACGGCGAGCGACAGCCCAGCGCCGGCGTCCACGGGTGGCAGAGAATCGGTGTGTGAGTCGCGCCCTCGTCATCGGCGGAACGGTCTTCGTCGGCCCGAGCGTCGTGCGCGAGCTGACCGCGGGCGGCCACGTCGTCGCGATCTTCCATCGCGGCGAACACGAGACCGATCTTCCGGCCGGGGTGCGACACATCCACGGCGATCGCGCGAGCATCGGCGACAATCGCGACGCGTTCCGATCGTTCAAGCCGCAGGTCGTGGTGGACATGCGGTCGATGACCGAGCGCGACGCGCGCGCCGTCGTCGGAGCGGTGCGCGGCATCGCGGACCGGATCGTCGCCGTGAGCAGCATGGACGTCTATCGCGCGTATGGTCGGCTGCAAGGCACGGAGCCGGGTCCACCGCTGAAGCCGCCGTTCGATGAAGACTCGCCGCTACGCGAGAAGCTGTACCCGTATCGCGACCACACGCCGCCTTCCATCGGACCGCGACCCGACTGGCTCGGCGAGTACGACAAGATCCTGGTCGAGCGGACGGTGCTCGGACAGACCGACATCGCGGGCACGGTCGTGCGCTTCCCGATGGTCCACGGCGAGCGCGACGAGCAGCGTCGTTTCTACACGCTGTGGAAGCGGATGGTCGACGATCGACCAGCGATCCTCATGAGCGCGAAGTCCGCGGCCTTCCGCGCTTCGCGTACCCACGTCGACAATGCGGCGCACGCGATCGTCGTCGCGGCGACCGATGACCGCGCACGTGGACGCGTCTACAACGTCGGTGAGCCCGAGGCGCTCACCTGGACCCAATGGGCGCGCCTGGTCGCGGCACAGCTGAGATGGAACGGCGAGCTGGTCGTGGCACCCTCCGACCAAATGCCAATGCACCTCCGCGACAGCCGGCCGGACACCTGGGACCACCACCTCGTCGCTGAGACCTCGCGGATCCGGCATGAGCTGGGATACCAGGAGCTGGTCGGCCGCGACGAGGGGCTAGCGCGCGCCCTCGCGTGGTACGCCGAGTCGCCTCCAGCGGATCCGGCCGCTGCCGCGAGTCTCGATTACAGGGCGGAGGACGAGGCGCTTGTCACTATTCGCGGCTCGGCGGTGCTTTGAAGGAAGAGATGGAAGTGGCGGACCGTCTGCGCCTCACGACCAGTCCGGGGCCAGGCATGCCGCCGTCGTTCGAAGCGCTGTTCCGAAAGGAGTACGCCCGGGTGGTCGCGATCGCTCACCGTGTCGTAGCGGACGCCGATGAGGCCGAGGACGTCGCACAGGACGTGTTCGTCTCCTTCTATCGGAAGCACCCGGCCGACGCGCACTACGCCGCGCCGTGGCTGTATGCCGCGGCCGCGCACAACGCGCTCAACGTCCTTCGCTCACGCGAGCGGCGCGGGAAGCGCGACGCCGTGGAGGCGATCCGCCGCGACACGCAGACCCCGGATCCTGCACAGGCCGCCGAGACGGCTGAGACCCGATCCGAGGTGCGAGCCGCGCTTGCGAGGCTCCCGGATCGAAGCGCCGCGCTGCTGGTGCTCCGCTACAGCGGACTCAGCTACGAGGAGATCGCCGCCGCGCTCGGGCTGCGGCAGTCGAGTATTGGAACGCTGCTCCGCCGCGCGGAGGACGCGTTCCGTAGGGAGGTCACCACATGAGTGACATAGAGGACATGCTTTCCGTGACCGAACCAAAGGTCGATACCGAACGCGCGCTCGCGCGACTGCGCGCGCGCGTCGAGGGCGAACGGATCGCGCCGGTCATGCGCGGCGGAGCGGCGCCGCATCGCATCGGTGTGAACATCTGGGTCCGAGGCCTCGCGGCCGCGGCGACCGTCGCGCTCGTCGCGACGCTGCTCACCGTGAGCGGCGTCGCCGAGACGATCCTCACGATCTTCGAGCCGAAGCAGCTCGTCGCGGTCCCGATCACGGTCACCGACCTGAACGGCGCGGCCAGCTTCGGCGCCTATGGCACGCTGACCTGGACCGAGCAGCCGAAGCCGTACGACGTTCCCGACATCCGCACCGCGGCCCGCGACAGCGGCATGACGGTGCTCGTCCCCGGCAACCTGCCCACGGGCGTCGGCACGGCGCGCTACGGCGTGATGAACAAGACAACAGCGACCTTCACCTTCAGCGCGGACAAGACCCAAAAGGCCGCAGCGGCGCAGCAGCGCACGCCACCGCCGATGCCGGCGAACATCGATGGCAGCAAGCTCTTCATCACCGGCGGACCCGCCGTGGTCGCCTACTACGACGACGGCACGAGTCCGGCGGGCGCGACCGGCGCGAGCGGCGCAAGCCCGTTCGCCGGCATGCCGAAGCTCATCGTCGCGCAGGGCAAGCCGCCGGTGGTGCAGTCCGATGGCGTGACCGTCGAGCAGCTGCAGAGCTATCTCCTTGCGCAGCCCGGCATCTCGCCGCAGCTCGCGGCACAGATCCGCGCGATCAAGGACCCCTCGAGCACGCTTCCAGTCCCGATCCCCGTCGACATGGCGACCTCGAAGAAGGTCACCGTGCAGGGCGTGGAAGGGATCTTCGTCGGTGACTCGACCGGGCTCGGCAGCGCCGTGATCTGGCAAAAGGACGGCATCGTGTACGGCGTGGCCGGCACGCTCACGGAACAGCAAGTGCTGGCGGTGGCAAACTCGCTGCATTGATCGACGCGCCGGCGATACGCACGCAGGAGCTGGCCAAGCGATACGGCAGCATCACCGCGCTCGCCGGTCTGACGATGACCATTCCGCGCGGCGACATCTTCGGATTCCTCGGACCGAATGGCGCCGGCAAGACGACGGCGGTGAAGCTGCTGCTCGGCCTCACGCCGCCGACGGCGGGTCACGCTGAGGTCCTCGGCGCGGCGATCGGCGATCGCGACGCGCTCCGCCGCGTCGGCTACCTGCCCGAGCTGTTCCGCTATCAGTCGTGGCTGAGCGCGCGCGAGGTGCTCGCGCTGCACTGCGAGCTCGCGGGGCTCGACCGCGCCGCGTGGCAGCGCGAGATCGAGGACGCGCTCGCGATCGTCGGGCTCGCCGACCGCGGATCGGGCCGCGTCGGTACGTTCTCGAAGGGGATGCAGCAGCGCCTCGGCCTCGGCGTCGCGCTGCTCGGCGCGCCCGACCTCGTCGTGCTCGACGAGCCCACGAGCGCGCTCGATCCGGTCGGCCGGCACGACGTGCGCGAGATCATCCGCGGGCTGGGCGAGCGCGGCACGACCGTCTTCCTCAACTCGCACCTCCTCAGCGAGGTGGAGCAGGTCTGCCACCGCGTCGCCATCGTCGATCGCGGCCGGGTCGTCGCGGAGGGCACCCTCGACGAGCTCCTCGGCGGTGACACCGTGCGGATACGCGTGACCGACCTCGATCGCGCAGCAAAGACGGGCCTTTCACGCTTCGGGCAGCTCGACGACGAGGGCGAGTGGCTGGTCATACGCGGGATCGATACCGAGCGCGTGCCCGAGCTCGTCGCCGACATCGTGCGGCTCGGCGGTCGCGTCCACGCGGTCGAGCCTCGTCACGAGTCGCTCGAGGATCGCTTCCTGCGTCTCCTCGGCCAGCCGAACTGATGCTGGCCCTCACGATCACGCGTCTTCAGCTGCAGGAGCTGCTGCGCCGCCGGCTGTTCCTCGTGCTGCTGCTGCTCACGGTCGTGGTGATCGCGCTCACGACCTGGGGCTTCTCGCGCATCCCGAGCCTCGGTGAGGGACAGGCGCGCCCGATCTCCGACGTGCAGCGCGCGGCCGTGGCGTCGCAGCTGCTCATCCTGGTGATGTTCATGTTCAGCTTCGTGCTCGCGTTCTCGGCCGTGTTCGCGGCGGCGCCCGCGATCTCGGCCGAGGTCGAGTCCGGCACCACGCTCGCGATGCTCGCGCGTCCGATCACGCGGCTCGAATATGTCGTGGGCAAATGGCTCGGTCTCGTCGCGACCGTCCTCATCTATGCGATCCCCGCCGCGTCGATCCAGATGGTGCTCGTGCAGATCGTCGTCGGCTATTCCCCGCCGCATCCGCTCGAGTTTCTCGCGTTCGTGATCGGCGAGGCCATCGTAGTCCTCACGCTCTCGCTGCTTCTCTCGACCCGCTTCGCCGGTATGGTCGGCGGCGTCAGCGGTCTGATCCTGTGGGGTCTCGCGTGGATGGGCGGCATCGTCGGCGGCGTCGGGCTGGTCTTCGACAACGCGACGCTCACACACGTCGGGACCGCGTCGAAGCTCATCCTGCCGACCGACGGTCTCTGGCGGGGCGCCGTGTGGAGCCTCGAGCCCGCGACGCTCATCGCCGCCGCGCGCGCGGCCGGCGTGGCGGCCGCGGCGAATCCGTTCTTCGCGGCCGATCCACCCGAGGCGTTGTACGTGGTGTGGTGCGTCCTCTGGATCCTCTTCGTGCTCGCCATCGCGGTGTGGAGCTTCACGCGAAAAGAGCTCTGATCTGGGGAACCTGATCCTCGTCAAGCACGCGATGCCGCAGGTCGATGTCGAGACGCCGGCACACGAGTGGCGGCTCGGCCCGGTGGGAGTCGCCGGCGCCGGCACGATCGCGACGACCCTCGGAAAGCGCTACGCGCCAAGCCGGATCGTGGCGAGCCAGGAGCCCAAGGCCACGCAGACCGGCGCGATCATCGCCGAGCGACTGCACCTGCCGCTGGTGATGGCAGAGGGCCTGCACGAGCACGATCGCCGAGCCATCCGTTTCCTCGCGGCCGATGTGTTCGCGGCGCGCATGCGCGATCTGTTCGCGCACCCAGACACCGCCGTCTTCGGCAGCGAGTCGGCCCAAGCCGCGATCGCGCGCTTCACGGAAGCGGTCGACCGCATCACGAACGAAGACTCAGGCGACGTCGTCATCGTGAGCCACGGCACGGTGATCGCCCTGTTCGTCGGCGCGCGCGCGGATGTCGACGCCGCGCAGCTCTGGGCCACGCTCGGGCTACCGTCCTACGTGGCGCTCGAGCTCCCGAGTCATCGGATCATCGAGATCGTCGCCGCGGTCTAGGATCCGCGGGTGAGCGACGCGATGTTCCGGCGCACGGCGGGCTGGTGCGCATACGGGATCGCGGTGTTGTCGCTGCTCTACGCCGGGGTCTACCTCGGTCTCGTGCGTCCCGATCCGACCAACGCCACGGCCTCCGCCCTCGCGAATGGTTTCATCGGCCTCTCCGGGATCCTCGCGACGTTCGCGGTGATCGCGATCGGCGACAGGGTCGACGGCGCCGCCGGGCGCTGGCTTCGCGTCGTCGGTGTCGGCTGGGCCCTGCTCTCCGCGGCGCACGGCATGTTCTCCGCGGTCTCCGCCGCGCAGGGCCTCCCGACGGGCGACCTCTCGGCGACCGACCCGCGCGGCTTCGCGACCTTCGGTCTCGCCGGTTTGTGGTCGATCACGTTGGGTCTCGCGATCCGCTCGGGCACGTCGTTCCCGCGCCCGCTCGGCACGATCGCGCTCGTGAACGGCGTCGACCTGGTCGTGCTCTTCTTCGCGACGGCGACCGGCGCCGGAACGCTCGTGCTCGTCACCGGCGGCCTCGCGTCAGTGATCCTCGGCCCGGTGCAGTGGGCGTGGCTCGGGCGCGCGGTGATGAAGACCTAGACCGCGGTCAGAGCGCGCGGCGATAGTCGCGGACCGTCCGGCGCGGCTCCATGCCGGACGACGTGTACAGGCGCGTCGCGGCGACGTTGGCGTGGCTGCCCCAGACCATCACCGACCGCGCCCCGCACGCCCAGGAGCGGTGGTGGATGTCGCGGACGATCGCGCGCCCGAGCCCCAGCTTCCGGTACGCGGGGTGCGTGCCGAGTGGCTCGATCTCGACCGTGTGCGTGCGGCCGTCGAACCAGCCGATGCAGTAGGCCGCGGGCGTGCCATCCGGCGCGAGCACCACCGGCACCATGTCGCGCCGGAAGTCGGGCATCGCGGTCACGACGTCGTGCATGCGGCGGTCGTACTCCGACGGCCTCACCGTCGACCACGCGGCGCGGTGCAGCTCGACGTAGCTGTCGTCGCCGAGGTCCTCGAGAGTGGCGAGCCGGTAGCCCATCGGCAGCGCCGGCACCTGTGGCTCGCCGCGGACGTCGAACACGAGCTCCACACTCACGCTCCCGGAGCCCTCGTAGCCGCGAGCCAGAAGCGCCTCGCGAAGCTCGGGCTCGTCGTCGGCGGCCGCAAGCTCGAGCGTGGTCCTCCCGCTCGCGCGGTACGAGCGCTCCGCCCAGGCGATCAGCTGCAGCCGACCCTTCACCGCCCGGTCCGCCGTGCGCGGGATGACGTAACCCGCATCGTCGATCACGAATCCCGCGATGTCGTCGCCGTCGTCCCAGATGAACACCTTGAAGTCGTCCTTCACGATGCGACGGAGCCACCACTCCATGCCGCCCGGATGCTGATAG
>VBEZ01000227.1 GCA_005882255.1 Chloroflexota bacterium | reverse complement strand
GGAAAGGCCTCACCGAGCCATTCATCGAACCATTCGCCCGAGCGGAACCACGAGCGCGGGTACGTGCCGATCTGGGAATACCCCGACTTCTGGTTCGCCCGCCAGCTGCCCTGGTTCGCGAGGGCGATCCAGTTGTGAGTGCGGTGCAGCCCCAACTCGTTCCAGGCGAAGGCCATGCGGAGCCGCACGGCCTCGCTCGCGATGCCTTTGCCATAGAGGTCGTGACGTCCGATGAAGATCCCGGTCTCGCCGTCGCGGTCGGTCCAGCTGATGTCGAAGATCCCGGTGAAGCCGACGGTCTCTCCGCCGTACGCGATCGACCACGACACGCTGTCGCCACTCTCCAGATGTCGTTTGAGCCGCTCCTCCGCCGTAGCGATCGTCTCGGTGGTGAAGCGAGGACCCCAGAAACGAGTGACTTCCGGGCGCATCTGCCACTCGGTGAAGAGCTTGTAGTCCTCCAGCGTCGGCGGCCGCAGCTCGATGCCGTTGTCGCCGACGATGCGCGGTCCGAACATCAGCGCGCCGTCCCGAACGGGACGTACTCACGCTCGGTCTTCCCGAATCGCTCGTCCCATGCCGTGCGCTCCATGAGCACCCATGACTCGTCGACGTAGCCGCCGTCGCGGTAGTGGACCTGGTGGCCGCGGCCGAATTCCACGTAGCCGAGCTTCTCCGCGATACGCAGGGCGGCCGCGTTGTCGGTGCGCAGCTCAGCTCCGGAGCGCTTCAGATCGAGGTAGTCGAAGAAGTAGCGGTGGAGGGCCAGCGCGGCGTCCCAGCCGTATCCCTTTCGCCACTCATCCGGATCGATGATGAAGTGCTGGAGGTGCGCGCTGGGAGGGCTCTCGACTCCACCCACCCGCGCTCGGGCAAGCCCGACCAAACGGCCATCGGCCTCGATCGACCACAGCACGGCGCGCTGCTCCTTCGCCTGCTCTTTGAGCCGCTCCTTCCACGTCGCCGGCATCGCCGGCTGGTGCCAGACGGGGGCCACGCGCCGCACGCGCATGTCCGCCATCCAGCGTGAATACGCGGGAAGGTCGTCCTCTGTCGGAGTCCGCAGCGTCGTCCGCTTGCCCCGCACGATGCCGCCGAGCGCCATGGTCCCCGAGGATAAGCGCGGCCCGGCACGTAGGGGTCACGCGGAAGGTAGACGGACCGTGAACTCGGCGCCGCCCTCATCGACGTTCCGAGCGGTGATCGCGCCGCCGTGCGCGACGGCGATCGCCTGCGCGATCGCGAGACCGAGGCCCGCGCCGTCCCGCTGCGCGTTCTCGCCGCGGTAGAAGCGGCGGAAGAGGCGCGTCTGCGCGCCACCGGGAAGACCGGATCCCGCATCGCGTACGCGCACGACCGCCTGGCCGTCCTCGCGCGCGCCTCGCACCGCGACTGACGCGCCGCGCGGCGAATGCTTCACGGCGTTGTCGATGAGATTGGTGAAGAGCTGCGCCAGCTTATCGGGATCGCCGCGCACCGCCGGCAGGCCGTCGGTCGTGACGTCCAGCGTCACGCCCGCCTCATGCGCCTGCACCTCGAGCGCGGCGACCGCGCCGGATACGAGCGCCGTCACCTCGACACGTTCACGCGCGAGCTCTGGCCCTCCAGCCTGGAGCTTCGCGACCTCGAGCAGTCCCTCCACCATCCGGATGAGCCGGCGCGATTCGCGCTGGATGATCTTCGCCGCCGGCGGCGCCGCTTCGCCCGCGGCCTCGCCGTCGGCGATCGCCTGTGCGAATCCCTGGATCGATGTGAGCGGCGTCCGCAGCTCGTGCGAGATGTCCGCGAGGAACGCCTGCTCGCTGTCACGCGCGCGCTCGATCTCGCCGGCCATTTCGTTGAACGCGCCGCCGAGCTCGGCCACTTCGCTCGGCCCCGCGACGGGCACCCGCGTCCGGTATTCGCCGCGCGCGAACCGTCGCGCGCCCGCGACGAGCTCGCGGAGCGGCCGCGTGATGGTTCGCGACAGCAGACCCGCGACGATGAGCGCAAAGCCCGCTGCCACCACGCCCGCGACGAGCAGCGATGGGAGCAGTGCACGCAGCGCGTCGCCGAACGCGGCGCGGGGACGCGCCACGACGATGATCGCGGGGTTGAGGCCGGCGGCGGCTGGACGGAAGGCCTGCTGCACGAAGAGCCA
>VBEZ01000092.1 GCA_005882255.1 Chloroflexota bacterium | reverse complement strand
GGCTGTCTCTCCTCCGGATGCCGATCGAAGGCCGCCGAGGTCTCGCACGTTCAGAAGGTCCGGCCAAACGAGGTGTCGATCCACAGATCCTCCGCCGCTCGCCTGATCAAGAGAGCCGGGCAGTATCCGCGCAGAAAGAGCGAAAAGAACAGTCTTGTTCTGCCGGCCCGCCTGCAGCACACTTGATTGGCCGGATCGATGTGCAGTTGATCTGGTCGACGCGGTTAACTCTTGTGCGATCATGAAATCACGATCTGTGCGATAATGAAGCCATGATCAAAATGCCAACTCGACCAACCGCCGCGCGGCTGCTATGGGGCGCCCGGCGCGGCGCAGGCCTTTCGCAACGTGCACTCGCCCAGCGTTCGAAGGTGCCCCAGCCGACGATCGCCTCGATCGAGACGGGGCGCCAGGATCCCCGGTTCGCGACACTTCTGGCACTCGTCGATGCCTGCGGACAGGAACTAGCCGCACTGCCACGGTTAGGTGAAGGCGTCGATCGATCGCTGATTCGCGAGCAGCTGCGGCTCACCCCAGCCCAACGGCTCCGCAGCGCGGGCGAGAATGCCCGCGCGCTGCAGCGATTCGTCGGAAGAGTCCGCCGATGACCGACGGGCTCTTCGACGCGGGTGCGCTCGTCAGGGTCCTCCAGCGTCATGAAGTCGACTTCGTGATCATCGGCGGGATCGCCGGCCAACTCTGGGGTTCGAGCACCGTCACACAAGACCTCGACATCTGCTACTCGCGAGAGAAGCCGAATCTCGAGCATCTCGCCGAAGCCCTCCGCGAGCTGCACGCGAAGCTGCGCGGGGTGAAGGAAGATGTGCCGTTCCGGCTTGACGCGCGCACGCTATTCAACGGCGACAGCTTCACGTTCACAACCGACTTCGGCGCCCTCGATTGCCTCGGCACACCAACCGGAACGAACGGCTACAGCGACCTCAAGCAGGCAGCCGAAACAATGCGCGTCGGCAGCGGCCTGAGCGTGCGGGTTTGTTCCATCGACGATCTGATCCGCATGAAGCGCGCGGCCGGTCGGGCGAAAGACCGACAAGCGCTCGAGGAACTCGGCGGCCTGCGCGACGAGCGCGCCGCGGGAATCCCTAAAAAGCCCAGGTCTCCTTAAGAACGCGCAGCGCGTTCCCACCGGCGAGCTTCGCGATATCCGTATCGGTGTATCCGTGCTTCACCAGCCAGCGGACGGCGTTGCGCATCGCCTCACCGGGGTTCTCCATCCCGTCGACGTACGGCACCTGCGTGTACGACGGGCCGCTATCGCGGATAGCGTATGAACCGCCTCGAAGGCGATGGCCGCGAAATCCCACTTCCAGCCCTTGTTCGACGTGATCGTCGCCGTGCCGTCCATGAAGTTCTCGAAGAACACGTCGGTGTCTGAGGCGGCGAGCCCCGCGTAGCCGGTCGCGTCGCGACCCTGCTGTCGCTGCTCGAGCACGCGGCCCATGTCCTCCGGGAAGATCGACGTGTGGTCGTGCATCGACACGATCTGCTGGCCATCGAGGATGGCCCGAGCCCGCTTCTCCTCCGCGTCCGACAGCTCGACCTACGTCGACGGCACGCGGTCGATCTCTTTCGCGAGGGGGATCGCCTGGTAGTCCTCGCCTTCCTTGAGATAGGAGTACGAGCGATAGCCGCCATATTTCTTTTGCGACACGCCTACGGCTTCCAGGCCCTGCGCGAGACGTGCGCGCCGACGCTCGAATCAGGCGCGGCCGGGTACTGCTCCATCCGGTCGTAGAGCCATTCGAACCACTCGAAGGCCGTCGGGGTGACCGCACGGAATTGCCCGATATACCCGCGGCATTTCCGCCAGGTGAGCCGGACCAGGCCACCGATGAGATCGTCGGCCATGTGGAGGGGGATCGCGCGCGAGTACACGAGGTAGCCGAGGTTCTCGAACTTCACGAACGTCTCGATGAGCGCCTGTTCGAGCTCCGGCCCGAGCGCGTGGATCGCCTCCGCCGGCGCGGCGTCGGGCAGCTCGAAGATCTTGCGGACCGATCGCGAGAAGAGGTCCGGGGGCTGGGTCGTTTTCATCAGCGTGAGCGCGGTCTCCTGGCGTCGCTGCCGCACGAACGCCACGAACTGGTACGCGGCAAAGACGAAGCCCCCGACCACCGTGGCCGTCGAGATCAGGGCGAAGGCGATCTGGAGCTCGGCCGGCATCGCGTCCCTCCCGCGTTTCCAGGATGATGCGCCGATGCCACGCGTCGCGGCGGGAGACGTCGAGCTCTACTACGAGTCGCTTGGCGAAGGCACGCCGATGGTGCTTCAGGCGCACGACCACACGCCCTGGCTGTTCGGCCAGGCACCGGTGTTCTCGCAGCGGTACCGCTTCCTCACCTACGACCGCCGCGGGACCGGGCGATCCTCCAGCCCACCCGGCGATTGGAGCGCCGAGGATCTGTCGGACGACCTCGCTGGACTGCTCGACGCGCTCGAGATCGAAAAGGCGATCGTCGGCGGTTCGAGCCTCGGCGGCGTGGTCACCGCGCAGTTCGCCGTGGACCACCCCGGACGAGCGCTCGCGCTCGTGATCGGACACACCGTCCCCTACGTCGACGCGGAGGGACGCGCGTGGCTCGAGGAGGAGATCGTGACGGCGCGCGCCGGCCGGCCGCCGATCGTGCGCCAACCGCGGTCCGGTCCCGATGAAGAGGAGGGGCCGCTCACGACGGATCCCGAGTTCGCGGCCTCCGCGTGGGGAAAGATGATGGCCGCCGCCGGCACCGGGCTCGGGCGCACCGCGGACGAGCGCGCCCGCGCGATCGCGGTGCTGCGCGACTGGGACCAGCGCCCCAGAAAGGAGGACTTCGCGAAGATCCGGGTGCCGACGCTCCTCATCGTCGGCGAACGCGAGTCGCGTTCGACCATCGCAGGCGCGCGCGAGTGGGCTTCATGGATCCCCGGCGCCGAGTTCCTGGTCCTGGCGGGCGCGCATCACGCCGCGCCGCGCGAGGCGGCGCCGGCCTGGAACGCCGCGGTGCAGGGTTTCCTCGACCGGCACGGTCTGGGTGGACAATCGAGGCGATGACGATCGCGGCACGCGCCGTTCGCGCTCCCCGCGGCACCACGCTCGCGTGCCGCGCGTGGCCGCAGGAAGCCGCGTTCCGGATGATCCAGAACAACCTCGATCCGGAGGTGGCGGAGAAGCCGGACGAGCTGATCGTCTACGGGGGCACCGGCCGCGCAGCCCGCTCGTGGGAAGCGTTTGACCGCATCCTCGCGACGCTTCGCCGACTGAAGAACGACGAGACGCTGCTGGTGCAGTCGGGCAAACCGGTCGGCGTGTTCCGCACGCACGAATGGGCGCCGCGCGTGCTCATCGCGAACGCGCTCCTCGTGCCGAAGTGGGCCACGTGGGAGAAGTTCCGCGAGCTCGAGGCCGCGGGTCTGACGATGTACGGGCAGATGACCGCGGGGTCATGGATCTACATCGGGACCCAGGGGATCCTGCAGGGAACGTACGAGACGTTCGCCGCGGTCGCGCGCAAGCACTTCGGCGGCACGCTCGCGGGACGTCTCGTCGTCAGCGCCGGGCTCGGCGGCATGGGTGGCGCGCAGCCGCTCGCGATCACGATGAACGAAGGCACGGGGCTCATCGTCGAAGTCGACCAGTCACGCGCCGAGCGGCGCCGCCGCCAGGGTTTCCTCGACGAGATCGCGCCGACCCTCGACGACGCCCTCCAGGTCGCGCAGCGATCGCTCCGCGATCGGACGCCACACAGCATCGCGCTCGTCGCCAACGCCGCCGACGTGCTACCCGAGCTCGTGCGCCGTGGCGTGCGCGTGGACGTCGTCACCGACCAGACGAGCGCCCATGATCCGCTCGACGGGTACGTGCCGGCCGGCGTCGAAGACGTTGCCGGCCTCCGCGAGCGCGACCCCGACGACTACATCCGGCGATCGCGCGCGTCGATGGCGAAGCACTGCGAGGCGATCGTCGCGCTGGCGAAGAACGGCGCAGTGGCATTCGATTACGGGAACAACCTGCGCGGTGAGGCAAAGGAGGCCGGCTTCGCGGACGCCTTCAGCTATCCGGGCTTCGTTCCCGAATACATCCGTCCGCTCTTCGCCGAAGGTCGTGGACCCTTCCGCTGGGTCGCGCTGTCCGGCGACGCGTCGGACATCCACCGCACCGATCGCCTCGTGCTCGAGCTCTTCCCCGAGAACGAGACGCTCGCGCGCTGGATCCGCCTTGCGCAGGACCGCGTGCCGTTCCAGGGTCTTCCCGCGCGCGTGTGCTGGCTCGGGTACGGCGAGCGCGCGCTATTCGGCGAGCGGATCGATGAGCTCGTCGAGCGCGGCGAGATCAAGGCGCCGATCGTCATCGGGCGCGATCACCTCGACTCGGGGTCTGTTGCCTCACCCTTCCGCGAGACCGAGGGGATGAAGGACGGGAGCGACGCGATCGCTGACTGGCCGATCCTCAACGCGCTGGTGAACGCGTCGGCCGGCGCGACGTGGGTCTCGGTGCACCACGGTGGCGGCGTCGGGATCGGGAATTCGATCCACGCCGGGATGGTCGCCGTCGCGGACGGCAGCGCGCTCGGACGCGAGAAGCTGCGCCGCGTGCTGACCACCGACCCCGGCACCGGCGTCATGCGTCACGCCGATGCAGGGTACGACGAGGCCCGGCAGTTCGCGGACAAGTCCGCGATCGACCTGCCGAGCCTCGAGCGATAGCGGGTTACCCGACCCGGGTCGCGATCAGCGCGGAGAGACGCTCGTAGGTCTCGCGCGCTCCCTCTTCCATCCCGGTCGCGATGGTGGCGTCCCTTTCCTCCTTGGAGTTGAAGACGCTTCGGTCCCTGAGCTCGGTGACACCGTCTTTCTCGACAAGCGTCATCTCAACGAAGCCGTCGCCCTCAGGCATGTCCCCGAAGAGGAAGCTGTAGACGAGCTTCTCGGGGGCGATGACCTCGCGGTACGTGCCGTGGAAATCGACGACTTCGCCGCCCGACGTGTGCGTGATGTATTGCCACTTTCCGCCCGGCCGCACGTCCATCTTCTTGACCTCGGTCGCGTCGGCGGCGAAGCCCCACCATTGCGGGATGAGCTCCGCGTCCGTGATCGTGTCCCACACGATCTCCCGCGGCGCATCGAACTTGCGCGTCATGAGGATCTCGCGATCCGATGGCAGGGTCAGCGTTGTGTCGTACTTCGTCTTAGTCACCACGTTCTTTCTCCCGTTCTTTCTTTGCCTTCCGCTCGCTGATCAGGTCCTCCAAGCGATCCATCCGGTCGCTCATCGAGCGCCGGAACGTCTCCAGCCAGGTGTCGAGCTCGTTGAAGGGCTCCGCCCGTAGCTCGTAGATGCGCTGCTGCGCGACCGGGCGCACGTCGACCAGGCCAGCGTCGCTGAGCACGCGGAGGTGCTTCGACACCTGCGGTTGACGCAGCCGGAGGCGCCTCGCGATCTCCCCTACCGGGCGCGGCCGGTCGCGGAGGAGCTCGACGATGCGGAGACGATTTGGTTCGGCGAGGGCTGTCAGCGTGGCGTTCACGCGGCGAACATACCTCTAGGAGAATATACCTGTCAAGGCATATTCAAGACTGATACCCGGACGGCGCCATCCGGACCTGTGGCTTCGTCAACCCGCGTTCTCGCCGTGGTATCGACCCTTGTAGCCCTCGGCCGTCGGCGACGACAACCGGAAGAACACGAGCTGAAGCACGCGGGCGCCGCGCTGCAGGCGGTAGCCGCGCGCGTTGAGAACGGACAGCAGGCCCTCGCCGCGACCGGAGTAGCCGGCATCCCAGACCGCCGTGTGGATGGCGACGCCCGAGCGCAGCAGCGTCGAGCGCGGACGCGCGAGCGCCATGATGTCCATCGGCAGATTCAGCTTCTCCTGATAGGTGATGACGTACGCGCCGCGATGCAGGTCCCACCAGCCGTCCTTGTCGACCGCCACGTCCTCGCGGGCGGCGGGCTCGCGCACCTGGTCCGACGCTCCTAGGAGGCCCGGCGACGTCAGGCGCTGCACGCGGTCGACGCGGAGATCGATCCCGTTGGGCTGGAGCTGAAGGGGCTGGTCGATACCTTCCACGAGCGGAGGCTCGCCCGCGAGCGCGGCGCGCAGCTCTTCACGCGACAGAACGGACATCGCCAGGAGTTTAGGTGCGAGCGAGGGTCCCTCATCCGCGACGTACGATTCGCCCGCATGCCCGAACCAAAGCTCGTATCCGCCTCGAAGACGACCATGTCGCAGACGATGCTCCCGTCGGATGCGAACCCGTACGGGAACGTGCATGGCGGCGAGATCATGAAGCTCATCGACGCCTGCGCCGGCGCGGCGGCCACGCGCCACGCGCGTGCGCGCGTGGTGACCGCGCGCATCGACGAGCTCTCATTCCTCGCGCCGGTGTACGTCGGCCACCTCGTCACCGCCTCCGCATCGGTGAACCACGTCGGCAAGTCGAGCATGGAGGTGGGCGTCCGCGTCGATTCCGAGGACCTCCTCACCGGCAAGGCCGCACACGTCGCCTCCGCGTACCTCGTGTTCGTCGCGATCGACGAACGCGGACGGCCCGTGCCGCTTCCTCCCTTGCTCGCCGAAACGGACGATGAGCGCCGCCGGATGAAGGCGGCGGAGCAGCGGCGCGCGCTTCGGCTCAAACGTCCGCGCACCTCTTAGACTCCGGCCGCTGGGAGGCTGAGATGAGAGGCTCTTTGCGCACCTTCGGACCGCTCGTCGCGCTCGTGCTCGTGGCCGCGGCGTGCGCCGCGCCGCGGCAATCGACGCCGACACAGACCGCGACGGCGGCAGGAACGGCGGCGGCGTCGGCGACGCCCGACTTCACCGGACGCACCCTGAACATCGTGACCGGCGGCACCGGCGGCGTGTACATCGTCTACGGCGCGGGTCTCGCCGACATGCTCACGAAGCGGCTGAAGGTCGCGGCGAGCGCGCAGTCCACGCCGGCATCCGTCGACAACATGAAGCTCATCCGCGACGGCAAGGCCGATCTCGCGTTCACGCTCGCCGATACCGCCTTCGACGCGATCAACGGGAAGAACCGCTTCGCGCCTCCGGAAGGCAAGGTCGACGCGAAGGCCATCGCGGTCATGTACTCGAATTACATGCACCTCGTCGCGAAGGCGAGCGGCGGCATCAACACGGTCACGGACCTGAAGGGCAAGCGCGTATCCATCGGCGCGGCCGGGTCCGGGACGGAGACCAAGGCGATCCGGATCCTCGAGGCCTACGGCCTGAACGCGACGACGGACATCAATCCGCAGCGGCTCGCGGCACAGGACTCCGCGGACGCGCTGCGCGATAACAAGCTCGACGCGTTCTTCTTCGACGGCGGTCTGCCGACGAGCGCCGTGGCCGACCTCGCCAACTCCACCGCGATCAAGCTGATCGACCAATCGGATGCGATCGCGAAGATGAACTCGAAGTACGGCAACTTCTATTTCCCGGCCAAGATCCCGAAGGGGACGTACAAGAACGACGCGGACGTGGTGACCGCCGGCGTGGCGAATCTCCTCGTGGTGCCGTCGTCGTTCGATCCGGCCCTGGTGAAGGCGATCCTCACCGCGATGTTCGACTACCAGGCTGACCTGGTGCTCGTGCATCCCGAGGCGAAGAACCTGAAGCTCGACACCGCGACCCAGGGATCGTCGATCGACTTCCACCCCGGAGCGATCGACTTCTACAAGGCCAAGGGCGTCTGGAAGCCGTAGTGGGATGAGGGCGATCGCCCTCGGCGTCGTGATCGTCGCGCTGACGGGGGTGGTGTTGGCCACCCCCGTCGCCGTTCTCCGCGTCGACCCGGGAGGTCACCTCTACGCGCTCGCGGATGGTGAGGGCTACGAGTACTCGTACCAGCAATCCATCTATCAGGTGCCGGTCGTCGAAGAGCACGTTCGCGAGGGCGACACCCTCCGCATCGTCCGCGTGCGGTCGCGCGACCTGAAGGCCGTGGAATACTTCCGCTGGGAGGGCCAGATCCGGCGCGAGGGCGATGAGTTCGTGCAGGATGCGCCGCCGAACCGCGTCGGGGCGCTCACCATCCGGATCACCACCGAGGGCGCGCAGCGCCTTCGCGGCGGCGCCTTCGACGTCTCCCTGCGCGGGGAGTTCGGCGAGACCGTCGTGACGGTGACACCGGCGTATGTTCCGCGAGTGCTCGCGTTCGTCGGTCGCTCGTGAGCGACGTCGTCGTCCGGCCCGACTTCGAGGCGGTCCAGAGCGACGAGAAGAACCGCGAGATCATCGAGGAGTTCGAGAGCGAGGCGAAGACTCGGACCCTCACCGGCTGGTGGGCGCGCTTCGCGACCTCGCTGTCGGTCGCCACCACACTCTTCGCGCTGTACTACGCGGCGGCGGGCGCGGAGATCCCGTTCACGAGCCTCCAGGTCCCGACGATCAGCGTCTTCGGCGAGACGATCACCACGAAGCAGATCTACGAGATGCTCTTCCTCGCGGCCGTACTGACGCTGACCTTCGTCCTGTATCCCGCCCATCACCGCTTCCTCAGGCACGTCAGCCCGGTCCTCGATCTTGTCCCCGCCGTCGGTGCCGTGGCGATCGCGCTGTACGTGCTCCTCAACTTCGAGCAGGTCATCTACCGTGCGAACAGCCCGACGCCCACGGACTTCGTGTTCGGGGTCATCGCGATCGTCGTCGTGCTCGAGGCGGCGCGCCGCACCATCGGCTGGCATCTGCCGGTGCTCGGCCTCATCGCGATCGCGTATGCGTACTTCGCGGACTTCATGCCAGGTCCGTTCCGCGGACCGCCGAAGAACCTCGACGACATCGTCGCGAATCAGTACCTCGGCACCGACGGGATGCTTGGGCAGCCGCTGCTCGTCGCGGCCACGTTCATCATCCTGTTCACGATCTACGGCGCGATCCTCGACTACACCGGCGCGGGCAAGTTCTACGTGGATCTCGCGTTCGCGCTGACCGGCCGCAAGCCGACGGGCGCGGCGCGCACGGTGACCGTCGCCTCATTTCTGCTCGGCACGGTCTCGGGCTCCGGCGTCGCGACGACCGTGACGCTTGGGGCCATCGCGTACCCGATGCTGAAGAAGGCCGGGCACGATCGCGAGTCCTCGGGAGCGATCCTGTCAGCCGGTGGGATCGGAGCGGTCATCTCGCCGCCGGTGCTGGGGCCGGCCGCGTTCATCATGGCCGAGCTCTTACGCATCAGCTACCTCGACGTCGTGATCATGGCCATGATGCCGACGATCCTCTTCTACCTCGGCATCCTTCTCACGATCGAGATCGACGCGCGCCGGCTCAAGGCGCAGCCGATCGTCCTCGATGCTCCGGGCTTCTGGTGGCTGACGAAACGCTACTGGTACCAATACACGTCGCTCTTCGCGATCATCGCGTTCCTGCTCCTCGGATTCAGCACGATCACGGCGATCTTCTGGTCCATCCTGCTGGCGATCGTCGTGCCGTACATCCGCAAGGAGACGTCGCTCACGCCGCGAAAGCTCGTCGCGGCGCTGTCCGCCGGTACCCGCCAGGTGCTGTCGGTCGCCGCGACGACCGCTGTGGCGGGCATCGCCGTCGGGATCCTCCTCCAGACCGGGCTCGGCCTGAAGATCTCGAGCCTCATCCTCACGCTCGGCGCGGGGAACCTGGTGCTCACGCTCGTCATCGCGGGCATCGTGCTGTGGGTGCTCGGCCTGTCGCTTCCGATCACCGCGACGTACCTGGTCGCCGTGCCGACGGTCATCCCCGCCCTCGTCACGCTCGGCGTGCCGCCGCCGGCGGCGCACATGTTCGTCTTCTACTACGCGGTGCTGAGCGAGGTGTCGCCGCCGGTCGCGCTCTCGCCGTTCGCCGCGGCCGCGATCACCGGCGGGAATCCGTACAAGACGATGATGCTGACCTGGAAGTACGCGCTGCCGTGTTTCCTCGTCCCGTTCATGTTCACGCAGCCGGACGGCCTCGCGCTCTTGTGGCGCGACACGACGGTGCCGGACGCGATCGTCGCGTCGGTGTCCGCCGTCATCGGCATCATCGCGGTCGTCGCGGGAGTCGGCGGATATCTGCTGCGGCCCACGACCCTGCCCGAGCGCGCGCTGCTCGTCGGCGCCGGCCTCCTGCTGCTCTTGCCCGGAACGCTGCAGGACGCGCTGGGTCTCGCGGGGTTCGCCGTCGCGTTCGGCCTGCAGTTCGCGCGTCGAGCGCGCGAGCGGCTCGGGGCCGCGCCGGTCTAACGCCATCCACGCGTGCGATCCGAGTGTTAGGCGGTCGCTCCCGTGCGCTCGAGACCGACCGCTCTGCGCGCGTCGGCGAGCGTGAGCTGCCAGAGGGCGGCGGACCACGCCGGCTTGAAGCCGAGCTGCGTGTTGATCGCGAGCATCTGGGCATTCGTGTTCGCGTTACCGGTGCGGATGAAGTGCGCCCGCGTTCGCTCCGCGAGGATCCGCTCCAGCATCACCGCCTTCATCCAGAGACCGAGGCGATGTCCGCGGTGGGCATCGATGACGGCGGTGCCCTGCTGCCAGATCAGGTGCGGGACGCGCGGGTCGTATGTGACCTCGGTGAAGCCGGCGCCGGCGCCGCTCGCCTCGTGCACCGCGACGATGAGCCACCGCTCGATACCGGCCTGTTGCTGCCAGCTCTCGCGGTCGCGGATCTGCTCCTCGGTGAGCTCCCAGTCGTCCATGCGGAGGTCGCCGCGCGGCGCGTCGTTCATACCCGAGGCGGACTCGATGTACGGCCGGACGAGCTTGTCGGGAACGACACCGTCGACGCGC
>VBEZ01000091.1 GCA_005882255.1 Chloroflexota bacterium | reverse complement strand
GGCGCGGCGCGCCGAGGGGCATCTCGCCGTCATCGCGGAAGTGAAGCGCGTGTCACCCGCATTCGGTGTCATTGCCGCGAGCGTCGACCCGGCGCTCCAGGCGCGCGGCTACGCGGCAGCCGGGGCCACCGCGATCTCAGTCCTGACCGAGCCGCGCCACTGGGGCGGTTCGATGAGCGACCTCGCGGCGGTCCGCGACGCGCTCCCGAGCACGCCGATCCTCTGCAAGGACGTCATCGTTCACAAGCAGCAGATCGTCGAGGCGCGCGCCGCGGGTGCGGACGCGGTGCTCTTGATCGCCGAGGCGTTGTCGGACAACGAGCTGCGAACCCTGATGGCGCACGCGCACACGCTGAACATGGGCGTGCTGCTCGAGGCACATGAGCCGATCGCGTTCGGGCGCGCTGCCGCGCTGCGCACGGGCGTCATCGGCGTCAACGCGCGGAACCTGCGACGACCGTCCGAGATCGACATTGGGCGTGCGCGCCAGCTGCACGGTTTCGCGGAGCCGGGGCAGATCCTGGTGGCCGAGTCCGGGATCGCGACCGTGGACGACGTGCGGCTATTGCCAGCGCGGGTCGATGCCGTGCTCATCGGCACCGCGCTCATGCGCGCCGACGACCCGAAGCCGCTGATCGCGGCGATCGCGTCGATCCGGAAGAGCTCGGCACCCCCGCCGGTCGGAACGGCGCGCCGATGAGCGGGCGCGGCCGGTACGGACAGTTCGGGGGTCAGTTCCTCCCGGAGACGCTCATGCCCGCGATCGCCGAGCTGGAGGCGGCGTTCGATGCGGCGCGCGCCGACGAAGCATTCCAGCAGGAGCTCGACCGGCTCCTGCACGAGTGGGTCGGACGTCCGACACCGCTCTCGGACGCGTCGCGTCTGGCAAAGCTCGTCGGCCTTCGGCGCGTGATGCTCAAGCGAGAGGACCTGACGCACACCGGCGCGCACAAGATCAACAGCGCGCTCGGGCAGGCGCTGCTCGCGCGGCGGATGGGAAAGCAGCGCATCGTCGCCGAGACCGGCGCCGGCCAGCACGGGGTCGCCAGCGCGGCCGCGTGCGCGCTCCTGGGCCTCGAGTGCGTCGTCTACATGGGGACCGAGGACATGCGCCGGCAGGAACCCAACGTCTTCCGCATGCGCCTCCTCGGCGCCGAGGTGCGCGCCGTCGAGGCCGGCAGCCGCACGCTCAAGGATGCCGTGAACGAGGCGATCCGCGACTGGGTGACGAACGTCCGCACGACGTACTACCTGCTCGGCTCCGCGATCGGACCGCATCCGTATCCGGCGATGGTCCGCGAGTTCCAGTCGATCATCGGGCGCGAGGCTCGCGCGCAGTGGCTCGAGCGCGTCGGAGCGCTGCCGAGCGTCGTCGTCGCCTGCGTCGGTGGCGGCTCGAACGCGATCGGCATGTTCAGCGCGTTCCTGGAGGATCCGGGGGTGCGGCTGCGTGGCGTGGAGGCAGGCGGACTCGGCGTCGAGAGCGGCAAGCACGCGGCGTCGATCGGCGGCGGCCGCGTCGGCGTGCTGCACGGCACACGCAGCTACGTGCTGCAGGACGAGCATGGTCAGATCCGCGAAACGCACTCGGTGTCCGCCGGCCTCGACTATCCCGGCGTCGGGCCCGAGCACGCGTTCCTCCACGAGACCGGACGCGTCGAATACGTGTCACGCACCGACGCGGAGGCGCTCGAAGCCTTCGGCGTCCTTTCGCGGACCGAGGGCATCATTCCCGCGCTCGAGCCGGCACACGCGATCGCCGACCTCGCACACATCCGTCTGCGCTACGGCGCGGAGGCCGACGTGCTCGTCTGCCTCTCCGGTCGCGGCGACAAGGATCTCGAAACGGTGATGCGCGCCCGGGAGGCGATGTGAGCGTCGCGGTGAGCGGGGCACTCCGCCTCGAGCGCGCGTTCGCACGCGCGCGCACGGAGCGGCGCCTCGCCGTCGCGGTGTACCTCACGGTCGGCTATCCCGATCGCGCGTCGACCGGCTCGCTGCTTCGCGCTGCGCTCGACGGTGGCGCGGACGTGCTCGAGCTCGGCGTGCCGTTCAGCGATCCCCTCGCCGATGGCACCACGGTCCAGCGCGCCAGCGAGGCCGCGCTGCGAAACGGCGTGACGCTTGGCGACTGCCTGTCCGAAGCCGCGGCCGTCGTGCGTGACCGCGACGCGCCGGTGCTCTTCATGGGCTACACCAATCCGTTCATGCAGTACGGCTTCGAGCGACTCGCCACCGACGGCGCGCGCGCGGGAATCGCCGGCGTGATCGTGCCCGACATGCCGTCGGAGGAGAGCAGCGAGCTCGACTTCGCACTCGCGCCCGCGGGTCTGCTGCGCATCGACCTCTACGCGCCGACGACCCCCGACGACCGCCTCGCACGGCTGCTGCCGAACGCACGTGGTTTCGTGTACTGCGTGTCGCTCACCGGTGTGACCGGCGCCCGCCGCGCACTCGCGTCCGATGTCGCAGAGTTCGTCGGCCGCGTCCGGCGCCACACCGCGTTGCCGATCGCCGTGGGATTCGGCATCAGCGCGCCCGAGCACGTCGCCGCGCTTCGCGGCACCGCCGACGGGATCGTCGTCGGAAGCGCCGCGATCGATGTCGTGACGAGCGCGCCGGCCGAGCGGCGCGCGACCGCGCTACGCGAGTTCGTCGCTTCCCTCGTGGCCGCGGGGCGATCCTGATGGCCGTGCGCGGCGTGCGCGGCGCGACGACCGTGCGCGCGAACGACGGAAAGGCGATCTTCGATGCGACGGCGGAGCTGCTGCGCATCCTCACCGAGCTCAACGGTCTGCGTGCGGACGACATCGGCTACGTCTGGTTCACGGTCACGCCCGATCTCGACGCGGCCTTTCCGGCGGACGCGGCGCGTGTGGGACTCGGCTGGACCGACGTGCCGCTCATCTGCGGACGCGAGATCCCCGTGCCCGGCGCGCTCGACATGTGCGTGCGCGTGCTCATCGCCTGGAACACATCGAAGACGCAGAAGGAGATCCGACACGCGTTCCTCCGCGGCGCGAAGGCGCTGCGTCCCGCGTGGGCGGTCGACCTTCCGAACGACGGCCGCAAGGGCGAGCGCTGATGCTCGTGGTCATGAAGCGCGGGGCATCACAGCGCGAGATCGACGCGGTCGTCGCGCGGATAGCGGAGTTCGGCATCACGCCGATCCCGCTGCCCGGCGCCGAGCGGATGGCGATCGGTACGTTCGGATCGACGTCGCGCGCCGCGGCCGAGGCGGTGGAGTCGCTGCCCGGGGTCGCGGAGGTCGTCCCGGTCAGCCGGCCGTTCAAGCTCGCGTCGCGGGAGGTGATCCCCGAGGACACCGTCGTGCGCGTCGGGCCCGTGCCGGTCGGCGCGGGCGCTCCGCTCGCGATCATGGCCGGCCCGTGTTCGGTCGAGTCGCGCGAGCAGACCCTCGCGACGGCGCGGGCCGTCCGTGCCGCCGGCGCGACGATCCTGCGCGGCGGCGCGTTCAAGCCGCGCTCGTCGCCGTACAACTTCCGCGGCCTCGGGGTGGCTGGGCTCGACATCCTCGAGGAGGCGCGGGCGGAAACGGGGCTCGCGATCGTGACCGAGGTGCTCACCCCGGGCGACGTCGACGCGGTCGCGCGCGTCGCCGACTGCCTCCAGATCGGCGCGCGCAACATGCAGAACTTCGCGTTGCTCGACGCGGTCGGCGATCAGCCGAAGCCGGTGCTGCTCAAGCGCGGCATGTCCGCGACGGTCGAGGAGTTCCTCCTCTCCGCCGAGTACGTGCTCGCGCGCGGCAACCGCAACGTGATCCTGTGCGAGCGCGGCATCCGCACCTTCGAGAAGTACACCCGCAACACCTTCGATGTGAACGCGATCCCGCTCCTCAAGCGCCTGACGCACCTCCCCGTCGTCGGCGACCCGTCTCACGGCACCGGAAAGTGGTATCTCGTCGCGCCCGTCGCGCTCGCCGCGGTGGCCGCCGGCGCCGACGGTCTGATCATCGAGGTGCACCCGAGCCCCGACCACGCACTGTCCGACGGCTTCCAATCCCTGACCTTTGACAACTTCGCCGCGCTCGTCGGTCGCGCGAGCGCCGTCGCGCGCGCGGTCGGCCGCGCCGTCCGCGACGCGGCGCCGGCCTGATGCTCGTCATCGCTCGCCTGTGAACGTCTCCATCGCGGGCCTCGGTCTCATCGGTGGCTCGCTCGCACTGGCGCTGAAGAGGCGCCACCGCGTCACCGGCTTCGACATCGACGCGAACACGCGCGATGCCGCGCTCGCAGCCGGGATCGACGTCGTGGGAGCCCTCGACGCGCTCCTGCCGACCGATGCGGTCATCGTCGCGACACCCATGGCGGCGATCGTCCCGACGCTCGAGGCGCTCGCGCCGCGCGCCGGCTCGGCCGTCCTGCTCGATGTCGCGTCGGTGCGCGCTCCGGTGGAGGCCTTTGCCGCGTCCGCACCCGCGGGTTGCCGGATCGTCGGTCTGCATCCCATGGCGGGTCGGAGCGGCAGCGGGTTCGGCGCGGCGTCGCCGGTGCTGCTCGAGCTGCGCCCGTTCCTCGTCGTGCCGACCGTGCGCTCCGATAGTGCCGCGATGGCGCTCGCCGGAGCGCTCGCGCGAGACGCCGGGGGCGAGGTCACGGTGTGTTCGGCGGCACAGCACGACCGCATCGTCGCGGTACTCTCGGCGCTTCCGCTCGCGTTCGCGTCCGCGCTGGCCCTCGCCGGTGCCGAGACGGTCGACGGCAACCTCGCCGCCCTCAGCGGCCCCGGCTTCGCTGATAGCACGCGGCTCGCCCTGACCTCGCCGGATCTCGGCAGCGCGATGCTGGTCGCCAATGCTCCGAACGTGCGCGCCGCGCTCGAGCGCGCTCGGGCGATCCTCGACGAGCTGGACCGCGCGATCGCCGCCGGAGATCTCGTAGAAGTCGGGGAAGGTCTTGCCCACCGCGGACCAGCCCTTGATCGCGACGCCCGGGATGCCGAGGCCGAGCACCGAGAACGCCATCGCGATCCGATGGTCGCCGGCCGCGTCGACGATCCCGTCGTGCAGCGGCGCCGGCTCGATGCGGATCGCGTCACGGTACGCCTGGGCCGTTCCGCCGAGCGCATTGATGCCGGCCGCGACCTCGGCGACGCGATCGCTCTCCTGCGCGCGCGTGTGCGCGATGCCCGTGAGCTCCGTCGTCGTGTCGGCCTGCGTCGCGATCACCGCCAGGGTGGGGAAGGTGTCGGAGCAGTCCATCACGTTGGCGACGATGCCATGCAGCGCACCCTCGCGCCGTACCGTGACGCTATCGCCGCGGCGCTGGACCCCGCACCCCATGTCCTCGATGAGCTCGAAGAAGCGGGCGTCGCCCTGGCCACCTGGCTCGACGCGAGCGCGCGCGTTCGTGATCGTGACCCAGCCGCCGAGGATCGCGGCGGCCGCCGCGGGATACGTGGCGGCCGTGACATCGCCGGGGATCTCGAGCGAGCGGCCCTTCAGCCGCTGCGGACCGATCAGGACCTCGCGATCCGAGGGCCGTTCCACGCGGACGCCGCGTGACTCGAGCGCTGCCAGCGTGAGATCCACGAACGGTGCCGAGACGAGCGGGCCGGCGATGCGCAGACGAAGGCCGTCACGCATGCGCGCGCCGACGAGCAGCAACGCCGACGCGAATTGGCTGGACTCGTGTCCGGGGACGTCGACCTCGCCGCCGGCGAGCGGCCCGCGCACCGTGAGCGGCAGCGCTTCGGCGTCGACGTTCGCGCCGAGCGTTCGTAGCGCGATGACGAGCGTGGCCATCGGACGCGTGCGCATGCGCGGCGCGCCGTCGATGTGGACCTCACGTGCTCCGAGCGCGGCGACGGCTGCGCCGAATCGCGCGACCGTGCCGGCCTCCTGCGCGTCGACGATCGCGTCGTTCGCGGGCTGCTCGTCGCCGGCACCGGCGACCGCGATCGTCCCGCCATCCCAGCGGACGAGATAGCCCATCTCCGCGAGCGCCGTGGCCATCGCGCGCACGTCGGCGCCGGGATCGAGCGGCCCGAGCTCGAGGCGGGAGCGTCCGTGGGCGATCGCGGAAAGGACGAGCTCGCGGTTCGCGATGCTCTTCGAGGCCGGGACGCGGACGCGTTTGTCGACGAGCGCGTGGCGCACCGGGGCGATCGGGTGGATGTCCTGCACGGGGGTGCGAGGATTATGTGCGCAAACGTGTTCACCCCCGCGGAGCGCATCGCTCAAGCGGTCGTCGTGATGATCGGTCTGGTCTTCGCCATCACGGTCGGCGGCTTCATCCTGCGCGGCGGGCCGGGAGACGTCGGGCTCGGCCCGACGCCGGCCGCCTCGCCCACCGCCAAGCCGCCCGACGTGAAGTTCACGCAGGACACCTGCTGCACGCAGACCGCACGGTCGATGCGCGCGACCTGGGAATCCAGCGAGAAGGTCGTGAAGGCGGCCTTCCAGCTCACGCCTGACCCCGGGTTTCCGTGCTCGACCTCGCTCGATCCGTCTGGCGCGAAAGGAGTGCTGAGCTGCCAGGGGTTGCTCCGCGGTGGGACCGATTACACCGCGACGCTGTCGCTCACGCTCGGCCGCGACACGTTCCGCTACGACCAGAAGTTCAAGACGATGGGCGACAAGCTCACCGACGTGAAGTGGTTCACCGAGTTCGAGAACCCGACCGGCGATCCGCTCGCGTGCGCGGCCGCGAGCATCCGCATCGTGCAGAACTACACCGCGAAACAGGATCCGCTGACCGCGGAGCAGATCCTCACGACCGGAAAGCCCTACAACAAGAGCCGCGATCCCGGGCTCGATCCGGTCGCGATCGCGACGATGCAGAAGCGGCTCGATCCGAACACCAACTACCACTACTACCGCTTCAGCACGCGCGAGGAGGCGACGAAGTCCGCGGTGTATTGGCTGGTGCGCAGCGGGAAGCCGGTGCACGTCATCTCGCTGGCCGGCCAACATGACCCGCTGCTCGTCGGCTTCACCGGCGTCTTCGGCACGTTCTACGACGACCCGGCGAACAAGATCGACCAGGTCGTCGTGGAGGATCCGCAGCGTGGCGACATGCGACCTGAGACCGCGAACCGCCGGCCGGACAAGTACCGGACCCCTGGCTTCCAGACCGGGCAACCGATCGGGCTCGACGAGTGGTACGGCGACGAGTGGTGGCTGCGGTTCACGTACGCCGGTGTCGTATCCGGCGTGAACATCGACCGTAGCGACGGCGCGTACCCGACGCCGCACTGGGCGGGGCAGTTCGTGCTGCTCGTCGACGACGCCGATGCCGAGTGGCCCTCCGACCGCGAGGGCCGGGCGAAGTGGCACTAGCTCGGCGCGAGCCGCGCCTATGATGCGACCGATGGCGGCGACGCTCTCCGCTCCGGCGCTCCTCGCGGGTGAGCTCGGTCCGATCCAGTCCGAGATCGAGAAGCGACACGACGAGAGCATCCAGCGGCTCCAGCACTGGGTGAGGAACCCGTCCATCGCCGCGGTCCCGGAGTCTTCGCGACACTCGACGCAGGCGCGGCGCGCACGTTCGGCCTCTACTTCATGTACGACGTGAAGCAGGCCGATCCGGCCGAGTGGTCGTCGCCGCCGTTCGACGCCGCGATCGTCGAGAAGCCCGGGTTCGGCAGGGTCGTGATGGGTCGCGGCGCCGTGAACCAGAAGGGTCCCGAGGCGGCGTTCCTCGCGGCACTCCACGCGATCCGCGGTGCCGGCAAGAAGATGCCGATCAACATCGTCCTCGTCGCGGAGGGCGAGGAGGAGATCGGCTCACCGCACTTCCGCCAGGTCGTGAACCATCCCGAGGTCGCGGCGGCCCTGCGGAAGACCGTCGGCGTCGTGATGCCCGGCGCGGGCCAAGATCCCGACGGCAACGTGAGCGTCCTGCTCGGCGCGAAAGGGGTCGTCGAGGTCGAGCTGATCGCGAGCGGTGAGACGTGGGGCCGCGGTCCGGGCATCGACGTGCACTCCTCGAACCGCGCGCGGCTCGACAGCCCGGCGTTCCATCTCGTGCAGGCCCTCGCGACGCTCGTCAACGCCGACGGCGATCCGGCGATCGACGGCTTCGGTCGCGAGGCACGTCCTCCGACCGCCGAGCAGAAGAGGATGCTCGACGCCGCGGCGCAGCGCCTCAGCGAAGACACCGCAAAGCGCCTCCTGGTGGTGAAGCGCTGGGCGCACGACAAGTCCTGGCGCGATTCGCTCGAGCAGTTCCTCTTCTCACCGACGGTGAACATCGAAGGGCTCGTCGCCGGCCACACCGGGCCCGGCGGAAAGACGGTCTTGCCGCACCGCGCCGTCGCGAAGCTCGACCTCCGGCTCGTGCCCGACATGACCTATGACGGCGCGCTCGCGCTGCTCAAAGCCCATCTCGCGAAACGCGGCTTCGGCGACATCGAGGTGAAGCCCGGCGGTGGGTACGATCCGACGGACACGCCGTTCGACGCGGCGCTGATCCAGGCGCAGCTCACGGTCCTGCGGCGCGCGGGCATCGAGCCGGCGGTCATGCCGCGCATCGCCGGCAGCTATCCGGGGTGCGTCTTCACCGGCGAGCCGCTGCGCCTTCCGGCCGGGCACTTCGGTCTTGGTCACGGGAGCGGGGCGCATGCGCCGAACGAGTACTTCGTCATCGAGCCGTCGAACCCGAAGGTCGCCGATTGGGATGGCGCGGTCGCGTCGCACGTCGCGTATCTCTTCGCGCTCGCGAGCTGACCGAAGCCCCGCGACCGGCGGGAAGGCCGATCAAGCCACCACTCCTGCTCTTCCACGGATGGAACGGGTCGAGTCACAACTTCGGCGCCTGGCTTCCCGCGCTCCAGCCCCACTTCACCGTGGTCGCGCCCGACCTGCCTGGCTGCGCCGGCGTTACCACGCTGCCGACGCCGCACACGGCGCGGGCGTACGCAGAGTGGGCGCTCCGCCTCGTCGATGCTCAGCAGATCGATCGCGCCGTGGTCGGTGGACTCTGCTCCGGGACCGCGATCGCTCTCGCGTTCGCCGCCCTCGCTCCCGACCGTGTACGCGGGCTGCTGCTCCACACGCCGTTCCTGCGCCCGGGCCTCATCCGCCCGGCCATTCGCGCCCAGCTTGCTCTGCTGTCATCGCCGCTGGGCGTCCTCTTCGCGCCGCTCCGCCGGAGCACGACGCTCTCGATGCTCCATCGCCGGCTCTTCGCCGAAGCGGCGGAGGTCGATGCGGAGCATCTCGCGCACGATCAGGCCGACCTGCTTCGCGCGGATCCGGCCGCCGCGCGCGATCTCGGGCGCGACCTCTTGCGGATCGACCGCACGGAAGTGGTGCGCGCGTGGACCAAGCCACTCGCCGTCGTGCTCGCCGACGGCGACGCCTTCATCGATGCCCCCGCCACGGCGGCGGCGGTACGCCTTGCCGCGCCACAGGCGCTGATCGCCCGCTTCCCGGGCGGCCACGGCTGGACGCCGGCGTACCGGAAGCATCAGGACGAGGCGCTCGCCGGCCTTGCCGAACGGCTGGCGGAATTGGTCTAGAGGTGTGACCGCCGCGTATCGTTTGCGCCCATCAGGGTCTGGGGAGGCAGCCGTGTCGCTCCGCCGGTCCGCGACGCTCGTCCTGGCGTTCTTGTTCGCCGCGTGCGCGCCGCCGCCGGCCGTGCCGTCCGCGGCGCCGACAGCCACGGCGACGGCCCAACCTACGGCGGCCGTCACCGCCGCACCGGCGACCGCCAACCCCGCGGTGACCGTTCCGACCATCCCTGCGGCGGTCGCGGTGGAGATCCCGGTAAAGGGCGCCGCGCTCCTGGTGCTCGACATCACGACCGCCATCTGCACGCCACGGCCGCCGTGCGTAACGTCGGTGCCGAAGATCGCGGCGCTCATCAAGAAGGCGCGCGACGCGAAGGTGCCGGTGATCTATAGCGAGACCACGACCGCCGGTGCCTCGATCCTGCCCGAGGTCGCGCCACAGGCGGGCGAGCCGAGCGTCAAGTCGTCGGCGGACAAGTTCTTCAACACCAATCTGGACCAGCTGCTGAAGGACCGGGCCGTCGAGAATGCCGTCGTCGTGGGATCCGCGTCGAATGGCGCCGTTCTCTACACCGCGTTCGGCCTCAACCTGCGCGGCTATACCGCCGTGGTTGCGGTCGACGGCATCTCGGCGAACGTCGACTGGCCCACGAACTTCGTGGAGTGGCAGCTGCTCAACCAGCCCGGCTTCACGAATGCCGAGAACAAGCCGCTGGACAAGCAGCACGTGACGCTCAGCACGACCGACAAGATCACCTTCAAGTAGACGCGATCGAGCGCACCCTTCGGGAGGCGGAAGAGCTCGTCCTGCTGACGCGCGGCCGGAGGACCGGCCGCGGGCACGAGGCGCGGGTGTGGTTCGCGTATGAGGACGGGGCGGTGTGGCTGCGGACCGACCACGACACCGACTGGTACCGCAACCTCCTTCGCGACTCGCACTGCCGGATCCGCGTCGGCTCGAGCGAGCTCGCCGCGACCAGCGAGCCGATCGCGGACGCGGCCGCCGCGCTCCAACATGTCGTCGAGCTGTTCCGCGCCAAATACGGCGCGGAATGGGTCTCGGATTGGTACGTCGAGCGGGGGCGAGCGCCGGTGCGGCTGCGTCTGGAGCGCTGACGGCCCGGGTCTATCCTCGCATCATGCGCATCGCGTTACGGCTCGCATCGGTCATCGCGTTGGCGCTGGGCATATCCGGTTTCGCCTTCGCGGCGGACGATGCCCACACCGTGATCGTCGGGCACATCGAGGGTGTCATCAACCCGATCACCGCGCGCTACGTCGACCGTCTGCTCGATGAGGGTGAGCAGCGGAAGGTCGCAGCCGTCGTCCTCGTGATCGACACGCCCGGCGGTCTCATCGACTCGACTTACAAGATCACCGGCCGGATGCTGAACGCCGCCGTGCCGGTCATCACGTACGTCGCGCCTTCGGGCGCGCACGCCGCGTCGGCGGGCACCTTCATCACGCTCGCCGGTCATGTCGCGGCGATGGCGCCGTCGACGAACATCGGGGCGGCGCACCCGGTCGACTCGTCGGGAGGCGACATCCAGGGCGATCTGCGCCTCAAGGCGGAGAACGATGCCGTGGCGCAGATCACCAATATCGCCCGCGCGCGCGGACACAACGCCCAGTGGGCGGAGGACGCGGTCCGCAAGAGCGTGAGCATCGGCGTGGACGAAGCCGTGAGCCTCAAGGTGGTCGACCTCATGGCGACCGACGTGCGCAGCCTCGTCGACCAGGTCGATGGCCGTCGGGTCACGACGTCGGCGGGCGCGGTGACGCTCGCTACGAAGGGCGCCTCGCTCGAGGAAAACGGGCCGAACCCCTTCGAGGCGCTCCTCCACCTCATCGTCGATCCGCAGATCGCGGTGCTCCTCTTCACCGTCGGCACCTACGGGATCATCTTCGAGCTCAGCAATCCGAGCCTCATCTTCCCCGGCATCATCGGCGTGATCGCGATCGTCCTCGCGCTCTTCGCGTTCGGCACCCTCGATGCGAGCGCCGCGGGGATCGCTCTCCTGATCTTCTCGGTCGTGCTCTTCGTCGCCGAGATCAAGATCGCGAGCCACTTCCTGCTCACCGCGGGCGGTCTCGTCTCGCTGGTCGTGGGGACGATCATCCTGTTCCCACCGCTGCGACCGACCTTCCCGGGACTCCGCGCTGACGTCGATCCAGTCGTGATCGGCACCGTGGCGCTGGTGTCCGGCGTGTTCTTCTTCTTTGTCGCGCGGTTCGCGCTCGCGACGCGCAAGCTCGCGTGGGCGGGCGGCTCGCCCGTCCTCGTGGGTGCGACGGGCATCGCGAAGAGCGATATCGGTCCGAATGGCGTCGCGTACGTCGCGGGCGAGGAGTGGTCCGCGCGCAGTGAGAGCGGAGCGATCCCGAAGGGCAGCGGAGTCCGCGTGAAGCGCAAGGATGGTCTGAGCCTTATCGTCGAGCCCAGCGATTCTTCACCGGGGAGGGGAGCGTCCTGATGGATATCGGTCTTGCCATCGCGATCTTCGCGGCAGTCATCGTGATCCTGATCCTGCGCACGATCATCCACATCGTGCCGCAGTACCAGCGCCTCGTGGTGCTGGCGCTCGGGAGGTATCAGAAGATGGCCGGCCCGGGCCTCGTGCTCCTGCTCCCGCCACCGATCCAGGTGGGCATCAACGTCGACCTCCGTGAGTTCGTGGTCGAGATCCCGCAGCAGACCTGCATCACCAAGGACAACGCGCCGATCTCGATCGACTTCCTCATCTACCAGAAGGTGATGGAGGAGCAGGCCGCCGACTCCATCCTCAAGATCCAGAACTTCCGGACGGCCGTCACGGGCATCGCGACCACGACGCTCCGCGCCGTGATCGGCGACATCCTCCTTGACGACGTGCTCGCCAAGCGCGAGCAGATCAACGAGGTCCTGCGTACGAAGCTCGACGAGGTGACCCAGCGGTGGGGCGTGAAGGTCACGACGGTCGAGATCCGCGAGCTCACCCCGCCGCGCGACGTCCAGGAGGCCATGAACCGCCAGCTCACCGCAGAGCGCACTCGGCGCGCATCGGTGACCGAGGCCGAGGGCAAGCGCGCCTCGGCGATCCTCGTGGCCGAGGGCGACAAGCAGTCGAACATCCTCCAGGCCGAGGGACAGCGGCAATCACAGATCCTGCGGGCCGAGGGCTTCGCTCTCGCCCTCGACAAGATCAACGAGATGGCGGGTCACGCTGACCCGCGGACGATCACTCTTCAGTACCTCGAGGCGCTCAAGGCGCTCGGCGCCTCGCCGTCGACGAAGTGGGTCATCCCGAGCGAGTTCGCCGCCCTCGTCGCGCCGCTTGCGGCGTTCGCCCGCGGCGGCGGCGGCGACGACGGCGAGAAGAAGGCGCCGCGCTAGGGTCCTCCGCTCTTCGCTGCGGACGCTTCGCCCCGGTCACCGAAACCCTCTGTTCGCGCGAAACCCCGTCCCTTCGGGACGGGGACCCCTCGCGCGCGGGGGCCCTCGGTGACCGGGGCTCAGCGTCTCAGCGTGGCGGCGGAGGGTCCGCCCTGATCGCGCCTGCGCGTGCCTTCATCTTTTATCTCTTGAGGAATGGCAGAGGCGACCCGCGACGCGCGCTCGCGACAGAGCCGCCGCGCGCGCTCGGCGCTACCGGGACGGCCATCGGGCCGGATAGGCGGCGAGGCACGAGCGGTGAGTACACGCGCGGCGGCATCCGCCAGGCGGACGCCGCCGGCGCGTGGCGTGTGGGAAGGGCAGCTCGAACAGCGAACGCATTCATCACGGCCATTTGTGTGCTCCCCTAAAAGGCAGTATCGAACGTGCGTTCGCATCTTAGAACGTTTGTTCTGCCTGTCAAGAGGGTGGGATACTCGACCAAAGTTGAAGACCGTTTTGGGCGTCGATCTGGCGCCCCAGCGACCCCGCTACGCCCGCGAACGCGCGGAGGTAGCGAACCACATCCTCGAGCCGGACTGGGTGGGAAAGCGGGCTCTGGCGCGCGTCGGGCACGGTGGGCCGCGCTTCGTCGGGTACGGCGGCGAGGTGGACGGGCCGCGGGAGCTGTACGACGCGATCGCGGCCGAGGCGCACTGCACGAGCGCGATCATCGACGGGGTCCTCGTCTCAGATTGGCGCGATGAGTCGGAGCTCGAGCTGGATCCAAATGGCGTCGCCTTCGTTCGCAACGCGAGTGCGCGGCAGATCTTCGCGGCATTCGATCTGCTCGAGGTCGACGGTGAGTCGCTGCTCGAGGTCCCGCTGCTCGAGCGCAAGCGGCACCTCGAAGGGCTACTGGTCCCGAGCGTGAATGTTCGTCTCACGCCGTTCGTCACTCGAGGTCTGCGCTCGTGGCGCGAGACGCTCGTCGCTCAGGGCTTCCATCGCGTCGTGCTCAAGAACTGGAACAGCGCCTACGCTCCAGGCCGCACCACGGACGATTGGCTCGTCGTGGAAAAGCTCAGCGGCGCGAGATAACCGAGGAGGATGTGGTGGCCACGAAGTCAGTCGTCATCGATCACACGCAGCGCGATCCCTGGTCGGTCGCGCTCGAGCAGTTCGGGATCGCGGCCGACAAGCTTCATCTCGACCCGAACATGCGCGCCATCCTCGCGGAGTGCCAGCGCGAGCTGACGGTCCATTTCCCGGTCCGGATGGCCGACGGCGTCGTCAAGGTCTTCACCGGCTATCGCGTGCAGCACAACACCACGCGCGGGCCGGGCAAGGGCGGCATCCGATACCACCCGTCCGTCTCGCTCGGCGAGGTCAAGGCGCTTGCGATGTGGATGACGTGGAAGTGCGCGGTCGTCGGCATCCCGTACGGCGGCGCGAAAGGCGGCGTCGTCTGCGACCCGAAGACCATGAGCCAGCAGCAGCTCGAGACGCTGACGCGGCGGTACACGACCGAGATCGAGCTCCTCATCGGTCCGGATCGCGACATCCCGGCGCCCGATGTGAACACCAACGCCCAGACGATGGCTTGGATCATGGACACGTACTCGATGCACCACGGTTACACCGCGCTCGCCGTGGTCACCGGCAAACCGCTGTCGATCGGCGGCAGCGAAGGGCGCAACGAGGCGACCGCACGCGGCGCCGTGTACACGATCATCGAGGCGTCGAAGCACCTGGGCATCGACCTCGAGGGGAGCCGGGTGGTCGTGCAGGGCTACGGCAACGCCGGCTCGTTCTCCGCGAAGCTGATGGCGGAGCTCGGTGCTCGCGTCGTCGGTGTGTCCGATACGAGCGGCGGCATCTACAGCCCGAAGGGCATCGATCCGATGAGGGTGGATGCGTACAAGCGCGAGACCGGCTCGGTGACCGGCTTCCCGGGCACCGAGAAGCTCTCCAACGCGGAGCTGCTCGAGCTGGACTGCGACATCCTGATCCCGGCCGCGATCGAGAACCAGATCGGCGAGCACAACGCACCGCTCATCAAGGCCAAGATCGTCGCCGAGGCCGCGAATGGTCCGACGAGCCCCGAGGCGGATCGCATCCTCTTCGACCGCGGCGTCTTCCTCATCCCGGACATCCTGTGCAACGCCGGCGGCGTGACGGTCTCGTACTTCGAATGGGTCCAGGACCTGCAGAACCTGTTCTGGCGAGAGGCCACGATCAACGCACGGCTCAAGGAAGTCATGGTGAAGTCGTTCAACGACGTCCTCGACATGCAGAAGAAGAACAAGGTCGACATGCGGACGGCCGCGTACATGGTGGCGGTCGCGCGCGTTGCGGAGGCCACGCTCACCCGCGGCATCTACCCCTGACCCCTCCGCGGCTTGGCCGCGGCTAGAACGGCAGCGCTCTGGAAGTCGTCGCGCTCGACATCGAGACCACCGGGTTCGACCCGGAGTCCGACCGCGTCATCGAGATCGGCGCGGTTCGCGTGCATCTCGAGGAGGACGGCTCGGCGACGCTCGGCGAGCGCTTCAGCACGTTCGTCGATCCCGGCGTCGGCGTCGGCCCGGCGATCAGCCGTCTCACCGGCATCCGCGACGGCGATCTCGCCGGCGCGCCTGCGCTCGAGTCGGTGACGGGCCGCATCGCGTCGCTCATCGCCGGCGCGCCGGTCGCCGGACACAACGTCGGCTTCGACCTCGCGTTCCTCGAGCGGGCCGCGCTCGGTCCGTTCGAGCGGCTCGATACGGCCGAGCTCGCCTCGATCCTGTTGCCATCCGCGCCGACCTACGCGCTGCAGTCTCTCGCCGCCGACGCGGGCATCCATCCCGAATCGGCCCACCGCGCGCTCGACGACGCGCTCACCTGCGCCGCGGTGCTCGCGGATCTCGGTCGCCGCGCGCGCGAGCTGCCGGTCGCGGTGCTCGAGGAGATCCAGGCCTACGCGCCGCTCCTCGGCTCGGCGTACGCCGCGTTCTTCGCCGGTGCCCTGCGCGGTGCCGTGCGCGGTGCCTGGGAGCCGACGCGTCTCGCGACTCCGCCGCGAGCGCGGGGCGCCGCCACGGCGGGCGCCGGCGTCACCGTCGAGGCGGTCTTCTCGCCCGACGGCCCGCTCGCGCGTGGCCTCGCAGGGTACGAGGACCGCCCGCAGCAGCGCGCGCTCGCCAGCGCGATCGAAGGCGCGTTCCGCGACGGCGGCGCGCTGATCGCCGAAGCCGGTACCGGAGTGGGGAAGTCCCTCGCGTATCTCGTCCCCGCGATCGGGCGAGCGCTCGGCGGCGAACGCGTGATCGTGAGCACGCAGACGCTGCCCTTGCAGGACCAGCTCGTTCGCAAGGACCTACCCGCGCTGCAGGCGGCGCTCGGCTCGACCGTCGAGGTGGCGGTGCTGAAGGGCCGCTCGAACTACCTCTGCCCGCGACGCTGGCAATCGTTCCGCGGCCTCGTCGCAACGCGCGACGAAGCGCGGCTCTTCCTGAAGACGCTGGTGTGGCGCACGGCCACGAGCACGGGAGATCGCGCCGAGCTGAACCTGCTCGGAACGGAGAGCGATCTCTGGGGGCGTGTGTCCGCGGACGACGAGACCTGCGACGCGCGCCGCTGCGCACGCGTCGCGGGTGGCTGTTATCTCCAGCGCGCCCGCGAAGCCGCCGCGCGTGCGGGCATCGTCGTCACCAACCACGCGCTGCTGCTGCAGGACGCGCGCATGCGCGGCGCGCTGCTCCCCGAGACGCAGCACCTCGTGGTGGACGAGGCGCATCGCCTCGAGGACGTCGCGACCGACGCGTTCGGCCTCTCTCTCGAGGATCGCGCCTTCCGCCGCGCGCTCGAGCGCGTCGCGCACTCGCCCGCGGTCACGGCGGCGCTCCGCGACGAGCGCGCGCTCGTCGGCGAGGAGGTCCGTCGCGAGATCGCGTCGGCGCACGAGCGTGGCGGTGAGGTCTTCGCCGCGCTCGCCGCGGTCCTCGAGCCGCTCGGGCCCACCGAGGACAAGCTCCGCGTCACGGCCGGCGTGCGCGCGAGCGACGAGCGCTGGCTCCCGGTCGAGCTCGCATCCGAGCGTCTGGGCGACGCGCTCGCCGGGATCGCGGTCGCGGCCGAGCGTCTCGGCTCGTTGACGACCGACGAGGACGACCAGGCGGATCTCGCGTCCGCGCTCGCCGACCTCGGCTCCGTGCAGCTCGCGCTCAGGCGCGGCGTCTACCAGCCTCGGCCCGGCGACATCGTATGGATCGAGCGCGCGTCGAGTGGGGCGGTCTCGCTGCGCGTCGCGCCGTCGTATCTCGGCGATGCGCTCCGCCGCGGGCTCGTCGCGCCGCGGCGCTCGGCCGTGTTCACCTCGGCGACGCTCGCGGTGGCGGGCTCGTTCGCCTTCGCGCTCGAGCGCTTCGGGCTCGCCGACATCGGCGACGCGCGCGCGTTCGGCTCGCCGTTCCGCTACGACGAGCAGGCGATCCTGGTCGTGCCCGACGACGGCGCGCTCCCGTCCGAGCCGGCGTTCGCGGAGGAAACGGCACAGACGATCAGCGAGATCGGCCGGGCGCTCGACGGTCGTACGCTCGCCCTCTTCACCGCTCATGGTTCGATGCGCGACGTCGCCGCCCGCCTCGGTCCGCTCGAGGAGTCCGGTATCGCCGTGCTCACGCAGGGCATCGACGGCTCGCGCCGCGCGCTCCTCGAGCGCTTTGCCGCGGGGCGAGCCGTACTCCTGGGGACGCAGTCGTTCTGGGAGGGTGTGGACCTCCCCGGCGATCTCCTGCGCTGTGTCGTGATCGCGCGCCTGCCGTTCGCCGTCCCCGACGATCCGCTCGTTCAGGGCCGCGCCGAGCGCTACGAGGATCCGTTCGCCGAGTTCCAGGTCCCGCAGGCGGCGCTGCGGCTGCGTCAGGGCTTCGGTCGGCTGATCCGTACGCGCACCGATCGTGGCGCGGTCGTCCTTCTCGATCGGCGCGCGATCATGCGCGAATACGGGGCGCGGATGCTCGCGTCGCTTCCGGACGCGCGCCTGCACCGCGTGCCGCGCGACGACGTCGCCGCGACCGTCGCGGAGTTCTGCAAGGGCACGTGACCGTCGCGGGCGAGCGTTTCAGGTCAATGAACGCGACAGGCGGGACCACAGGGCAGCGATCACTTCCGGCAGCTCTCGGTCAAGCAGCCGCTCAAACTCGCCGGAGGATACGAGCTCGTCGGCGAGCGCCGCTACCGCGGGCGCTTGCTGGCGATGGATCGTGATGCTCGCGCCCTCGGG
>VBEZ01000090.1 GCA_005882255.1 Chloroflexota bacterium | reverse complement strand
TCGTTCACCGCGCTCGCGATGCGCTCCGCGAGGCGGCGGCTGTTGACGAAGATGAGCGTCGAGCGGTGCTCGCGGATGAGCTCGAGCAGGCGCGGATGGATCGCCGGCCAGATGCTCGACCGCGCGTCGGCGCGCGACGCGGGACCGCTGCGTATCTCGAGCGTCTCGGTGCCGAGCTTCGCCATGTCGTCGACTGGCACCTCGACGCGGAGCTCGAGCTGCTTGGTGTGCCCGGCGTCGACGATCTTCACCGGACGCGGTCCTTCGGCGTTGTAGCCGCCGAGGAAACGCGCGACCTCGTCGAGCGGTCGCTGCGTCGCGGAGAGCCCGATGCGCTGCAGCGGATGACCGGCGAGCTCCTCGAGCCGCTCGAGCGACAGCGCGAGATGCGCGCCGCGCTTCGTCGCGACCATCGCATGGATCTCGTCGACGATCACGGTGCGGACGCTTCGGAGGCTCTCGCGCGCGGAGCTCGACAGCACGAGGTAAAGCGATTCCGGCGTCGTGATGAAGATGTCGGCGGGCGTCTTGGTGAACCGGAGCCGGTCCCGCGCCGGCGTGTCGCCGGTCCGCGTCGCGACGCTCGGCTCGCGAAGGGGGGTGCCGAGGCGCTCGGCCACATGGCGGATGCCGACGAGAGGACCGCGGAGGTTGCGCTCGATGTCGATGGCGAGGGCCTTGAGCGGAGAGACGTACACGACGCGGCATCCCGCGGGATCCGCGTAAAGGAGCTCGTCGATCGCGGAGAGGAACGCGGCGAGTGTCTTCCCCGACCCGGTCGGAGCGAGCACCAGCGTGCTCTGGCCCGACGCGATCGCCGGCCACGCGAGCTCCTGGGCGCGCGTCGGCGCGGCGAAGGACGCGCTGAACCAATCACGGACCGGCTCGTGGAAGGTTGCGAGCGCACCGCTCCCCATGGGGAGAGAGTACTAGCGCGGGATGTTGTTGACGCCGACTGGTGGCGCGAAGACGTCGGACGTAGCGCAGGTGACAGTCAGCCACAACGTCCGCTCGTTGACGACCGCGCCGACCGGAGCGGCGCGTCCGGTTTGCGGCTCGATCGCCACCGCGATCGAAGGCGGCTGGATCGTGCGCGCACCCGTCGACAGGCTCGGGACGAGGATCCACTGAAGTCCCGGACCGTAGAGGCATGCGCGCTGCCGTAGCTGGGCAACGTTCGAGAGAATGCTCAAGTCGGAAAGAGCCGTCACGCGCAGGGCGCTCGGGCTCGAGGCTGGAGCGACTGCAGGCGGAAACGCAGACAGCTCGAGGGGCGACAGCACGAGCGCAAGGAACAACGCGACCGCGCCAGCTGCGCTCGCAAGGGACACGAACAGGACCTGCCGGCGGCGCGGTGCCTCGGACGTGGCGCCCTCGAGATCCTCGATCACGTCAGCGCAACTTGTTGGCGAGCTCCGCGAGCTGCGCCACGGTGAGCGTGCGCGAGGACATCTCGAAGACGGTGTCGTTCTCGATCCAGCGGATCGCGCTCGTGCCGTTTACCGTGAATGTCGCCTCCGCCGCGCGGCCCCGCACCCGCAGCGGCGGGTCGATCACGAGCGGCGCCGAATACGGGAGCGCCTCGCTCTGCGGCAGAGGCGCGACCGTGACGAGGTCTCCGGTGGCGCGTAGCCGGTACGTCGTGGCGACGGCGTCGTTCCTCACCAGACCGGTCTGGCCGAGCGACGTGATGCGGAACGTCTCGACCGCTTCGTCGCCCGACAGCACCAGGGTCCGGTCGGGTACGGGCTTGGTGTTGAAGGTCGGCCGCGCCATGGTCGGAAGCGCCGGCGCCGCGAAGCTGAGGATCGGCGTCTGGCTCGCGCGCTGGCCGGGCGCGAAGGCGAGCGCGGTGAAGAACGCGAGCGCGATGCCGACGGCGACGACGGTCACCGCTGTCATCCGCAGGCTCGAGCCGCCGCGGCGCTCCGGCCGGCCGGCGTCGAGGTCGTAGATCACGCGGAGAAGTATGCGCGGCTAGGTAGCGGCTCCCGGCTGTTTCGCGAGCCAGTCCAGCGCGTGGTCGGCGACCTCTTCCCAGCCCGGCTGCCGGCAGATCCAGTGCGTCCGCCCGGGGAACTCGCGGTACTCGGTGACCGCTGTGGAGCGCGCGTACTTGCGGAAATTCGCGAGGACCATGCGCGCTTCGACGGTTCGGTCCAGCTCGCCGGCGATGATGAGGAGCGGCGCGCGCAGATGGTTGCGGTAGTTCACTTTCGTCACATCGGTGAGCTGCGCGAGGAGCGCCTGGAAGAAGAGACGGCCGGATGTCGGAATGACGTGCTGGTCGTAGGCCGCGCGCTGCTCGGGTTCGCTCAGCGTGTGGACCCAACCCCATTGGAAGTTCTTGTAAGACATCCAGCGGACCTTTTCCCAACTGCCCCATCCGAGGATCACCGGGAGGCTTGCGCGTACCGCGTTCGCGCCGGGAAGCACGCCCTTCGGCGGCGCCGGGTCGATCGCGACCCCGGCGGCGCCGAGGCCCCGGTCGAGGAGCAGCTGCACGAAGAGACCGCCGAACGAGTGACCGACGAGGATCGGAGGCTGACCCTGCTCACGGATGACCGCCGCGTAGTTGTCGACGATCTCGGCGATGCCAAGCCTGCCGAAGCGCGGATCCGGTGCGTGCTGGAGATCGTCGACGCTGTGATCGAGGAACGGCCACGCAGGCGCGACAGTCTTGTAGCCGCGCGCCTCGAAACGCTGCCGCCAGGGATCCCATGACTCGGCCGACATGAACGCGCCATGGATGAAGATGACCGGTCTCATGCGCGGTCAGGCATCCTTCGCTTCGCGGCTCGCGCCGAGATCGATCGCGTACGGCCACACCTGCAGGTCCGGCGGTTCGATCCCATGCGCGGAAAGCGTCGTGCAGACCTGCGCGCGGTGATCGTTGCCGTGATGCACGAACTGCGTCAGCGGCACCCACGCGTTCATCTCGAAGCGGGGTTGCTCCGGCCGCCGCGCCGGCGTGTCTCGGCTGAGCCGATCGCCATCGAGGTCGCCGGACGCGAAGAGACGCTCGATCCCGTCCATGACGTGCGGCAGGTGTGACGCGATCACATCGAGGCCGACGTCCGGCTCGTGACGGAACAGCGGTTCATGCAGCAACACCCCGAGCAGACGGATGAGGTAGCCCTCGTCGGCGCTGACGACGTGCTGGAGCGTGCGCAGGACGGTGCCGTAGGTGCCGGGCACCGAGAGCTGCAGCTGCTCCGTGCTCAGTTGCCGACAATGCGCGATGAGCCGGTCCGTCGCCCAGACGTCGTGACGCAGCTGACGGAGCATCGGATGGGTCATGTCTGGAGGATCGCGCTGCCGCGCTTGATGAACCTTCCGCGGCCCTTACGTCCGAGGAACGTGTCCTTTTCCACGATGACCTCGCCGCGCGACATCACGACCGTCGGCTTCCCCTTCACCTTGCGACCTTCGTAGGGGTTGTAGTCGACGCGCATGTGGTGCGTCTTCGCGGAGATCGTGTGCGTCGCGCGCGGATCCCACACGACGATGTCAGCATCGCTGCCGACGGCGATGGTGCCCTTCTTCGGGAACATGCCCATGAGCTTCGCCGGCGTCGTCGAGGTGACCTCGACCCAGCGACTGAGCGTGATGCGGTTCTGCACCACGCCGCCGTCGTAGGTGAGGTACATCCGCGTCTCGACGCCGGGCGCGCCGTTCGGGATCTTCGAGAAGTCGCCGATCCCGAGCTCCTTCTGCTTCGGCTGGCCCTGGAAGCCCTCCTTCATGCAGAACGGGCAGTGATCGGTGCTGATCACCTGCAGGTCGTTGCGCGCGAGACCCTTCCACAGCTCGTCCTGATGCCACTTCTCGCGCAGCGGCGGCGACATCACGTACTTCGCACCGTCGAATCCCGGCTCGTCGTAGTTGTCGACCGAGAGGAAGAGGTACTGCGGGCACGTTTCCGCGTACGCGGGCAGACCGCGGTCGCGGAAGAGCCGCACCTGCTCGAGCGCGTTCGCCGCCGAGAGGTGGACGATGTACAGCGGCACGCCGCCCGCCATCTCCGCCAGACGGAACGCGCGACCCGTCGCCTCGCCCTCGGCCTCGGGCGGACGCGTGAGGGCATGCCACTTCGGCGTGGTGTGCTTGCTCGCGAGCGCGCGCCTCACGAGCACGTCGATGACGCCGCCGTTCTCCGCGTGCATGCAGATGAGGCCGCCGATCTCGGCGGCGCGCGTGAGCGCTTTGAAGATCGACGCGTCGTCGACCATGAAGACGCCCGGGTAGGCCATGAAGAGCTTGAAGGAGGAGACGCCCTCCTTGACCATCGTCTCCATCTCCCGCAGCACCTTGTCGGACACGTCGCGCACGATCATGTGGAGCCCGTAGTCGATGACCGCCTTGCCGCGCGCCTTCTTCAGCCATGCGTCTCGCGCCTTTTCGAGCGGCTCGCCCATGCCCTGCACCGCGAAGTCGACGATCGTCGTCGTGCCGCCGAAGGCCGCGGCGCGCGTGCCGGTCTCGAAGTCGTCCGATGCGAAGGTGCCGCCGAACGGGAGCTCCATGTGGGTGTGGACGTCGATGCCGCCCGGGATCACGTACTTGCCGGTCGCGTTGATCCGCTTCGCCGCCGCTTTCAGATCCTTGCCGATCATGGCGATCTTCTCGCCGTCGACCAGCACATCGGCCTTGTAGTTGTCGGATGCGGTCACGATGGTCCCGCCGGTGATGAGCGTCTTCATCAGACCCTCCCCTGTGCCGGCGGAATCCTAGCGCGGCGTGCGATGAGGCCGGGAACCGGATGTCCCCGGCCTCATCCCCGATCTAGTCCTTGGACCCGTTCTCGCGGCGTTCGGCGAGCTGTCCCATCAGCTTCGCGAGGTCGATGCCAAGCAGCGACTTCGCGATCGCGGTGCCTTCGGCCGCCGTGCGAACAACCGTGTCGGTCAGCTTCGAGGCGCCGCTCGGATCGATGACCGTGAGCTGGCCGATGTTGCCGAGCGGTGCAGCCGCTTCGCGCACGATCGGTGGGACGAGCGGCAGTGTTTGAAGCAGGATCGCCGCCTGATCGAACTTGCGATACGCATCGGCGAGCAGATCCTTCGCCTTCGCCTCAGCTTCGCCGCGCGCGAGGATCGCCGCGCCTTCGGCGGCCCCGGTGAGCTCGGTGACCTGCGCTGCCGCGTGTCCGCGTGCGATCACCGCAGCACCTTCAGCCTCTCCCGTTAGCTGGATCTGACGTGCCTGCGCCTCCGCGGCGAGGATCGCGGCCTGACGCTCGCCTTCCGCGCGGACGACGGCCGCGAGCCGCTCGGCTTCGGCCGGTTTGATGGTGGTCGCCAGGAGCTCCTTCTCGCGTCGCGCCGCCTCGAGCTCCGCGAGCTCCGTCTGCTGTTGGACCACGGCCTGCGACGCCTCCGCCTTCGCCAGCGGACCTGACTGTTCGGCATCGGCCTGCGCCTTCGCGGTCACCTTGAGGGCCTCCGCACGCGCGATCTCGCGATCGCGCTCGGCCTGGATGATCACGCGTTGCGCCTCGTTCTCCTTGACCGCGGCCTCCTGCGACGCGTTCGCTTTCGCGATCCGGGCGTCGCGTTGAACGCTCGCGAGATTCTTCTCGCCGATCTGCTCGATGTATCCCTTCGTGTCCCGGATGCTCGTGATCGTCAGCGCGTCGATGTGGATGCCGCTCGCTTCGAGGTCGCCACGAGCCGCTTCGGACACCGCCTGCTGGAAACGATCGCGGTCGGTGATGAGCTCTTCGATGGTGAGCGTGCCGGCGATCGAGCGAAGCGATCCCTCGAGGACGTTCTTCACCATCGTCTCGATCTGACTTTCCGGTTCGCCGATGAATCGCTCGGCCGCCGCGCGCAGCCGCTCCGGCTCGCGCGCGATCTTGAACATGGCCTGCCCGGTGATGAGGACGCCGACACCCTGCTTGCTCACGGCTGCGTTCTCGTTGGTGAGCCCGATCTCGACCTGCCGCGCCGTGAGCTGCAGCCGGCCGACCTTGTTGACGAGTGGCCAGACGAACGTGCCCGCTCCGACCACGACCTTGACGCCGTGATCGTCGGAGCTCGTGACATTCCCGCTCGCGTCGCGGACCTTGCTGCCGTGCGCGCCGGAGATGACGAGCGCCTCGTTCGCACCGGCGACGCGGTAGCGTCCGCCGGCGAACAGCGCGATGAGCACGAGAATGCCGATCGCTGCGATGACGAGCTCGATGATGCTGAAAGTCACTGTGATCCCTTCTTTCTTTCGCGTAGCCCGAACTGCGGGCTACGGCGGCGGAAGAGAACGGACCGTGACGGCCATGCCGTGTACCGCGACGATCTCGACCTCGCGTCCGCGTGCGATACCAACGTCCGCGGTCGCGGGAAGGATCTGGATCGCACCGTCATAGGTGAGTCGGACCGTGCCACGCGCGCCCGCGCCGATGCTGACCGTCACGACGGCGTGACGTCCGATGAGCTCCCGCAGCGACGTCGGCCGGCGACCCTCGGCGCGACCCAGCGCGACGAAGATACCCAAAGCGGTCGACGCACCCGCGACGCCGAACCCGAAGGCGATGAGCAGCTGTCCGAACGCGTCCTGCTCCAGCGCGGCGCCGAGCAGACCGCCGATCCCGAACATCGCGAGGAAACCGAGGAGCATCGGCGTGGCGGTCGCGTCATCGCGCCGCAAGAAAGGAAGATGCACCCGAAGCCATCGTGTCGGGATGCGCAGCCTGCGACCCACACCGAGGCCGGAGAGGATCAGGAGCGTGGTCCCGAGCAATGCCGAGCTGGTGAAGACCAGCTCCAGGTCATTAGCGCTCATGGCTCGGATCGCCAGCTTTCGCGGAATGCGGTGTTGCACCGCTACTTCCAAGATCAAGGCTACCGCTGCGTGAGCAAGTCTTACGCGGTATTGGAAAGGGTCTTCCGCGAGATGGACGGCGCGTTCAGCGCGGATCTACTCGCGGAGCTAACGCAGCGAATCGGCGAGGACGACGAGCTCCGAGACGCTGTGGCTCGCAGATTCGAGGCGGTACGAGACGCCATGCTCGGTCCAGTTCACGACCGTGAGTCCCTCGACCGAGGCGATGCCCATCGTGCCGCGGATCGCGACGACCGCGCGCAGCGACGCCGACGGTGGCTCGTTCGCGAGCCAGTCAGGGAAGGCCGACAGCTGCACGTCGGTCACGCTCGACGGGAGCGCGAGCGCGGAGAGCTGCGGACGCGGCGCGAGGAGGGCGCCCGTCGCCTTCGGGGTCGCCGTCGGCGCGGGTGCGGGCTCGTTTCCGCTCCGCTGCTGCGACAGCAGCGCCGCGGCGGCGAGCGCGGTCCCGATGAGGATGAGCACGATGCGCTGCCAGACCGCGGCGCGTGACTCTTTGCGATCGAGATCGATGAGAACGGTGTGGCGGTCAGTACCCGACGTAGACGACTCTCATTTCGGTGAAGAAATCGAACGCGGCGGTGCCGCATTCGCGGTCGCCGAGGCCCGAGTCCTTCACGCCGCCGAAGGGGACCTGCGCCTCGCCGCCGACCGTCGGGATGTTCACGTGCACCATCCCCGCCTCCGACTCCTCGGCGTAACGGAAGGCGGTGCTGAGGTCGCGGGTATAGATCGAGGAGGACAGTCCGTAGCCGACGGCGTTCGCCGCGGCGATGGCGCTCTCGTAGTCGTTCGCCGGGATGATGCTTACCACCGGCCCGAAGATCTCCTCCTGCGCGACGCTCATGTTCGGGTCGACGTCGGCGAAGATCGTGGGCTCGACGAAGTAGCCCGCCTTCAGGTCCGGTTTCGTCGGTGCGCTGCCATCGCGAACGACGCGCGCGCCCTCCTTCTTCCCCGCCGCGATGCGCTCGCGCACCTTGCGCAGCTGCGTGTCATCCACGATCGGCCCGAGCCGGACGCCATCCGCGAGGCCATCGCCCGCGCGCCAGGTGTCGGCCTTCGCCGCGAGCAGCTCGGTGAAGTCGACGAGGCGCGAGCGCAGCACGATCGCGCGGCTCGTCGCCGTGCAGCGCTGCCCGGTCGCGCCGAACGCGCCGCCGGCCACGCTCTCGGCCGCCTTCTCGAGATCGGCGTCGTCCATGACGATGACCGCGTTCTTGCCGCCCATCTCGAGCTGCACTTTGCAGAGCCGCTGCGCGGCCTGCGCGTAGAGGCGCCGTCCGACGGCGCTCGAGCCGGTGAACGAGATCGCCTTCACGCGCTCGTCGTCGATGATCGCGCGCGACAGCGCATCGCCCGGTCCGAGGATCATGTTGAGCACGCCATCGGGCACGCCGCCGTCGATGAAGCATTGCACGACCTGCGCGGCGCAGAGGGGCGTGAGCGTCGCGGGCTTGAACACCACTGCATTCCCGGCGACGAGCGCGGGCGCGAGCTTCCACGCAGGGATCGCGATCGGGAAGTTCCAGGGTGTGATGCACGCGACCACACCGAGCGGGTCGCGCACCGTGTAGATGAACGTGCCGCGCTGCGCGGACGGGATGGTCTCGCCGGTCAGGCGCGTGCCCTGCGCCGCGGCGAAGCGCACATTCGCGACGGAGCGATCGACCTCGGCCAGCGACTCGGGCAGCGTCTTGCCCTCCTCCTCCGTCAGCAGTCGCGCGAGCTCGACGCGGCGGCGCTCCATGAGGTCGGCGGCCTTGCGCACGATGTCGCCGCGCTGGGGGGCGGGCGTGCGTCGCCACTCCTGGTATGCGGCCGCGGCGGCATCGATGGCATGCGTGACATCGGCGGGAGTCGACACCGTGATCTCGCCGAGGGACTCGCTCGTGCGCGCGGGGTTGATGTCACGCACGCGCTCGCGCGAGGTCGACTCGACCCACGAGCCGGCGATGTAATTCAGGACCGGCAGAGGACCACTGGTCGCCATGACGCGATGCTACTCGCGGGCGATCACGCTGGCGCCGAGCACGTCATCGAAGAACTTGATGTATCGATCGCCTTCCGTGGTGGCCTGCCCCAGCGGGAATGGGATCGGCGAGGCGAAGAGTCCGGTCACTACGACGGTCATCAGGATGCCGGCCAGAACGACCAGGGCGAGGGTCGTCGGAGAGTCGCCCGCCTCGAGCGCGCGCCGAGCCACCGCATACACCGCCAAGAGCAGTAACAACGCGACCACGATGAGAAGCAAGAGGAAGAAGTACGCACCGACAGCCGGCGCCGCGACCCAAACGACCACATTCGTCCCGGGCGGCACATCCTCGAACCTGCCGGCAGCGGTGGGTCGCATTCCGTTGTGCCACCACGTGATGCGTTTGAGCACGAACCGGTCGGCTCGGGTCCATCCGGCAAAGCTCTGGCTTTGGACGGGAAGCCAGGGGAACTTGATCAATGCCGCCGACAGTTGTTGCGCGCAGTAGTCCGGCCGCCATGCGCTATGAAGCGTCATCAACTCCACGTAGAACGGATTCGCCCAATGTCGCCGACGTGCCAGAAGTCGAAGGATCGGCAGTCGCATTGGCCACTGCGCACGGCTCAGCGGAAACGGAATCGGGTCGAAGACGAATGGAACCAGGACGATCAGTCCACCGAGCGCGGCACCGATGCCGAGCGCCCCGACCACGGATTGCCCTCGAACGATCGCGATGACGGCGACGACGGCGCCGATCACGGCCCATGCTGTCAAGACCGCATGCCGCGCGAGCGGCGAGTGCTCGAAGGCGCGCCTCACGTCAGGCTATGGCTTCACCATGTCGTCGTACATGTCGGGCCGCCGGTCGCGGTAGAACTGCCAGGTGTTGCGGACCTCGCGCACCAGATCCATGTTCAGATCCGCGACGAGCAGCTGCTCGTCCTTCTCGGACGCCTGCGCGATGATCTTCCCGCGCGGGTCCGCGAAGTACGACGAGCCGTAGTAGTCGTTCGGGCCGAATTCCTTCTCCTGCCCGACGCGGTTGATCGTGCCGACCCAGTAGCCGTTCGCGATGGCGTGCGCGGTCTGTTCGATGAACCAGAGATGCATCGAGAGGCCGCGGGAGGTCGCGGAGGGGATGAACACGAGCTCGGCGCCGTGCAGTCCGAGCATGCGCGCGCCCTCGGGAAAGTGGCGGTCGTAGCAGATGTACACGCCGACCTTGCCGACCGCGGTGTCGAACACCGGGTAGCCCATGTTCCCGGGTCGGAAGTAGAACTTCTCCCAGAAACCGTTCACGTGCGGGATGTGGGTCTTCCGGTACTTGCCGAGGTATTTGCCGTCGGCGTCGATGACCGCGGCGGTGTTGTAGTAGACGCCGACCTGGTCCTCCTCGTACATCGGCGCGATGAGCACCATCCCGTGCTTCTTCGCGAGCTCCTGCATCAGCTTGGTGGTCGGTCCGTCTGGGATCTTCTCCGTGTACGAGTAGTGCTTGCTGTCCTGGACCTGACAGAAATACGGCCCGTAGAAGAGCTCCTGCAGGCACATCACCTGCGCGCACATTGGACGAGGGCCGCCTTCACCGTCGTCACGTGTTCACCTCCGGGTCGCAGGGACAAGGATGGCGCGGACTTGCCGTCCGCGCCATCCCGCCGCGTTTAGGCGTGTGCCGAGGCCGGGCGTGGGGCGCCACTTACCGGCTCCCCCACCTGTTCTTCGAGGTAACGCTTTCCGAAGAGCGTCATGAGGACGTAGTACGAGATGAAGGCGGTCCCGAAGCTCCAGAACCACGAGCCGGTCTGGAGCCAGTCGAGCCAAGAGCCCTGGTAGTTGTCGATCTTGACGAACCAGCCGATGACGTTGAGCCAGCCGATGAACGGCGGGACGACACCGATGAGCAGCGCGATGATCGCGTAGGGGTTCACGCCCCATGAGTTCCGGTAGCTGTAAACGCCGTCTTCCCGATACAGCTCGAGAAGATTCAGCCTCTGGCGGCGCAGCAGCCAGTAGTCCGCGATCATGATCCCGCCGATCGCGCCGAGGAAGCCGCCGTAGCCCGAGAGCCACGTGATGGCGTATGACAGCGCGTTGAAGAACAGCACCCAGGGCTGCAGCAGCGTGCCGATGACCGCCGTGATCACCACGCCCCAGGCCCAGTTGAGCCGCTTCGGAGCGAGGTTCTGGAAATCATTCGCGGGCGCGATGACGTTGGCGCCGATGTTCGTGGAGAGCTGTGCGAGCACCACGAAAACGAGCGCCAGCACGATGATGATCGGACCAAGGTCACCGTTGAGCTTCGCGAACAGATTGATCGGGTTCCACAGGTCGTTCGCGGTTCCGAGCTGGTTGGCGGTGTCCTTCGCGGTCTCGGTATACGCCGTCACGCCACCCGCGGTGACGAGGACGCCCATCCCGCTGAAGAACGCCATGGTGCCGACGAGCCCGATGGCCTGTCCGATCATCTGGCGTGTCTGCTCCTTGGCGAAACGCGTCACGTCGGAGATGTTCAGAGCCATCGTGGCCCAGAAGCCGACGTTGATGTTGAGCAGCAGGAACCAGAAGTAGAAACCGCCGCCGAGCGGCTTGTCCGGTGTGAGCTGGAAGGTGAACATCTTGTCGAAGCCGACCTTCAGACCCAGGTACAGGAACAGGAACAAGGTGAACGCGAGCAGGAACGGTGCGGACCAGTCGAACATCACCTTGATCGCACGCGAGCCCTTCCACGGCGGAGCGGCGATCGCGATCCAGACCTGGATCACGAGGAACAGCGCGAACATCGACATCTGGAACGGCCCGGGCAGGACGAACCAGTCGACCTTCACCGGCGGGTCCTTGAAGCCGGGGAACAGGATCCCGACGAGGACGTACATCGCGTAACCGCCGAGCCACGACTCGATCCCGAACCAGCCACACGCGACGATCCCTCGAAGGACCGCGGCCACGTTCGCGCCCCAGGTACCGAAGGACGCGCGCACGAAGACCGGGAACGGGATGCCGTACTTCGCGCCGACGTGCGAATTCAGGAGCAACGGGACCGTCACGATCGCGTTGCCAAGGATCACGACGAAGATCGAGGTCGCGGGATCGAAGCCGAAGACGAGTCCGATGTTCGCCAGGCTCCACGACGGTATGACGACGCAGCAGCCGACCCAGAACGCGAGGAACGAATACAGACCCCAGTTGCGGAGTGCGGCGGGAGTCGGCGCGAGGTCCTTGTTGTACAGCTGGGATCTCGGCAGCTCCCCCGAGAGCTCGTGCTTGCCGTCAGCGGTGACGACGACAGATGCTGCCATGGTTCCCTCCCCTATTGACCATGCGAGGCCACGCGGTCGCTGGGCCGATCACCCCCTTCCAGAAGCGGCTTCGGCGGGATGCTAGTTCCGGCCGCAAGGGAAGGTCACGTTGCCTTGCCCGCCACGGCGCCCGGAGCACAATGACCCGGTCCGGCGCGTGCGCATCGCCGGCGCGGGAGGGTGCTGTGAGACGTCTATCGCTGGCCATTGCCGTTCTGAGCCTGGTCCTTGCGGCATGCGGACAGCCGGCGCCCGGGGGCGGGACGGCGGCGGCGCCGAGCGCCACGGTCGCGGCGACCGCGTCGCCGACGCGCGGCGGGACGGCGATCGTCGCGATCTGGCAGTTCCCGTCGACGCTCGCCGCGCACTACGCGAATCAGACGGTCACCGACATCGTGAACAACGGCGTGATCGAAGGGCTCGCCGAGACGAACACCGACGGCGACTACATCCCCACGCTCGCGACCAAGGTGCCGACCGTCGCCAACGGCGGCGCCAAGATGACCGCCGACGGAAAGAAGCTCGACGTCACCTGGGAGCTGAAGCCCGGGATCAAGTGGTCCGATGGTGATCCGCTCACCAGCGCGGACATCAAATACACCTGGGAGATCTGGATGAAGGACCCCAAGGTGAACAACCGCACCGGATTCAGCGAGATCGAGTCGATCGATCTTCCGAACGATCTCACCGCCGTCGTTCACTACAAGTCCATCTACGCGCCGTACCCGCTGAACTTCTTCTCGCTCATGCCGAAGCATCTGCTGGAGAAGGAAGCCGACATCAGCAAGACGGATTACGTGCGCCGTCCGCTCGGGACCGGCCCGTTCAAGATCACCGAATTCAAGACCGATGAATCGATAACGCTCGAGAAGAACACGAACTATCGTGGCGCGCCGGACAAGCCCTACCTCGACAAGATCATCTTCAAGAGCGTCCCGTCGAGCCAGGTCGGCCTCGCCCAGCTCCAAGCGGGTGAGGTGCACGCGATGTGGAACCTCACCGAGGCGCAGACGCCGGACGTCGAGAAGACCGCGGGCCTCGCCCTGCAGGTCGTTCCCGGTCCGACGGTCGAGCGCATCGAGCTCAACACCGCTGAGAACAAGGAATACACCGACCCGAACAGCGTCCATCCGGTCCTCGGCGACATCGAGATGCGCAAGGCGCTCCTCTACGCGACGCCGAAGCAGTCGATCATCGACAAGCTGCTCTTCGGCAAGGCCAAGCCCGGTAGCTCGCCCGTCTCGCAGGGCTGGGCCGCGTACAAGGAACCCCAGGAGGGCTACGACCCGACGAAGGCGAACGCCACGCTCGACAAGGCCGGTTGGGTCAAGGGCAGCGACGGCATCCGGAGCAAGGGCGGCGTGCGCGCCTCGCTCACCTACGCCACGACGACCGGCGACCAGCTCCGCGAACGCGTGCAGCAGGTGCTCGTGGACGAGTGGAAGGCGATCGGCGTCGAGGTGAAGATCCAGAACCAGCCGTCCAGCGTGATCCTGTCCGGCTCGTGCACCGGCAAAGACCCGCGCAAGCTGGGCACGTTCGATCTGCTGATGTACGCCTCGACACCATCCATCGACCCGCACTCCACGATCCTCCCGCGCTACCACTCGAAGCAGATCCCGACGCAAGCGGACTGCTCCGGGCAGAACTACACGCGCTTCAAGAACCCCGACGCCGACAAGGCGATCGAGGAGGCCGGCTCGACGCTCGACATCGAGAAGCGCAAGGCCGCCTACGCCAAGGTGATGAAGGCGCTCAACGACGCGTACGTGATCATCTGGATGTACGACCGCGCCAACATCGACGCTCGCGTCGACGGCCTGCAGGGCTGGCAGGCGAACGTGTGGCGGCGTTTCACCTGGGACGTCCAGGATTGGTGGCTGAAGAAATAGCCCGGAAGAGATAGGAGGGCGGCGGCGCCGTGGGGAGATACATCGTGCGCCGGCTCCTGCAGGCGCTGCCGCTCCTGTTTGCCATCAGCGTCGCGTCGTTTGCCATCCTGAAGGCCACACCCGGCGGGCCGCTCGCTGCATACGAGGGCAATCCGTCCTTCACCGAGGACGACCGGCTACGGCTCGAGCACGCGTTCGGTCTGGATCGTCCGCTGCCGATCCAGTA
>VBEZ01000221.1 GCA_005882255.1 Chloroflexota bacterium | reverse complement strand
GCACGGAACGTGCGCGACTCGACGATCTCCGCGGCGTACAGGAGCTCCGCGACGCCGATCGTCGATGCGAGCGAGGTGTTCTTCACCAGCGCGATCCCGATGTTGCCGAGTGGTGGGATCACCGAGCGGAACGTCTGCGGCAGCTGGACGTAGCGGAGCATCTGCGTGTAGGAGAGTCCGAGCGATCGGGCCGCCTCGATCTGGCCGCGATCCACGCCGAGCAGACCTCCGCGCACGACCTCGGCGACATAGGCTCCGTGATACAGACCCATACCGACCGCCGCCGCGCGGAAGATGTTCTCGAAGGTATCGGTGGAGAAGCGCAGCCCGATGAGCGGCAGGCCGAGGAACAGGAAGAACAGCAGCGCGACGAGCGGGGTGTTGCGGAAGAACTCGACGTAGGCGGCACCGATCCAGCGCAGCGGCGCGATCGGTGAGACCCGCATGACGGCGACGAGGGTTCCGAGGGTCAGCGCGCCGAGAAGGCCGAGGATCGAGATCTGGATCGTGAGCCACAGACCGGTGAAGTAGAGCTGCGGGAACTCGAACGCGATGCCGCCGGGCACGGCTAGCGCGATAGGGAACGGGGGCCGGCTGCGCACCGGCCCCCGTTCGCACGTACCCAGTCGCCGAGGTGGTTAGTCGTCCGGCGTCCTCTTCTTATCGAAGGACACCGGCGAGATGTACTGCTCGTAGATCTTCGCCCAGGTGCCGTTGGTGATCATCGCGACCTGCGTGCGGTTGAGGAAGTCGACGAACCCCGTGCGATCGCCGCCGACGCTCTTCTTCACGCCGATCCCGTAGAGCTCGGTGGAGAAGTACTTGCCGACGAGCTTCGTGTTCGCGTCCTGCTTCGCGAGGCCGAACAGGATCGTCTCGTCCGTCGAGACCGCGTCGGCCTGCCCCTGCTGCAACGCGAGGAGGCAGGCCGGGTAGCTGTCGAGCAGCAGCAGACGCGCGGCACTGCTCGTCGCGGCCGAGATGTTCTGCTCGCTGGTCGAACCGCGCTGCGCGCAGACGGTCTTGCCGGCGAGGTCGGCGACCTCGTTGATCGTGGTGTTGTCCTTCTTCACCAGGATCCGCTGACCGGTCTTGAAGTACACGTCGGTGAAGTCGATCTGCTTCTTGCGGTCGTCGTTGATGGTGAACGTCTTGATGATCACGTCCGCCTTGTTGTCGGTCAGGCTCGGGATGCGCGTCGCCGACGTGACCGCAACGTACTCGATGTACTTGTCGGGGTCATCCGTGTCGCCGAAGATCGCCTTCGCGATCTCGCGACCGTACGCGACGTCGAAGCCGTCCCACTTCCCGGTCGCCGGATTCTTGACGCTGAATGGCGGATTGTCCTCCTGCGTCCCGATACGGATCTTGCCCTTCGTCTGAAGGCTGTACTCGTACGTCGCGAGATCGAAATGCGGCCTCGTCGATGCCGACGACGATGCGGCGGCGGTCGGCGACGGTGTCGCCGAGCCGCTGGTGCACGCCGTGGCGACGAACACGAGGACGAGACCGAGCGCGAACGCGCGCGAGAGAACCCGCATGTCTTCCTCCCTGCCTCTTGCCCCGCTAGTGCCTGATGACCTTGCTCAGGAACTGCCTTGCCCGCTCCTCCCGCGGCGCATCGAAGAATCCGGCCGTGGGCGAGTCCTCAATGATGCGCCCTTCGTCCATGAACACCACCCGGTTCGAGGCCTCCCGAGCGAAGCCGACCTCGTGCGTGATGACGAGCATGGTCATGCCCTCCCGCGCGAGGTCGCGCATGACGTCGAGCACCTCCCGGATCATCTCGGCGTCGAGGGCGCTGGTCGGCTCGTCGAACAGCATGATCCGCGGGTCCATCGCGAGCGCCCGCGCGATCGCGACGCGCTGCTGCTGGCCGCCCGACAGGCGCGCCGGATGCTCGTCGGCCTTCTCCGGGATCCCGACCTTCTCGAGAAGCGTCATCGCCTTCGTACGCGCGTCGGTCCGTGACATGCCGCGCACCTTACGCGGCGCGAGCATGACGTTCTCGGCCGCGGTCAGGTGGGGGAACAGATTGAAGGACTGGAACACCATTCCGACGTCGCGACGCAGCTTGTTGACGTCGACGCTTGGGTCGTGCACCCGCTGACCGTCGACGACGAGCTCTCCGCTGTCGATCGGCTCGAGCTTGTTGATCGTGCGGATCATCGTGCTCTTGCCGGAGCCCGACGGGCCGATGATCACGACCACGTCGCGCTCGCGTACGGTGAGGTTGATGCCGCGCAGCACGTGGAGCGGCCCGAAGTGTTTGTGGACGTCGCGGAACTCGATCACGAGCCGGAATCTAGGCGCTAGGCTCGCGCGGTGCAGGAATTCGCGGCCGCGCGCGCCGAGCTCGACCGCACGCGCGGCGTCACCGGCGTGGTCGTGCGTGAGGTCGGCGGCGCGACGCTCTTCTCGCAGCGGCCCGATGAGGTCTTCCCCGCGGCGTCGGTCATCAAGATCCCGCTCGTCATGGCGCTCTACGCCGAGGCGGCGGACGGTCGTCTGTCGCTCGAGGAGCGGATGCCCGTCGGCGCCATCGTCGGCGGCACCGGCATCCTCGGCGACCTGCGCGACGTCCGCGAGGTGAGCCTGCGCGACCTGGCGATGCTTGCCATCGCGCTTTCGGACAACACGGCGACGCGGGCTGGAGAACGTTGCCGCGCCTTCGGAGATGGCCGCGCTCCTCGAGCGCCTCGTTTGCGGAGAGCTCGTGGACCGCGCGACGTCCGACGCGGTCGTCGCCGTCCTCGAGCGTTGCCAGGACGACGCGATGCTTCGGCGTTATCTCGCGAAAGGCGGTCGCGTCGCCAACAAGACGGGCACGCTCGCGGCCACCCGCAACGACGCCGCGATCCTGTTCGGACCCTCGCGGACCATCGTCGTCGCGGCGTTCATGCACGAGGTCGCCGATCCACTGGCCGCGGTCCACATCCTCGGTCTCATCGGGCGCGGCGCCGCGCGAGCCGCCGGTCTCGAGGTCCCGCCTCTTCCATTCGAGGCCGCCGCGGGCGCATGATGCGGGCGTGAGGAAACAGAGCGCGTCGCGATCGACGCGTGCGCGACGCGCGTGGAGCATGCGGCCGGTCGTCGCCACGGCGGTCCTCTCGCTCGGGCTGGTCTGCGCGGCAGCGTTCACCGGGATCACCGTGCAGGCGAACGCACTCGAGCGCGCGAAGGGCGTACTCAGCGACGAGATCGCGGCGGAAGAGGCGCGGAACGCGCAGCTCGAGGCCTCGATCGCCCAGAAGAAGACCACGGACTATCTGATCCAGAAGGCGCAGGACTACGACTTCGTCAAGCAGGGCGAAGGTCTGATCGCGGTGGAGCGATCGGCGCCCTCCGCGAACGCGCCGCGCGTTGACGGCGGGCAGGCAAGCCGTGTCGCGCGCTGGATCAAGCTCTTCTTCGGGACGCGATAACGCGTTAGAATGCGTATCGCGGGATGGAGCAGCGGTAGCTCGTCGGGCTCATAACCCGAAGGTCGCGCGTTCGAATCGCGCTCCCGCAACAGAGGCAGGACTTCGCTCCTGCAAGTGGAGGCCCCGGAGGCGGGGCTTTTTTCGTTGGCCCGGTCCTATTGCACCGACCCGGACGGTTCGGTAGATGGGACGCATGCGTGAGGAGTGCGATGCCGTACGCGGACCCTGAAAAGCGCCGCGAGTACGGGCGCGAATGGATGAAGCGCAACCCCGACAAGGCGCGGGCAGCCATGAGGCGTTGGCGCCGTAGACACCCTGAGGTGCATGCCGCGCGGACCCGCGCCCGGTACGCCCGTGACCCGGAACGATTCCGGCAGTCGATCGAAGCCAGCCCAAACCGCGCGGCGGTGCGGCGCGCAATGCATGAGCGTCGTCGGGCGCGCGCCTTGGGAGCCGGACCGTCCTTTACGGCGGCAGAGTGGACCGCGCTGGTCGCGGCGAACGGTAACCGATGCGCCTACGACGGCGCTCCCGGTCCGCTTCATGCCGACCACCGATTGCCGTTGGCCCGCGGCGGCACGAACGAGATCCAGAACATCTTGCCGGCCTGCGCGCGCTGCAATCTGCGTAAGCACCTCATGACCGAAGAGGAATTCCGGTCCCGCCTGGCCGCAGAGCGCGACGAGGCTTCAGCGCGGCCGGAGTCTAGAGATCAAGTAGAGGAACACGGGCCCGAGTAGCAGAACCCTGGCAGCAGGCGGAGGACGATCGAAGGTCCAATCCTTCTCGCGCAACAGAGGCCTCCGGAGAAGGCGCCTTCTGCCGCCGAGCCTGACGCGGCGGTCCCATTGCACGGCCGTCGGCTGTTTGCTAAATAGATCGCGTGGCGTACAAGGATCCGGAGCGGCAACGCGCGTACGCGCGCGAGTGGATGAAGCGCAACCCTGAGAAGGCGCGCGAGGCGGTACGTCGGTGGAGCATGACGCACCCAGAACAGCGGCGCGCGGCGAAGCGGCTTTACTACGCACGTCACCGCGAACAACACACGCTGGCCATGGCCGCGTATCACAAGGC
>VBEZ01000220.1 GCA_005882255.1 Chloroflexota bacterium | reverse complement strand
GCCTGAGAGCGCAGCGCGCATGGTCGCGCGCACACCCTCCACATCGCCCGGTCGCGCGGCAAGCACGCGCACGATCGCGACATCGAGGCCCGCGCTCAGCGTCATGAAGGCCGCCGCCGCGCCTGCCGCCGGTCCGGCGTAGCCGAGGGCCGACAGCATCTCGTCCGGCACCGCGCGCGCGAGATCGTCCTCGGATGCGCCGGCGGCGCGCTTCGCCTCGAGCTGATCGAGGTGCGGCGCGAAGCCCATCCGCTCGAAATGCGCCCGATACCCGCGAGCGCCGGAAGGTCGCACGAGCAGCGCGTACGCGAGGATCTGCTTCGCGAGCGCGAGCCGCGCGGCGGCGACGTCGTCGTCCACGCACATACGGATGTACTCGACGAGCTTTGCGCGTGGGCCGACGCGCTCGCGACTCCACGCGACCTGCGCCGGGGTGCACCAGTTGAGCGCCGCGCCATCGGCGTGACGCCCGGCGAGGCCAAGCATCTGCGGCCCGAGCGCGCCGACGTAGATCGGGACGTCCTTCGCGGTCTTGCGGATCTCGTCGATGTATCCACGCACGGCGGCGATCGGACGCTCGGTGACGCTACCCGAGCCGACGCCGAGGACGAACTGCCCGTCGCTCACCTCGTGCGCGGTGCGCGCCGCGAGCGCGAGCACCGGCGCGGGGTTGCGCGCGATCGGGATGACCGAGACCCCGGTCGGAAGACCAGCACGTTCGTGCCAGGCGACACACATCGCGACCGGGTCGTAATCGACGCTGGCATTTGTCCAGAGGCTCTCGTAACCGATGGCGCTTGCCTCGGGCGCGAGGTCGCGGAGCTGCGCTGCGGAAAGACCGAGACGCGAGTCGAGGCCGAGTCCGACCTTAATCGATCACCCAGCGGACGGACTTGCCGCAGGGGCAGCCGCCGGCCTGTCGCGCGAGCCGTGGCATCGACGCCATCGCTTCCTTGAGCGGCGTCGTCCCCGCGACGACGGCGCGCTGCAAGTCTGCCCAGTGCTTCACATCGATCGAGGCGCGATAGGCCTCGGGCAGGCTCGTGAGGACGTGCGTGATGTACTTCTCTACGTCGGTGAACGTCTCGCCATGCGTGCCGACCGTCTGGAACGCGAACTCGCCGCGGCGGCGGAAGAAGCGGCGGTCCGGCAGACGCAACAGATCCGCGCGCGTGAGCCCGTCGACCGTCTCCCCCGCCGCGACCCGTGCGAAGATCGCGTCAGCTTCGTCGCGGGTGCGATCGGGAAAGCGCGCCCGGACGTAGCGCACGTTCAGGTCGTCGAGCATCTTGGTGCACTCCTGGATGTATTGGTCCTGCGCGTCGCGGTTGTTCAGATCCTTGAGACCGAACTTCACGTTCGTCTGGCCGCCGCGCTCGTCACCGAACATTTCCAGGCCCCGACCGAACCACTTATGGACCGCCTTCTGGATCGCGGGCATGTCGATGTACCCGTCGCCGCGCGCAGCATGCTCGACCCAGCGGCGGAGCGGGATCACGCCGGCCGCGAGGTGGAACGCTTCCTCGCGGAGCATCGGGGGCATCGACGACGCGTACGGCTTGTAGGCCGAGATCTTCTGCATCGTGAGCTGGTATTTCCCTACGCGATCGATGAATGCCGCGAACACCACGTTGTCGAGGAACGAATCGAACTCGAGGTTGAACGCCGCGAGGACGTGACTGCCGGTCTGCATCGAGAGGATCTCTTCGACCATGTCCTCCGGCTTCGTCTCGGTCACCGGCGACCAGTCGGAGCTCGTGAGCAGGTGGACCATCTGGTAGCCGTGACGGAGCTCCTCGGCCATGACGCGCAGCGCCCACGCCTGATCCTGCGGCTCCTGCGCGCGGAAGAGCGTCATCTGGTGCTGCTGGATGGACCCGAACTCGGTCGATGCCTGCGCGCGTATCTGCGAGAGAAGGTGCTGCGCCGCCTCGGGCGCGAGCTCCTTCGGCTCGAGGGCTTTCGGTTTGCCGATGTCGTCGCCGATCTCGATCTCGGCCGGGATGTCGCCCGCGACCTTCGCGCACAGGCAGAACGCTTCATCCTTCGGGAAGAACTTCGTCCAGACCTCGGCGAGCCTTGGGTAATCCGGGAAGTTGTGCTGCCGCCAGTGCTCGATGGCTCCGTGATAGCGGTCGGGCAGCATGCGGATCTCGTCGCTCACGACGTCTAGGTTACCCGTTGGGCTCCCGGAATGGTCATACCGTTCGCCCGAGCGAACAGCGGCTACGGGACGCAGCTCGTCGGGCCGTTCGCAAAAGCGATGATCCGTCGCCCATCCGGCGTAAAGACGACCTTTGCCGCGTACCGCGGGACGATCGCGGTCGGAAGGAGATCGGTCCTGCGGCTCGCCCATCCGACCGCGACCACATGTGATCCGGTGGAGGGCTCGGGGTTCTCGTTCACGATCTCGGCGATCTCTATGCGATCGTGCTCGGCCGCGCGGCCACGGAGCCACGGCTCCGCGTCGCGTTTGCTCTGGAAGGTGATGAGGGTCTGCCGGCCGTAGTCGCAGTCGCTGCCGACAACGTTGTCGGCGAGCAGCGCGAGCGCCGCATCGATGGCGCCGGCGTTGAAGGCGTCGACGAAGGCGACGACCGTTGCGACGTAGCGCGCCTGATCCGCGCCCACTGCGAAGGTCAACGTCGACGTCGGCTTCGGCGCGGCGGTGGTGATCGGAGCGGTCGTAGGGAACGACGAGTTCGCGGGAACGGACGAGGGCGTTGGCGTCGGAGACGCGGTCACCGGAGCGCAGGCGCAGAAGAGAACGACGGCCAGGAGAAGGCTTCGAGGCACGCACGATGTACAGCGCGGAAGCCGCGAGGTTCCCGCGGGTCTACGCCAGCCGCTTCTCGAGCGCGAGCAACGCGTCTGTGAGACGCCGACCGATGCCCCGTTCGCGGGCCGCTGGATCGACGCCGAAGAATTCGAGCCACCCAGTCGGTTCTTCCATTCCGAACTCGCCGCCGCGGACCTCGCCGAGCATGAAGCCCACGACCTTGCCATCGACCTCGGCGACCTGCGACGAGTCGGGGTCGCGGCGGATGAAGTACACGACGCGGTCTTCCCAGACCTCGGGGCGGTAGGTGCCGGTGATGCGCTCGTCGATGCGGCAGATCGCTTCGATGTCGAGCTCGTTCACCGGACGGATGCGCACGTCGGCCATCGCGGCCGAAGTCTAGGAGATGATCCGCTCCGCCTCGCGGGCCCGCAGGGCATCCGCCGTAACGACGACAAAGACGCTGCCCGGCACGAAGGTGCCATCTTGCGTCGTCGTGCCGCCGTGGCTCGTCATGCTGACCTCGCCCTCCGCGAACCCTGCTTCCCGCAGACGCTCGACGGCTTCCTCCGCGGCAGCTCGGTCGCGGTACTCGCGCTGGATCCGCTCCGACTGCGTGAGATCGACGTGCTCCCACTGGACCGCCACGGCGGACGTCATGCAAGCGCCTTGCCAAGCGGGCGGCTGCCCGCCGATCACGACCCTGAAATGGCGCAGCGGCCCCACCAGCCTCGGCTATTCAGCCGATGGAGCAGATGGGGCCGCCGCGCGGAGAGGGAGCGCTAGGTCGTGGGAGCCGTGACGCTCGGGCGGCGCATCCGCGACGCAGCGAGCGCGATCGCGAGTGCGATGAGCGGGATCCAGCCGAACACGAGGAGCCAGATCGCGAGATCGGCGGCGAACTTGAAGAATACGGAGAGCGCCGCGATCGCCTTGGCGAAGGTCACGGCCGGGTCCCAGACACCGCTTGTCGTGGTGGGCACGGTCACGAGCGGCGCGATCGACATCGTGATCGTCGAGAAGTCCGTGCGGTTCTTGATGAGGTTGAGCTGACCCTGCAGCTGCTCGATCTGCGTGCGCACGTTGCCGAGCGCCGCGTCGATCTTCAGCGTCTCGTCGACCGTCTTCGCCTGCGGGAAGAGCTGGAGGTAGCGCTGTTCCTCGGCCTGCTTCGCGAGGAGGCGCGCTTGCAGATCGGTGAACTGGTCGGTGACATCCTTCGCGTCGACGTTCGAGGTCACGACCTCACCGTCGAGCAGCTTCAGCTGGCGGAGCGCTTCATCGAAGCGATCCGAAGGGACGCGGACGGTGATGAGGGCGCTGCGGTTCTCGCCCTGGCCGGTCTGGCTCATCGCGAGGACGTCGCCGCCGAGACCGTTCGCGATGGCGCGTGCCTTGTCCGCCGTCGCCCACGGATCCCCCGTCTTCATCGAGACATTGGCGGTGAGGATCAGGTTGCGACTCGGGTTCGTCACCAGCGTCGGGATGCCGTTCTCGGGCGTCGTGCCCACGCCTGGAGGAGCGGGGATGGCCGCGGGAGCACCCTTCGCGGCGCTGTCGCCCAGGTTGTTCCCGATGTTGCTGAACTGCTGGCCCGCGGTCGGCGAGGCCCCGCTGCCACTGCACGCCGCAGCGAGCACGAGGACGAACGCGAGGAGCGCGACGACACGCCAGGAGCGCTTCATGACCTTCACCAGCCTTTCGTCTGCTGGTGATAGATACGACGGCGGGCTCGGTTGTGTTCCCTAGAAGCGGATCCCGAAGAGTTTCCGGGCATTTTCGGTCACCTGGCGACCGAGGGCGGCCGACTCTTCTGCCCTGACCTCGGTAAGTAGCGCGAGGGTGTCGACCACGAAGGCCGGCTCGTTTCGCTGCCCGCGACGCGCCTGCGGCGAGAGGTACGGAGCATCCGTCTCGACCAGCAGGCGGTCCGCACGAACGCGCACCGCGGCGCGGCGAAGGGCGTCGTTCTTCGGATAGGTGAGCGTGCCGGCGAACGAGACGCTGAAGCCGCGCCGCATCCACTCGTCCACTTCGTCCGGCCCCT
>VBEZ01000219.1 GCA_005882255.1 Chloroflexota bacterium | reverse complement strand
CAGCTGGATCTTCGCGGCGCTCCGAACGAGCGTGAGCTTCGCTCTGTCCGGCGCGGTCGTCGGCGAATTCGTCGGCTCGACCGCTGGCCTTGGCTATCGCATGGCCATTTCCACGGGCCTGCTGGACACCGACCGCACCTACGCGATCCTGCTGCTGCTCATGGCGATCGCCGTCACGCTCGTCGAGCTCGCGAAACGCGTCGAGGACCGTCTGCTCCGCTGGCGTCCGACTTCGGCACTGGTGGCATAGGTAGGAGGAGGTCGATCATGTTCGCGAACATCCGCAACGCTCTCGCGTTCCCACTCACGGCCACATTGCTCCTTGGCGCTTGCGGCCCGGCACCCGCCGCCGCGCCCCTTGCAACGACGGCGGCCAGCCCCGGTGCGTCCGCAACGCCCCGGCCGCCAAAGGATCAGGTGAAGCTGACGAGCGTCCTGTCGACGGAGCTCAACCTCGCGACGCTCGTGGGGTATGCGAAGGACTACTTCGGCGAGGAGAACATCGAAGTCACGGATATCGTCCTCGGCTCGAGCGGGACACTGCGCGCGGCGGTGATCGCGAAGGAGTACGACTTCGGGCTGTTCGCATTCGTGCACGACCCGATCGCCCGGCTCGCGGGCTCACCCTGGAAGGCCGTCGTCTCCACCTACGATCGCGAGATCTTCAGCCTGCTGGTGCGCACGCAGCTGAAGGACAAGGTCAAGACCGTCGCCGACCTGAAGGGCATGAATATCGGGGTCACCGGTCCTGGCTCCGGCTCCTGGGCGATGGCGAACGTCTACCTGAAGAAAGCCGGCCTCACGCCCGACAAGGACGTCAATATCGTCACACTCGGCGGCGACCCGAGCGTCATCTACACCGCGCTGCAGAGCGGCAAGGTGGACGCGATCAGCTCGTGGGAGCCGATCACGAGCCGCGTGCTCGAGACCGCGGCTGGCTTCGCCCTCGTGTCGATCTGGGACCCGAAAGCGCATCAGGAGTGGGTCGGATCCGATCACGCGCTCGGGTTCGCGCTGATGACACGCGAAGACGTGATCGCGTCAAAGCCCGACCTCGTGAAGCGGATGGTCACCGCGCATCAGAAGGCGCTGGCGTTCATCACGGCGAGCACCGCGGACGCGCTGGCCGACACGGTCCTCAAGAACGCGAAGACCGCGGAACAGTTCGCCGGGCTCGACCGGCCGCTCGTCGTGAAGCTCATCGAACGCATCAAGCCTGGCTACGGGACGGGTTGCCTATCGAAGTCGGGCTTCGACGTGGAGATGAACATCGCTGTGACGTACCAGCTCACCAAGCAGGCCATCACGTTCGCGGAATTCGGCGACACCCGCTACGCGGGGGAGTGCCCTTGACCTAGACCGCGCGGGTGGGCCGCGAGGCCCGCCCGCGCGATGCGGCTAGAGGTGGATGTTGATGCCGCTGCCCTGCGGCGCGAGGACGCCGCTGACGAGCAGGAACACGACGACGATCGCGACGAGCGCGACCACCATCACGGCCATGATCCCGGACGAATTGCTCTGTTCCATGTGAAAACCTCCCATGGCGGGCTTGCGGAGGCTTTCCATGCAGGTCGCGTACCACCCGAGCGAGGGCCGTCAGGGCGCGGTCTGACGCAGCTTGAAGCGCTGGATCTTGCCGGTCGACGTCTTGGGCAGCTCGGGGATGAACTCGACCCAGCGCGGGTACTTGTAGGGCGCGAGCGAATCCTTCACGAACGCCTTGAGCTCGTCGGCGAGCGCCGGCGCCGCGGCCGTGCCCTCGGCACAGACGACGTACGCGCACGGCTTGATGAGCCCGTCGCCGTCGGCCCGCGCGACCACCGCGCACTCACGTACGGCCGCGTGGCGCAGGAGGACGGACTCGACCTCGAGGGGTGAGACCCAGTGGCCGCTCACGCGGAGCAGATCATCGGAGCGACCATGGTTGGTGTAGTAGCCGTCCGCATCCACCGAGTAGCGATCGCCGGTGAACACCCACTCGCCGCGGAAGGTGTGCTTCGTCGCGGCGCGCTGTCGCCAGTAGAAGGCCGCGGTCGAGGGACCGCGCACCAGCAGATCGCCGATCTCACCGACAGCGGCGGGCTCGCCGTCGGTGCGCTGCACGCGTGCCTCGTAGCCAGGAATGACCTGACCCGATGTGCCGGGCCGCGCGCGACCGGGAAAGTTCGAGATGGCGATGTAGCCGATCTCGGTCGAGCCGATGCCGTCGAGGATCTCGAGGCCGAAGCGCGCGCGCCAGCGCTCGAACAGCGGCGCGGGCAGCGACTCACCCGCGGAGATGCAGCGGCGCAGC
>VBEZ01000218.1 GCA_005882255.1 Chloroflexota bacterium | reverse complement strand
GCGCCGATGCGTTCGAGGCCGAGTGTCGAGAGGTGTTCGCGCGCCACGGCCTGACACGGATCCGGTCGGCGGTCGTCGGCTACGTCGCATGGGTGACCCTGCCGTGAGCACGCAGGTCGGCGTCGCGCTGCTCGGGCTCGGCACGGTCGGCTCATCAGTCGCGCGCGCGTTCGCGGATCGCGGCAAACGCCTCGACGCGGCCGCCGGCCGCCCGCTGCGGCTCGTCGGCGCAGCGGTGCGCGACCGCCGCAAGGCACGCGACGTGGGCGATCTCGCGGTCACGACCGATCCGTTCCGGCTGCTTGACGATCCGGGCATCCACATCGTCATCGAGGTCATCGGCGGGACATCCCCCGCACGCGACCTCCACTTCGCGGCGTTCGAGCGCGGTCGTCACGTCGTGACCGCGAACAAGGAGCTCGTCGCGAAGGAGTGGAACGCGCTCCACGAGGCGGCCAAGCTCGCGAAGCGCGAGCTGCGGTTCGAGGCGGCGGTCGCCGCCGCGATCCCGCTCATCGCCGCCACGCGCATGCTCGCGGCTTCGCGTCCGCGCGTCGTTCGCGGCCTGCTGAACGGAACGACGACCTACATCTGCTCCCGCATGGAATCCGGGCTTGGATTTGACGCGGCGCTCGAGGAGGCGATCGCGAAAGGCTATGCCGAGGCCGACCCGACGGCGGACGTCGACGGCTTCGACGCGGCCTACAAGCTCTCGATCCTCATCAGCCTGCTCGAGGGCCGCCATTTCCATCCCGACAACGTGCGGCGCACGACGCTGCGCGGATTGTCGGCCGACACCGTCAAGGCCGCGTCGTCGCGAGACGCGAAGGTCCGCTATCTCGCGACGGCCGACTTCGGAGAGCGCGCGACGAAGGCACGCGTCGGCCCGGAGGAGGTGCCGATCGCCTCGCCCGAGGGCGCCGCCGACGGGCCGACGAACGTCGTCACGATCGAGACCGACCTCGCGGGCCGTCTCGTGTTCAGCGGACCGGGCGCGGGCGGCGACGCGACCGCCTCGGCCATACTCGGCGACGTGATCGCGATCGCGCGGGCCATGCGTTGACGCGGACCGTCCTCAAGTTCGGCGGGACGTCGGTCGCTTCACCGACCGCGCTCGAGAGCGTGGCGCGCATCGTCGGCGACACGAAGGGGGACCGCGTTGTCGTCGTCTCGGCGACCGCGGGGACCACGGATGCGCTGCACACCGCGGCGCGCGAGGCCGCGAACGGCGAGGCCTCGGTGGCCGAACGGATCGTGAGCGACCTCGCGAAAGCGCACGCGAACCTCGTCGCCGATCTTCTCGGCGTCGGCGGCGGCGATGTGCTCGGCGAGATCACCGACCTCACCGAGCGCACGATCTCGCTGCTCCGCAGCGTCGCGATCCTCCACGAATGCACACCGCGGAGCCTCGACGCGATCGTCACCTACGGTGAGAAGATCTCGGCCCCGATCGTCGCCGCGCTGCTGAACGGCCGTGGGGCGAAGGCGCGGTCGCTCTCCGCGGAGGGACTGCTCATCACCGACGATGCCTTCGGGCACGCGAACCCGCTTCTTGAAGAGACGAAGGTGCGCGTGCATCAGGACGTCCTGCCGCTGCTCAAAGACGGAGTGACGCCGGTCATCACCGGTTACGTCGCGTCGACCGCCGACGGCGTGACGACGACGCTCGGACGCGGCGGCTCCGACTACTCCGCGGCGGTACTCGCGGCGGCCCTCAACGCCGACGTCCTCCTCATCTACACCGACGTGAACGGCGTGATGAGCGCGGATCCGCGCATCGTGCGCGGCGCGAAGTCGCTCGACCGCGTGTCGTACGCCGAGGCTGCGGAGCTTTCGTACTTCGGGGCGAAGGTGATCCATCCGCGCACCGTGCTGCCGGCGATCGAGGCGCACATCCCGGTGCGGATCCTGAATACGTTCGCCCCCGAACACCCGGGGACGACGATCACCGGCGATCCGGTGTTCGATGGCAGCGTCGTGAAGGCGACGACGTCCCTCGGCGGGCTCGGGCTGCTCACGGTGCAGGGCGCGGGCATGAGCGG
>VBEZ01000225.1 GCA_005882255.1 Chloroflexota bacterium | reverse complement strand
GCGCGGCCGGTGTCGTCACCGCGTCCGCGGGCAACCACGGCCAGGGCGTCGCGTTCGCTGCGCAGCTCGTCGGTGCGCCCGCGACTGTAGTGCTGCCGCAGGGCGTGCCGCTCGCGAAGCTCACCGCGATCCAGCGCAGCGGCGCCGAGACCGTTCTCGCCGACGGCGGGTACGACGAGGCGCACGCCGTCGCGCTCGAGATCGCGCGCGAGCGCGGGCGCACCTACGTGCATGCGTTCGACGACGACGACGTCAT
>VBEZ01000224.1:2416-3903 GCA_005882255.1 Chloroflexota bacterium | reverse complement strand
CATCGCGCGCGCGATCGTGGTGCTCCTCGAGCGCACGAAGATGCTCGCCGAGGGCGCGGGCGCGGCGGGCATCGCCGCGGTGCTCGAGGCGAACGGCCGCGTCGGCGGCCAGCGCGTCGGCGTCGTCGTGTCCGGCGGCAACATCGACCCGAACCTGCTGGGCAAGGCGCTGCAACAGGGCCTCGCGTCCGCCGGCCGCTACCTCGCGTTCCGCACCTGGCTCGACGACCGGCCGGGGATGCTGCACGAGCTCACCGGGATCCTCACCGCCGAGCGGATCAACATCCTGCACATCGGTATCCATCGTCTCGGCCCGTACGCCGCGATCGGGCGCGTCGGTCTCGACGTCATCGTCGACACGCGCGACCGCGCGCACGCCGATTCCGTCCTCGCGCTCATCCGCGGGAAGGGTTTCCCGGCCGAAGAGCTGCTCGACACCTCGGCGCCGTGACCGCGCGCACGCTCGCTGAGAAGGTCTGGGACCGCCACGTCGTGCGGCGGGCCGAGGGCGAACCCGATCTCCTCTACGTCGATCTCCATCTCGTCCACGAGGTGACGTCGCCACAGGCGTTCGAGGGACTGCGGCTCGCGCATCGAAGCGTTCGGCGTCCGGACCTCACGCTCGCCACGATGGATCACAACGTGCCGACGACCGCAGCCACGCCGGCCGACGACATCTCGTTGAAGCAGATGGAGGCCATGGCGCGCAACGCGCGCGAATTCGGCGTCCGTCTGTACCCGATGGGCGCGCTCGAGCAGGGGATCGTGCACGTCATCTCGCCGCAGCTCGGACTCACCGAGCCGGGCATGACGATCGTCTGCGGCGACAGCCACACCTCCACCCACGGCGCGTTCGGCGCGATCGCCTTTGGCATCGGCACCAGCGAGGTCGAGCACGTGCTCGCCACCCAGACGCTGTCGGCGAAGCGCCCGGGCACCATGGCCGTGACCGTGGAGGGCGCGCTGCCCCGCGGCGTGTGGGCGAAGGACGTGATCCTCGGGATCATCGCGCGCATCGGTGTGAGCGGCGGCGTCGGGGCGATCATCGAGTACCGCGGCTCCGCGATCCGCGGCCTCTCGATGGAGGGCCGCATGACCGTCTGCAACATGTCGATCGAGGCCGGCGCGCCCGCCGGCATGGTCGCGCCGGACGACACGACGTATGCGTACGTCGAGCGCCGGCAGCATGCGCCCAAGGGACGAGAGTGGGAGCGCGCACTCGACGATTGGCGCGCGCTCCCGACCGACGACGGCGCGCGCTTCGACCGCGAGGTACACATCGACGCATCGGAGCTGCGGCCGTACGTGTCGTGGGGGACCAACCCGGCGCAGACCGTGACGATCGACGACCGCGTTCCGGATCCCGATGCGCTCGACGGCGCGCAGCGCGAGGCCGCCGCGCGTGCGCTTCGCTACATGGACCTGCACCCCGGCACGCCGATCCGCGACATAACGGTCGACGCGGTGTCCCTCGGCTCGTGCGCGAA
>VBEZ01000224.1:0-2366 GCA_005882255.1 Chloroflexota bacterium | reverse complement strand
TTCGAGTGGCGCGACGCCGGCTGCTCGATGTGCCTCGGCATGAATCCGGACATCCTCGGACCCGGCGAGCGCTGCGCGTCGACGTCGAACCGCAACTTCGAAGGCCGGCAGGGACCCGGCGGGCGCACGCATCTCGTCTCGCCCGCTGTCGCGGCCGCGACGGCGATCGCCGGGCACTTCGCGCTGCCGGAGGATCTCGCATGAGGGCCGTGCGCCGCGTCACTGGTCGCGCGCTGCCGCTCGATCGTGCGAACGTCGACACCGACCAGATCATCCCGGCCCACTGGCTGAAGCGCGTCGAGCGGACCGGTTACGGGGCGGGCCTCTTCGAAGCTTGGCGACGCGATCCCGCCTTCGTGATGAACGACCCGCGGTACGCGGGCGCGTCGATCCTTGTCGCCGGCGCGAATTTCGGCAGTGGCTCGTCGCGCGAGCACGCGGTCTGGGCGCTCGATGAGGCCGGCTTCCGCGCCGTCATCGCGCCGCGTCTTGCGGACATTTTCCGCACGAATTGCCTCAAGAGCGGGATCGTGCCCGCGGAGATCGATGGCGATGCGGTCGCGAGGCTCCTGGGTCTCGTAGTACGCGATCCGCGCGCCGAGATCACGGTCGACGTCGAGCGCCGGACGGTCGAAGCGCCTGGCGTGCACGCCAGCTTCGCGCTCGACGACCACGCCCAGGCTCGACTGCTCGAGGGACTCGACGACATCGCGGTGACGCTCACGCATGCGGACGAGATCACCACCTACGAGTCCACGCGAGCGACCTGGTTACCGAGCCTGCGCGACTGACATCCGCGCCGCGGCCTAGGATTTCGTCCTTATCCAAGGAGGTGCGTCGGTGGCTGCGACACGTCAGGCGCGTGCGGTATGGAACGGCGATCTCGCGAAGGGCAGCGGTGAGGTCAGCGCGATCTCGAGCGGCAAGTTCAGCGCGCTCGGCATCTCCTGGGGCGCGCGGACCGAATCGCCACAGGGAAAGACGAGTCCGGAGGAGCTGCTCGCCGCGGCGCACGCGAGCTGCTTCGCGATGGCGCTGTCCGCGGGTCTCGCGAGGGCGGGCACGCCACCGAAGAAGCTCGATGTGACGTCGACCGTCACGTTCGACAAGGTCGGCGAGGACTGGACCGTCGTGTCGAGCGAGCTCGAGGTGAAGGGTGAGGTGCCCGGCATCGACGCCGCGGCGTTCGCGAAGGCCGCCGAGGGCGCGAAGGACGGCTGCCCGATCTCACGGGCGCTGAAGAACAACGTGAAGCTTTCGGTCCGACCCACGCTCGCGCGATAGCGCGGGCACGTGTCGCGCGCGAGCGCGCTCCTACCCGACCTCGCGCCGCTTCGACGTCACCGCTCGTTCCGACTGCTGTGGTTCGGTCAGCTCGTGTCGAACGCCGGCACGCAGATGCGCCTGGTCGCGCTGCCGTACCAGGTCTACGTGCTCACCGGCTCGCCGTTCCAGGTCGGTCTGCTCGGGCTGTTCCAGGCGATCCCGCTGATCAGCCTGCCGCTCATCGGTGGCGTTATCGCGGACCGCGCCGACCGACGGCGCGTCCTCATCGCGACCCAAAGCGGGCTTGCGATCAGCTCGCTCGCGCTCGCGTTCGCGACGCAGATCGGATTCACCGAGTTGTGGGTCCTCTATGGGCTCACGGCGGCGTCCGCGTCGTTCTCCGCGTTCGATCAGCCTGCGCGCGGCGCGCTCGTCCCGACCCTCGTCGAGCGCTCCGAGCTACCAGCCGCGATCGCGCTCAACCAGATGCTCTATCAGACCGCGGCGGTCGTGGGTCCGGCGGTCGGTGGCCTTGTGATCGCGTCGTACGGCGTCGCGGCCGCGTACTGGATCGACGCGATCAGCTTTGCCGCCGCGATCGCCGCGGCCGTGGCCATCAAGGCGCCGCGCCAGGCGCTGGCGTTGCCGCAGTCGGTCGTCGAGTCGCTGGTCGAGGGCGTGACGTACGTCGCGCGAAACCGGCTGCTCCTGTCGGAGATGGTGATCGACCTGCTCGCGATGTTCTTCGGCTCGGTGCGCGCGCTGATGCCGTTCTACGCGGAGCAGGTCTTCAGGGTCGGCGCGCAGGGCCTCGGCCTGCTGTTCGCGGCGCCCGGCGTCGGAGCGCTCATCGCCGCCGTCACGTCGGGCTGGGTATCCCGCGTGCATCGGGTGGGCATGGCGGTGATCGTTGCGGTCTGCGCGTGGGGTCTCGCGATCGCGGCGTTCGGCCTGATGACCGAGGGGATGTTCGCCCTCGCTCTCGTACTCGTCGCCCTCGCCGAGGCGGCCGACGTGCTCAGCGCGATCTTCCGGAATGTGATCCTGCAAGGGGCGGTGCGAGAGGAGCTACGTGGACGTCTCACCGCGATCCACGGCCT
>VBEZ01000089.1 GCA_005882255.1 Chloroflexota bacterium | reverse complement strand
CTCGTCGGACGTGAGGCCACGCTGGAACACGTCGTCGCTGAAGACCGAGCCGAAATGGCTCGCGACCGCGTCCTGCGTGAACGCCGTGGTTTCGTCGTCGACGTAGCGCCCGATGAGGTAGGCGGTGCCGGCGCCGAGGACCAGGGCGGTAACGGCCAGCACCGCGGCGAGGGCCAACGAGAAGCGCGCAACGGGGCTCATCACGCGCGTGAGCATCGCGGCGGTCGGGTGAGCTCGGATACCTCGCGCGGGGGAGGCGGAGTCGCTGGGCGGTATCGGTGTTTAGGGACGGGGTGGCTCGTATGCCCGCCAGGCATCGAGACCGTGCGCAGTAGACGGCCAGGCGAGCTCCTCGAGCGGTGGGAGCTCCCTCCGCGGGAAGAAACGCGCTTCGGATGCCTCGTCCGGCGCGACGCGGAGCTCGCCGCGCTCGATCCGCGCGCGGTAGACGATGACGAGGATCGGGAAACCGGGCCGCATCCAGCTCGCGAGCAGGCCCTCCAGGCTCACGTGGAAACCCGTCTCCTCGTGCGTCTCGCGCACCGCCGCCTCTTCGGGCGTCTCGTCGTCTTCGACCAGCCCGCCCGGGAGGGCCCAGTGGCCATCCCGCGGACCGTAATTCAGGCGGACCAGGAGCACGCCGCCGTCGCGCTCGACGATGGTGTTGGCGCCGATCTGCACGTGCATGAAGTCGGCAAAGCCGCAGACCGGGCACGTGGGGCGGTCACGGCCATCGATACGGGTGGGAACGAGCGCCGTGCCATCGCGCGGGCAGAACGCGAAGCGCGCCGCGCGGTGGATCACTCTCGGCCCCGTCTCAACCCTTGGCGAGTCGGTCCTTCAGATAGTCGATCGCCGTGTTCGGCGAGGGATCCGCGCCGTTCAGCAGCGCGACATAAAAGGACACGTAGTCGGTGAAGAGCGTCATTTGCAGCACCTCGGAGAGCAGGTTGGTGCCGCCGAACTGCAGGCTCTTGTGCTGGATGCTGGCGCGATCGAGCAGCTCGCGGGTGACGTCGAAGCGGATCTTGTGCCGCGGGTTGTCGCGATCGCTCCGAAGGAGCAGCACGGTGATGGCCTCCCGCGCGATCTGGGGATTCGGAAAGCCGACGACCGCGTTGTGGTTCAGCTCGCTCATCACGTCATACGCGGACCAGTTCTTCGCGTTCTCGTTCCACTGACCCTTCACGCGGCGCGCCATCACACCCATGACGCCCGCGCCGTACGCGAAGATGACCCGGCCGTACAGCTGGATCGCCAGCTTCTTCGCGTCGTTCGTCCGCGCCCCTTCGTGCACGCGCTCCTCGAGCTTCGCGAGGTCGGCGATGGCGGCGTCGATGTCTGCTGAGAGATCGCGAGTCAGCCCGAGCCGCGTGAGCGAACCGAGCACGAGGCCGAGCGAGTAGCCCAGCGTCGCGCGCGGGCGGGCCTTGTACGAGAACGTGACGACGGGGTAGTTGGCGGCGCGCGCCTGTGTGGCCAGCGTTCCGCCGGTGGTCAGGGCGAGCACCTTCGCGCCGCGCTTGCGTGCCTCTTCGAACGCGGAGAGGGTTTCCTCGGTGTTGCCCGAGTACGAGGACGCGATCACCAGCGAGTCGCGTCCGATGAAGGCGGGCAGCCCGTAGTCGCGGTGCACGCTCATCGGGACCTTGAGCTCGTCGGCGAGCAGCGCGGCCGCGAGATCGCCTCCGATCGCCGAGCCGCCCATGCCGATGACGGTGATGTTCCGCACGTCTCCATACGCCGGCGGGAGCTGCGCCGCGCGCGTCACCTGCCAGGCACCCTGGATCTGCTTCGGGAGCTCTTTGATCCGCCCTAGCATGTCCTCGGGGTCGGCCGCGCGGATGCGCTCGACGGATTCGATGACCGACGTGTCCATCACTTGCTCCCCTGCACCATCTTGACCCCGATGTCGAGCATCGGCGCGACCTCCGACTCGTCACGCGTTTCGGTGTAGACGCGCACGAGCGGTTCCGTCCCGGAGAGTCGCATCAACAGCCACGAGCCGTCGTCGACGAAGAACTTCACGCCGTCACCGGTATCGAGGTCGACGACCCGCTTGACCGCATGCCCCGCGAGCTCGCGCGGCTTGGCGGCTCGCAGGCGCTCCATGATCTTCGGCTTCTCGGCGCCGTATGTCGCGGCGTCGAGCCGGAGATCCTTTCGCAAATAGAAGGAGGGGCCGGCGAGATCCATCAGCTCGGCGATGAGCTGCGACGGCCTCTTCTTGGTCTTGAGCATGAAATCGAGGAAGAAGAGGTCCGCGACGATTCCGTCCCGCTCGGGCAGATGCATCGCGAAGCCGAAGCCTCCGGACTCCTCGCCGCCCATCATCGCTCCGGTCTCCTGCATCTTCGGCCCGATGTACTTGAAGCCCACCGGCACCTCGTACACCGGGACGCCGTATTTCTCGCCGAGCCGGTCGACCATCGAGGTCATGTTCACGGTCTTCACGACGGGCTGGCGCAGCTTGCGGACCTCGAGCAGATACCACATGAGGAGCGCGTAGGTCGTGAGGGTCGTGACGAAACGGCCCTTCTCGTCGCCGAGTCCGGCGCGGTCGGCGTCGCCGTCCACCGCGAGACCGACGTCGGCCTTCTCGGACGTGATGCGCGCGAGGAACTCGTCGGTGTTCGGCGGGATCGGCTCAGGATTGAGACCACCGAAGTACGGGTTGCGCTCGGCGTGGAGCTCGATGAGCTGCGTCTTGCCGCCACCGAGCAGGCGCGGAAAGTACCCGCTCGCGCTGCCGTAGAGGGGCTCGCACACGATGCGGTATCCCGCGCCGCGGAACGCGTCGAGGTCGAAGAGCTGGGCGACGCGCGCGAGGTAATCGGGCGCGGGATCGAACAGCTCGATCCGACCGGCCGCCTTCGCATCCTCGTACGGCATCCGGTGCACGTCCTCGGGACGCGACTCGAGCGGGTGGATGACGGCCTCGAGCTCCTTCAACATATCCGGCGCCGCGGCGGCGCCGGTCTCCGACTTCACCTTGAAGCCGTTGTCGGGCCAGGGATTGTGGCTCGCGGTGATGACGATCCCGGCCTTGGCCTTCTTACGCATCGTCGCGTAGGAGAACGACTGCGTCGGGGCCGCGGCGGTCGACAGGAACACGTGGATCCCGTGCGCCGCGACGACCTCCGCGGCGGCGGCCGCGAAGTGCTCCGAGGCGAAGCGGCGGTCGTACCCGATGATCACGCCGCGGCCGGCCTCGCCGCTCTTCTGGACCCACTGGGCCACGGCCTGCGCGCACACGCGCACCGCGTCGAACGTGTACTCCTCGGCGATACGCGCGCGCCACCCGTCGGTGCCGAACACGATCTTCATGCGCGGACCTCGGCGCGCACCCGGCCGCGCCAGTACTCGAGCGTGTCCGCGAGCGACGTGCGCAGATCGATGCGCGGCGCCCAGCCGGTGCGCTGCCGGAAGCGGCCGGCATCGAGGGCGAGCGTGGCCGGCACGCCGGAGCGCACCCGCTCGGGATCGAGCTCGGCGCGCATCGGCACGCGCGCGAGCGCGATGAGCGTCTCGAGGATCTCCCCGACGGAGACCGCGTGGCCGCTCCCGACGTTGTATACGGCCGCGCCAGGATCGCTGAGCTCAACGGCGAGAACGTACGCCGCGGCCATGTCCCGCACGTCCAGGAAGTCGCGCCGCGCCTCGAGCACGCCGTGCCTCACGACTGGCTCCGCGGCGCCCGCCTCGGCCTCGGCGATCTGCTTCGCGAACGCGGAGGCGGCGAGCTCCGGATGCTGTCGCGGTCCGATCTGGTTCGCCGGACGAAGCACCGTGGTCGCGGCTCGGCGACGATCGCCGAACTCGCGCACGAGCGCTTCGGACGCGACCTTGGTCGCGGCGTAGACGTTCGCGGGACGGAGCGGCGCGCGCTCGTCGACGCGCTCTGCGTCGGCGGCGCCGTACACGTCGGCGCTCGAGGCCATGACCAGGCGGACGTCGGGATGCGCGTCGAGCGCGGCGAGCAGCGTCGCCGTGCCGAGCACGTTGACGCGGACCGCGGAGACCGGATCGCGAGCCGCCAGCGTCGGGACGGCCTGCGCCGCGAGATGCACGACGGCGTCGGGTCGCGCGGCTGCGATCGCCGCGCTCACGGCGGTCGCGTCGAGAATGTTGCCGCGATGCATACGCACACGATCCGCGACCGCGGCGAGATGCGGATGCGGTGGATCCTCGTGCGCGATGCCGTGCACGACAACACCCTGCGCGACGAAGCGCTCGGCGAGGTGGCTGCCCGCGAATCCCGTGATGCCGGTGATGAGGACGGTGCGGGGCACCTCGGAAGAGTATTGGTTCGTAGCGGCGAGCGCCGCGCGACGATCAGGCGGAACGCACCGGCCGGGCGACCAGAAGACCGTCCTCTCGCGTCACCGGCAACGCGAAGTCGAAGCGGTCGATCTCGAGGGCGAGCTCCGCGTCGCGGCGCGGAAACCATTCGGGCCACTCGGATGCTGGAGTCCGTAGCACGATGTCGTGACCTGCGAGCGGTGACCCGGTCAAGGACGCGGCCAGGTAGGAAGCGCATCGTTCGTCCTCCTCCGACGACTCCTGCGCCGCCGCTCCCATCGCCACGATCGTCACCTCATCGGCTTCGCGCCGGAGGTAACGGACCGTCGCCCCAGCCGCGACGAAGCTGCCGAGCAAGACGCGTCGTGCGGACGTCGCCGCGACCACGCCCTGCGTTCCCGAGCTGGTGCGCTGCACGACGCGACGCCCTGACAGGTCGAGGCGCTCGATCGCCGACGGCGAGTTGCCGACATCGAAGCCCGCGATCGGCCGGCCACCGATCTCGCCGGTGAGGAACAGCGACGGATCGTCTCGCTTCAGCGCGAGCGCCTGCTCGTGATCGGCGACGAGGACGATCTCCCGCGCGCCGGCGGCGATGCAGAAGGCCGCGGTCGTGAACGCGCGGAACACGTCGACGATGACGGCATGACCCGTTGCCGCGCGCGCGCCGTCGAGGAAGCGCGTGACGCGGACGTTCACGGCGTGCGCTCCACGCGCCCGGTCGCGAGGTCGTAGCGAAAGGTCGCCTGGCGCGAGGGCGGTGCGCCGTAGAACACGCGAGCCGTCGAGACGGACGCGTCGATACCGACATCCGCGGTCGCGGACCACTGCGTCGCGCCTTCCCGCGACCAGCCTTCCCGCAGCGCGCGACCGCCCTGCGCCTCGACCGCGGCGAAGACCGCCTCGAGATCGACGCCGGCTCCGATCGGCCTGCGGGCGCCGCTGAACCCGACGGTCGCCGAGACGCCGACCTGCCCGAACGCGCCGAACCCCACGAACGCGCTTCGCCCGTCCGTCGGCAGGTCCGCCCGGATGAAGGTGTACGAGACGCCCACCGGCTTGTCGGCATCGAACCCACCGCCGGGCGACCCCTGCGGGCTGCGCGAGCTCCATCTCCCGCTCGCCTGGGTGAGCACGACCGGCCCGCCCAGCGCGTTCTCCGCGCGCAGCGTCGCCTCCGCGAAGCGAAGCTCGCGGGAGTCGGACGCGCCGCTCACGGCGTCGATGAGAAGATCCACGTTCGGCGTCGCCGCGGCGGACGGAGCCGAGTACATCACCCGGTATGTCGGCACCGGAAAAGCGGTCTCGTGCGCGAGAACCACACGCACGAGCCAGCCGCGCGAGCCGTTGCGGAAGACGCGGCCGCCCTGGTCCTCGCCGATCGTGAGGGCGCGATCGACCGGGACCGACCATCCGTCGAGGCTTCCGAGCACGCGCGCGTTCACGCCATCCTCGTCGTCGTGCTGCACCTCCATCGCGTTCTGGTCGGCGTCCGGGAAGCCGACGCGAAGGATCTCGAAGATGCCGTGCGAGCGGAAATAGAAATTGAGCTTCTGCGGCTTCGCGAGCGCGTGCGAGTCCGAGCTGTAGCGCACCACCGCGGCAAGCAGCTCGTCGCCCGGCTCGAGGCGCGTGGCCGCCTCCCGCGCGAGCCGCAGCGCGTCGTCGAAGGACACCTCGGTCGAGCGTGCCTCGGTCACGCCGAAGAACAGCGCGCCCAGCAGCGCGACGGCCAGGATGGCGCGGCCGAGCGATCCGACCGCTCGTGGCGACAACGACAGCGAGGAGAACGGATCGGTGGCGGCGCGCGCGCCCTCGCCGAGCAGGTTGAACGCGAAGACCGCCGCGGCGACGACGACGCCCGGCACGAACGCGACGAACTGGTTGCTGAAGGCGTAGCTCTTCGCGCCCGCGAGCATCTGACCCCACTCCGGCGCGCGGTCCCTTACCGGCAGGATCGGACGGTTGCTGTTGTCGACCATGATGACGGCGCCCGACATGAAGACACCGAGGAAGCCGAGCTCGGCGAGCAGCAGCAGTGTCGCGCCGGCCTCGAGCGCGATGAGCCCGAAGAGCTGCGGCGCGAGCGATCGCAGGAGGTGGCGCGTGATGAGTCCGCGGGTCCGCGTCCCGAGCGCCGTCGCCGCTTCGACGTACGGCGCCCTGCGGATGCGCATCACCTCCGCACGGACGAACTGCGCGCCCTCGGCCCAACCGACGCAACCGAGCGCGACGACGAACCCGAGGATCGCGTACTCGCGCAGCGCGACCGCGACGAGCAGCGCCAACAGCAGCTGCGGTACGCCGGCGACGGCGTTCGTCACGAACGTGATGAGGACGTCGACGTACGTCCCGCCGCGCCAGCCCGCGACGACGCCGAAGGCCAGCGCGAGCGACGCGCGCAACAGAAGCGCGAGGAGCACGACGGTGAAGGTCAGCCGTGCGCCCCACAGGATCCGCGCGAGCTGATCGCGCCCCAGCGGATCGGTCCCGAGCGGGTAGTACGCATCGGGCGGCGTCGGCGGTACCTTGAACGTTCCGTCCGGGTAGAACAGGACGAGACGCTGCGCCTGTGGATCGGCCGCGCTCAGGAGCGGACCGAACAGCGCGATGGCCCCGAGAGCGGCGACCCCGAGTAGGCCGATGATCAGCGCGACGTTGCCGAGCATCCGTCCCGCGTCCCCGCGTCTCATCGCGCGCCCACGTTCACCGCGCGGGTCGCGAGCGCGACCACGCCGCCCACGAGCGTCAGCGCGACCGCGAAGACGAGCGCGATCGCGGACGCGAACGCGACGTTGCCCGTCGCGACCGAGAGGATGAAGGCGTACCCGGCGCCGTTCCACGTGAAGACGAACTCGACGATCGCGAGGCTCGACAGGGCGGTCTTCGCGCCGAGCGCCATGCCGGCGAGTACCGCCGGCGCCGCGTTGCGTGCGACGTGGCGCCGCGCGACGAGCGGCGGGCCGAGTCCCTTCGCCCAGGCGGTGATGACGTGCGGCGCGTGGCGCGCTTCGTCCAGCGCGGTCGCGGTCGTGCGGAAGACGTACGCCGCCGGCCGCATCGCGAGCGCGATCGCAGGAAGGATGAGGTGCTGGTCCACGCCGAATCCGCCTGAGACCGGCGCGAGCAGGCGCTGCGTGCGCAGGTAGACCAGGACGACGAACAGCTGCAGGAGCATCGCCCAGAAGAAGGACGGCAGCGACGCGCCCACCGTCCCGACGGCCCACGCTGCCGCTCGCACGGCGCGCCACCGTGAGAACGCGAACGCGGCACCGGCGACGACGCCGACGGTGATCGCGATCGCGAGCGCCGCGCCGACCAGGATCGCGCTCCGGCTCACCGCGGTCCAGACCGCCTCCGGGAGTGACAGTCCCTGGAACGGCGCGCGGCCCGCGAGGAGCAGGCCGAGCGTCAGGTCGCCGAGCGGCGCGGCATTGATCGCGAAGTCGGTGAGCCACACGACGAGCAGCGCGGTCGCGACGAGGGACACCACACCCCAGACGAAGGGCCGGCGATCCGAGCGCGGCATTACCTCTTAATACATCCGTCGAGGCGTACCGGGTCCGGTCAGAGCACCGTCGCCGTGAACGGCCTGCGGCCGCTGATGAAGCGCTCGAGCGAGAGATCGCCGATGTCGAGCGTGTGCGCCCGCCCGTCGAGCATCTCCTCGACGACGAGCTGCGCCGTGGCAGGGGCGTGCATGAACCCGTGACCCGAAAAACCCGCCGCGAGGTAGAGGCCCGCGACGCCGGGCACCGCGCCGACGACGGGATGGTCGTCGGGCGTCATCTCGTAGTAACAGGACCATGAGTCGGTGATACGGAGGTCGGCGAAGAGCGGATGCCGCCATGCGGCACGGGCGCGGACCCACGGCTCGAGCGACGACGGAACGACGAGCGGTGCGAACTCGCCGGGGACGAACCCGCTGGGTGGCGCGGTGGGACCCTTCTCCACGCGACCGTCGCCGGTGAGGTTCGGCATCGCGAAGCGCTGCGCCGCGCCCTTGGGGCGGAAATGGAAACCGGACTCAAGCTCGATGGTCATCGGAACGCGCGACAGCGCGGGAAACGGACGCGACTCCATGATCGACCGGGCGTAGGGCCAGATCGGCACCGCGACTCCGGCCGTCGCGGCGAGCGACGCGGTCCAGCAGCCCGTCGCGAGCAGCACGCGGTCGCACGAGATCAGACCCTCGCTCGTCCGCACGCCGGTGACGCGATCCCTCTCACGTACGACCTCGAGTGCCGCGATGTCCTCGCGGATCTTCACTCCGCCGAGGTGCGCGAATGCGGCGAAGCCCGCGAGCGCCTGGATCGGATCGCCGTAGCCGTCCTCCGCGCCGAAGCGGCCACCGGCGAGATCGTCGGTGCGGATCCCCGGCACGAGACGCTCGATCTCGGCACGATCGATCATCTCGACGTTCACGCCGATGCGCTCGTAGAGCGGGATCGGCGCGCGGAGCTGCTCGAGACCCTCCCGCGTCTCCGCGATGAAGAGATAGCCGCGCTGCTGGAAGTCATGCCTCGCGCCGGTGCGGTCCTCGAAGGCACGCCAGAACGCGACCGCCAGCTTCGACAGACGGACATCGAGCTCGTCGTCGAACTGGTGGCGGATGCCGCCGAGGCCGCCCTTGCTCGTCCCCTGCCCCAGCTGGCCTCGCTCGAGGAGGACGACATCGCGCTCGCCGCGCTCGGCCAGGAAGAAGGCCGCGGCGCACCCGACGACTCCGCCGCCGACGATGACCGTCGACGCGGCCGTCATTCCGCCACCTCGTCGAAGCGAAGCTTGCCGTCCCGCTCGAGGATCCGTCCGAAGCGCGGGAGGTCGTGGGTGAAGCCGACGATCCATTTCTCGCTGACCGCGCGCGGCAGGATCGCCTTCTTCGCCGCGAGGGTCTCGAGCGGGAACAGGTCGAACGCCGGGATCCACGGGAGGCGGAGATGGTGGCGGTCGGGCATGAAGTCGGACGAGAAGAAGAGCGTCTCGCCCGCGTCGCTGACGCGCACGGTCTGCGTGCCGCGGGTGTGGCCCTGTATCCGATCGAGCCGGATCCCGGGCAGGATCTCGACGCTCTCGTCGATGAGCTCGAGCTTGCCCGCGGCCTCGAGCGGCGCGTAGTCGTCGGCGAAATACGAGCCGCGCGTGCGCTCGTTGGGCGCGTTCGCATCGACCCACTCGAGGCGTTGGAATACGTACGACGCGCGCGGGAATGTGGCGACGAGCTTCTCACCGTCGCGATAGGTGTTGCCGCCGGCGTGATCGAAGTGGAGATGGGTGTTCACGACGAGCGTCACTTCATCCGGTCGCACGCCGCGCCGCGCCAGCTCGCCCAGGAGCCGCGGCGGCTCGTCGATACCGAAGATCTCCTGCGAGCGGGCGGTGAGCTTCGGTCCCGCACCGGTCTCGACCACGACGACGTTCCCCGCTCCGTCCCGGATGAGCAGACAGTTCATGTCCAGCGCGACGCGATTGCGTTCGTCCGCCGGCTTCTCCCGATCCCACAGCGCCTTCGGAACGATGCCGAACATCGCGCCACCGTCGAGCCGGAGGATGCCGTCGCTGAAGATCTCGACCTGGAAACGACCGACGCGCACGACAGGGCAGTATGGAGAAGTGGACGTGCGCGAGTTCCGCGCGGGCGACGGCGTAGCGGTCCGCGCGTTCTGGGAGGCGTCGGGCATCCGCATCCGTCCGGGCGACGATGACCGCTCGCTGGCCGCGTTCGCGGAACGCAATCCCGGATTGTTCCTGCTCGCGTTCGACGACCAGGGGCTCGCGGCGACCGCGCTCGGCGGCTGGGACGGTCGTCGCGGTTGGCTGTATCACGTCGCGGTGCGCGCGGACGAGCGCCGCCACGGACTCGGAGGACGCCTGGTGCGCACGATCGAGCAGCGGCTCCGCGAACGCGGGTGCCCGAAGGTGAATCTCATCGTGTGGAACGACAATGCCGCGGCGATGGAATTTTGGAAGGCGAACGGCTACACGCGCGCGACGACGGTCGAGTTCGAGAAAGAGCTGTGAAAGACGCACGCGCGCAGTTCGGCAGGACGGCCGCCGCGTACGTGTCGAGCGCGACGCACGCGTCGGGTGAGGACCTCGAGCGGCTCGTCGCCGTCGCTGCGCCCCGGAGCAGCGAGCGTGCGCTCGACCTCGGCTGCGGCGTGGGCCA
>VBEZ01000223.1 GCA_005882255.1 Chloroflexota bacterium | reverse complement strand
CGTGGTCTGATCGCTGCCCCCACCGCGGATCGATTGGAACGGGATGCCCAGTCGCGTTGCTGCCGCGCGGATCCGGTCCGCCAGCGCCGCATTCTCGTCTGACGCCTCGAGCGTGTTGCCGCAGCAGCCGATGACGTCGAGGTTCAGATACGCGACGAGACTCTCGACCCGCCCCGGGGAGCTGGCCATACGCCCGGCGTAGGCCTCCGAGCCGAGCAGCCCCTCCTCTTCGCCGGCCCACGCGACGAAGAGGATCGAGCGTTGAAGCTCGGCGCGTCTGGGCGCGAGCGCGCGCGCGACCTCGATCGTGACCGCGGGCCCGGAGGCGTTGTCGTTCGCGGCGCTGAAGACCGTGCCGCTCGGATCGGTTCCGACGCCATCGAGGTGTCCGCCGACGAGCACCGGGATCGTGTCCGCGAAGAAGTGCGGGATGAACGAGTAGCGGATCGAGGTATCGCCGATGATCAGGACGCCGATCGCGCCTTCCGCGAACGCGGTCTCGACAACGCTGCCGGCCGTCGGTCCCGTCACGAGCGCGATACGGCCACGCGTCGTCACGCCGGCGAAGTCGTCCTGGCCGCTCCCTTTCGCCGCGCCGCCGACCACGACGACCGGCGCTTCCGCGGTCCCGTTGCCCGAGCGCCCCCCGACGCTCTCGGTGAAGTCGACGCGGTGCGTCCACGACTTCGCGTCGGCGCCGGTGCGCGTGAGCGACGGCGTCGCGGCGAGATCGACCAGCGGCATCGGGAAGCGCTGGAAGTACGTGCCGCCGTCGCCGAGCGGCTCCAAACCGATCGCCTTGAACTGGTCCGCGACGTACGCCGCCGCATCGAGGTAGCCGGGCGAGCCGCTGTAACGTCCGCCGCGCGCCGGATCGGCGAGGTACGCGATGTGCTCCCGTGCTCGGGCGCCGTCGAACACACCCGTGCCTGCAACGGCCGCGGACGCCGAGGCGCCAAGCGACGCGCGCGGCGTCGGCGACGCGCTGACCGTCGCGGGCCCGCACGACGCGACGAGCAGCGCGGCCAGGACCAGACGCTTCATCCCGTCCCCGCCATCTCGAGGACCGACTGCAGCACCAGCTCGCCCGAGGCGCGTAACCGCGCGGGATCGACCGTCGTCGCTCTGTCGCCGACGGTGTGGAAGGGGCCGAGGTCTGTTCCGGAGATCATGACCGCGGGCACGCGCCGGCGCAGGAAGGTGATGTGGTCGCTTCCGCCGACGCCCGGCGTGTAGTCCAGGTCGTACCCGAGGCGATCCGCGGCGGCCTTCAGGCGTTGGTGCAGCTCGAAGTTCTCGTCGGAGGCGGCGAGGCCGCCGCAGCAGCCCTCCATATCGAGATCGACGAAGGCCACGATGTTGTCGGCGCGGTACGGCGTCGTGACCGAATTCGCCATGAACGCTTCCGAGCCGACGAGTCCCTCCTCCTCGCCGGAGAACGCCACGAAGATCACGGAGTTCTTGAGCATCGCTTTCTTCGCGGCGAGCACGCGCGCGACCTCGATCGTCACGGCGGGCCCGGACGCGTTGTCGTTCGCCGCGGGAAAGACCGTCCCATCGGGATCGCTGCCAACGCCGTCGAGGTGTCCGCCGATGATGACGAACTTCTTCGCCCGCTCCGGATCGCTCCCGCGCAGCATGCCAACGACGTTCATCGTGCGGATCGGTTCGAGCGGCCCGAGCGAGACCTCGATGTGGACCCGCGTGGGCGTGTCGAACGAGAGCGGCTCAGGAGCGGTGCGGATCAGGCTCGGACGCTGGTCCGAGCGGCGGCGCCGTTCTTCGAGCGTCTTGCGCAGATCGGCGATGTGCTTTCCCGACGGCGCGATGAGCTCGTCGGCAACAGCTTCGCTGACGGTGATGACCGGAAGGGTGTCCTTCTCGAAGAACGCGAGGTAGGACGGCCGGATGATGCCGCGATCGGGCGCGGAGACGAAGATGACGGCCTTCGCGCCGGAGCGGATCGCGGCGTCGATGGGATCGCCCTGCGTGGGGCCGGCGATCAGCACGATGTTCCCTTCGGGATGCGTGCCCTGATAGTCGCTGTACTCCTGCGTGCGGATCCCACCACCGACATACACGACGTTGCCCTCGGCGGTGCCGCTGCCGGCGCGACCGCCGACACGCTCACTGAAATCCGCTCGCGGCTGAAACGTCTTCGGATCCTCGCCGACCCGCTCCAGCACCGGCATCGAGGTCAGCTTGACGATGTTCGTTCCCCAGTTCTGGAAGTACGTGCCATCGCTGCCGAGGGGCTCGAGCCCGATGGACTTGAACTGGTCCGCGACGTAGCGCGCCGCGTCGTTGTATCCCGCCGAGCCGGTGTATCGCCCGGCGCGCGCCGGATCGGAGAGCCAGTCGACGTGCGCTACGTAGCGCGCCGCGTCGTTGTATCCCGCCGAGCCGGTGTATCGCCCGGCGCGCGCCGGATCGGAGAGCCAGTCGACGTGCGCTCGCGCGCGCGCCGCGTCGAACTCGCGCGCGACCGCGACGAAGCTGCCGGCGGGGCCGAAGTACGGGCTCGCGAGCCGGAACGCGACGAAGACCGCGATCACGAGGGCCGCCGTGCGCAGCGAGAGGAGCCGGCCCAGTGCGACGGGCGCGCGCTCGAAGAAGTTCCGGAGGCCATGCCCGAAGAGGTTGAAGCCGAGGATCGCGCTCGCGAACGCGGTCGCGGGTACGAGCGCGATCCACGCGGCGCGGTAGATCTCGAACTTTCCCTGGGCCAACGTCGCGCCCCATTCGGTCGTCGCGAAGATGAACTCGGTGCCGCCGCCGCGCCCGGTCACGTCGGTGGACACGTTCTGCCCGCCGCCGACGACGATGCCGAGGAAGCCGAGCTCGCCGAGCACGAGGAGGATCGCGCTTGCCTCGAGCGCCGCGGCGACCGCGAGCATCGGGAGCAGGTTCGGGAGCACGTGACGCGCGAATACCGCGAACTCGGAGAGCCCCAGCGAGCGCGCGGCCTCGAGAACGGATGTCGAACGCGAAGATCCAGAGCATCGCGAAGAGGACCGTCGGGAAGGCGCCGAACGCGTCGATCAGCGCTGACACCGCGCGGTCGACGGTCGAACCCGCGAACCAACCTGCGACCGCGCCGAGCGTCGTACCGACGACGAGCCGCACCGCGAGCACGATGAACGCGATCCCCAGGGTCGCACGCGCTCCGTACATGACACCCGCCCAGAGGTCACGGCCGTTGCGGTCAGATCCCAGCGGGTAGCCGTAGGTCCCGGGGTCGTAGGGCGCGAGGACCGAACGCGGGCCGTCGATGATCAGCGTGGTGCTCTTCAGGGGATCGACGTTCGTGAGGAGCGGCGCTGCGACGCCGAGGACGATCCAGCCGCCGATGATCGCTGCGCCGGCGATCAGCTGCCACGTGAGCGCCCGTCGCATCAGGACGCCGCTCCGGTGGACGCGTGGATGAGGCGCGACGCGGCCGCGTCCAGCGCGAACCGCACGATCGCGATCGTGACGACGAGCGCGCCGAGGAGTGTGCCCGCCGTCGCCGCATCAAAACGCTGGATCGCCTGCAGCAGCGAGAAGCCAAGACCGGGCCACGAGAAGAACACCTCGACGACGGGCAGCGTCGAAAGTCCGATCGAGAGCGCGGCCGCGATCGCTCCGAGGATCGGCACGAGCGCGTTGCGGAGCGCATGGCGGCCGATCACGACGCGCTCGAGCAGTCCCTTGGACCGTGCGGTCCGCACATAGTCCGCGCCGAGCTCCTCGTCGACGGCGACGAACGCGAAGCTCGCGATCTGCGCGAACGGGCGCGCGGCGAGCACGAGCGTCGGAAGGATGAGGTGGTCGTCGACGCCGAAGCCGAAGCTGGGCCAGAGCCGGATGTTGTATCGGCGCACCATCTCGGCCGACAGCAGGATGAGCAGGATGGCGAGAAGGAACGATGGCAGCGAGATCACGGCCATGGTGCTGCCGACGAGCACCGCCCGCAGCCTCCGACTCCGCGTCGCAGCCGCGACGACGCCGACGGCCATCCCGAGCACGGTCGCCAGCGACACCGCGAGGCCGACGAGCAGCATGCTCTTGGGATACGCGTCGAGGAGGACCTCGCCCATCGATCGCCGCCGCCCGCCCAGGATCGATGTCGAGGTCGCTTCGCCGAGCGAGCCCTGGAAGAGACTCGAGAAATAGTCCTGCGTCCCTTCCCACGCCTGCTGCAGGATGTCGCCGATCGGCGCGTGATCGAAGCGGGTGCGCGCGGCGACGAGCGCGATCTGTGCGAGGACGACGATGAGGATGAACGTGAAGATGACCAGCAGGGCGCGCGTGAGGACCGCGACCGCAGCGCGATTCAACGTCGGTCGACGAGCGGCATGTCGACCTAGAATACCGAGCAAATTCCGATGAAGTTCTACGTCACGACCGCCATTGCCTACGTGAACGACCGGCCCGGGCTCCATCACGGGTACGAGTTCGCCGGTGCCGACGCCCTCGCGCGCTTTCATCGTCAACGTGGCGACGAGGTGTTCTTCCTGACCGGCACCGACGAGAACGCGACGCGCAACGAGCAGGCCGCGAAGGAGCAGGGGATCGCCACGCGACAGCTCGTCGACAAGTACGCCGCCGAATTCCGGCAGATGGCCGACCTCTGGAACATCTCGTACGACCGTTTCATCCGCACCGTCGATCCCGACCACGTCGCCGGGGTGCAGGAGTTCGTACGGCGCTGGATCGCGAACGACGACGTCTATCTCTCCAAGTACGAGGGGCTGTACTGCAGTCGCTGCGAGGCGTTCTACGAAGAGTCTGAGCTCGTCGACGAACACGGATCGCGCGACGGCCCGCACGTGCGCTGCCCGATCCACACCTCAAACCCCGACGCGATCCAGCGCTTGAACGAGGAGAACTACTTCTTCCGCCTCAGCAAGTACGAACAGAAGCTGAAGGATCTCTATCGCGACAATCCGGATTTCTGTGTTCCCGAGATCCGGCGCAACGAGGTCCTCGGCTGGCTCGATCGCGGCTTGCGTGACGTGAGCGTCTCTCGGCGCAACCTCACCTGGGGCATCCCGTTCCCGGACAAGCCGGGCCACACCGTCTACGTGTGGTTCGATGCGCTCATCAACTACGTCACCGGGATCGGCTTTGGCACCGATGAGAAGAAGTTCAAGCTCCCGCGGCAGGTCTACGCGCACGGGTTCCTCGAGTACGCGGGGCAGGGCCGCCTCTCGCGCTCGAGCGGCAACATGATCGATCCCATCGCGGCCGCGAACGAGTGGGGGAGCGACGCGCTGCGCTACCTGCTCCTCCGCGAGGCGCCCTTCGCGAAGGACTCGCCGATCTCGCCGGAGATCCTCGATCTCCGCTTCAACGCGGATCTCGCGAACGGGCTCGGCAACCTCGTCTCGCGCGCGACCAAGATGGTCGAGCTGTACCGCGACGGTCGCGTTCCGTCGCCGGGTAAGGGCGGTCCGTCCGAGAAGGCGCTGCGTGAGACCGCCGAGCGAGCCCTCGCGACGCACGACGAGTCCGCCGCGAAGCTGGATTTCGCCGACGCACTCGCCGCGATCTTCAGCGTCGTCGAGGAGGCCAACCGGCATTTCCAGCGCACGCAGCCGTGGCAGGCCGTCAAGGACACGGCGCGGAGGGGCGAGGTCGACGCGTCGCTCTACGCGGGGCTCGAGGCTGTGCGCATCGTCGCGTATCTCCTCTACCCGTACATGCCGACGATCAGCCCGCGCATCGCCGACGTGCTCGATGTGGAATCGCCGGCGACCGCGGAGTGGGAGGCCGTCGCGCGGTGGGGTCTGCTGCGGCCCGGTGAGCAGATCCACTCCGCGCCGTCGCTCTTCCCGCGGCTCGAGCGAGCGAAGACCGCCTGACCGGCCGCGCGTGATTGACGCCCACGCGCATCTCGACGACCGACGTTTCGCCGACGACCTCGACGCCGTGCTCGCGCGCGCGGCCGCGGCCGGCATCGAGCGCGTGCTGTCGTGTGCGGAGGATCTCGCTTCGAGCGAGCGCAACGTGCTGATCGCGCGCCGCTATCCGGCGGTGCGCGTCGCGGTCGGCGTTCACCCGCACCGGGCCGCCTCGTGGAGCGAGGCGGTCTCGGGCATGGTGAACCGCCTCGCGCACGACCCGCACGTCGTGGCGATCGGCGAGATCGGCATCGATCTCTCCGGCCGCAGCGCGCCGCGCGAGGCGCAAGAGACCGCGTTCGTCGCGCAGCTCAGCTTGGCACGCGCGCTCGACCTGCCCGTCGTCGTGCACGTGCGCGATGCCGGTCCGCTCACG
>VBEZ01000222.1 GCA_005882255.1 Chloroflexota bacterium | reverse complement strand
ACCGGAAGAAGCGGTACATCGTGCGGCTCGTCGCCATGCTCGCGAGCCACATCGGGACGAATCCAATGACGGCGATGAGCAGCAGCACCGGTTGCAGCACGTACAGCGCGGCGGCCACGCCGATGATCAGAGCGACGCCGCGGACCAGGCCGATGGCGGCCCCGGTCACGCCCATCATCCGCCCCATCGCGTTCATCGCGCGCCGGAGCAGGTCCTGGAACTCCGGCGTTTCGAACCGCTTCAGGTCGATCGCGATGATGCGGTCGAGCAGGACCGAGTTCGTATGCCGTTCGACGATCGCCGACAGGAGCGACTGCTGCTGGTTCTGCACCAGGTTGGCGCCGCTGCCCAGCAGCGAAAGCCCGATCGTCGCGACGAGCAGCTGCCCCACGCGCCCAACGTCGCCGCCGCTCCCGGTCGCGAGGACCGCCGCGATGAGGTCGCGCGTGATGACGAGCTGCGCGCCGACGATGACCGCGCTCACCGCCTGTGGCGCGAGGCTCACCATGAAACGCCGCGGCGCGGCCTCCCAGACGAGGCGGAACGACGAAGCGAGCACGCGTGGCACCCGGCGGAGCTGGCGCCGCTCGGCGGGTGGCTCGATGGAACGGGTGCCTTTGAAGAAGATCATCTTGCGAGGTTAGCGTGGGGCGTTATTGCGAGGTGACCTTCATCTCGTTCGGGATCACGTGGATCCACGGCTGCCCGGGTGACAGGAGGATCTGCTCGCCGGCGGCGTTCTTGAACGTGAACGGCGCGTTGTCGTCCTTGCGCGACCAGATGCCGTCCTGCCGGAGGCCGTCGCGGAACACCGTCGCCGGTCCGGTGCCGGTCATGCGCATGTCGTTCGACAGCGAGCCCGCGGCGTCGACGATGTCCGGCACGTCCCAGATCTCGGTCTGGATGATCACGACGTCAGTGGCCGCGACCGGCTTGTTCGTCAGCGCATCGACGTCGCGGACCGCGCGCCCGGCGGCGTTCTGGAAGCGCGCGTAGGTCTTCGTCGCGGCGTCGTACTGGTAGCTCACCGCCGACGTGTCGGCGCGGTAGGGGATCGTGATCTCCGTCGCAGCCACGCCGCCGGTCATACCGGCGAGCGTCGCGGGATGATCCGCAGAGACGAGGAATCCCCACTTCGGGATGTCGTTCGCCGTCTCGGCCCCGAGCTGCTTCAGGTTCTGGCGCTGATTCGCGGCGCTGGTGAAGAGGTTGTACGGCGCCGCCCGGAAGTTCACCCGGAAGTAACCCTGGGCATGGTCGGCGGAAAGCTCGACGTACTTGCCCTGGTCGGCATCTTTGCTGATGAGCGACCAGGCGTACGCGGAGGTGCCGGAGTACACCAGCGCCCCGCGCACCATCGGCGTCAGCGAGCGATCGACCAGCCGCGCCGAGCGCACGCCGCCGATCGTCGCCGGGTCCTGCGCCTGGAACACCGCCGCGAGCCGCGTGACGCCGCCCTCGACGATGATCTCGAACACCATGTCCGCCTGCGTGATGGCGTAATGCGGCCGGGCAGCCGGCGCGTTGTCGATCTTGATCAGCAGCGGCTTGCGGTTCGTCGCGGCGCCGGCCGCCGTTGGCAGGCCGCTCAGCGGCCAGCACTCCTCACAGGCGGCCGCTGGGTCGAGCGTCGCTCGTGGCGTCGCGGTCGCGGGCGTCGCGGACGACGCTGGCGAAGGAGCGAACTCGATCGTCTTCGGACCGCCGCAGGCGGCCGCGATGAGAGCGGTGGCGAGGAGCAGGGTGGGGGCGCGGAGATAGGAGCGGGCGACGTGCATCTGCGACGACTGTAACCTCCGCCTTCGGCTCCGGCTTTCTGGAGCGGCCTCGCCGCTCCATCAGTAAGGGGGAGCGACGAGCACGCGTCATGCAGTGGACGAGATCAGGAGGTGTGTGGTGCCGCAGAAAGCTTGGAGCGCGAAGCGCGAGCGTCAGTACGAGCACATCAAGGCAGGCGAGGAGCAACAGGGTCGCTCGGAAGGGACCGCCGAGCGCATCGCCGCCGCGACGGTGAACAAGACTCGCGCCGAGAAGGGCGAGACGAAAAAGTCGAAATAGGTGTGCTAGTCTGAAGTCAGAAAATCACTCGGGTCCATCAAGAAGCAGGCGAGCCGAGTCACATTTCGGCTCGCTTTTTTGTTGCCCGCAAAGGAAATCGATTGATCCGGGCCGCGATCTCTTTGCCCAAGCGCAGACCGGCACCGGCAAGACCGGCGCCTTCGCGCTGCCGATCCTCGAGCGCGTCGTGGGACGTGCCGGCGCGCCGTTCACCCTGGTCGTCGTACCGACGCGCGAGCTTGGCCAGCAAGTCGCGAAGGAGTTCGAGGCCCTCGGTCGCTACCGGAATGTTCGCGTCGTCGCCGTCTATGGCGGCGTCGGCTACCGCGCGCAGGAAGACGCGCTCCGTCGCGGAGTGCACATCGTCGTCGGCACGCCGGGCCGTCTCCTCGACCTCGCCTCGCGCCGCACGCTCAACCTTTCGCAGATCCGGATCCTCGTGCTCGATGAGGCGGATCGATTGCTCGACCTTGGTTTCGCTCCCGACATCGCGCGCATCGTCGCGCTCCTGAAGGGTCCGCGGCAGACCGCGCTCTTCTCCGCGACCCTCACCAACGACGTTCGCGCCGTCGCCCGCCGCTACACCAAGGACCCGGTCAGCGTGACGATCAAGCCCGAGGAGCCCACCGTCGCGGCGATCGACCAGGCCTGGGTCCAGGTGCGTGAGTCCGACAAGGTCGCCGCGCTACACGAGATCCTGCGCCGCGACGACGTCGTACGAACCCTCGTGTTCCGGCGCACGAAGCACGGCGCGGACAAGCTCGTGAAGGCGCTCGAGCGCCTCGGCAGCCCGGCGCGCGCACTCCACGGCAATGTTGGCCAGCACGAACGCGAGCGCGTGCTCGAGGGATTCCGTAGCGGCCGCATTCCCACGCTCGTCGCGACCAACCTCGCAGCGCGCGGCATCCACGTCGCCGACATCGGTCATGTCGTGAACTTCGATTTCCCCGAGGACGCCGAGACGTTCGTGCACCGCACGGGGCGTACCGGTCGCGCCGGAAGGCGCGGCGTCGCCTTCACGTTCGTGAACGAGACGCAGCGCGCCGCGTTCGAGGATCTGCGGCGCCGTGCGAAAGTGCCGTTCCGGCAGGAGCACCTCGGGAGGCGAGCGAGGGCCGCCGTCCCGGCCCAGAGGGTCTCCGTCCCGGCGTAGACCCAGGGCGAAGCTGTTTACCGCTCGCCGTTCGATAGGTCCTGCTCCTCCATCGGATCGAACCCTGGCGTCGTCCCCTGCGGCGGCCTGCGACCTTCATTGCCCTTGGCGAACGGCGTGATCGCGAAGCGCGCGACCGCGCCGGCTGAGACGTCCACAAGCTCGACCCGCTTGCCGGTCACGCGTGCGTCATCCGGGATGAAGACTTTGTAGCGGCCTGGCGCAAGATCCACGAACGCGGCGTAGCCGAGCCCGTCGGT
>VBEZ01000088.1 GCA_005882255.1 Chloroflexota bacterium | reverse complement strand
GTCGCTCGTCCTCGACGCGGTCGGATTCGACAAGCGGCTCGTCGGCGCCGACCTCGTGATCACGGGCGAGGGCCGGATCGACGGACAGAGCGTCTACGGAAAGCTGACCCACGGGGTGACCGTCGCGGCGAAACGTCGCGGCGTCCCGGTCGTCGCCGTCGCGGGCATCATCGGCGACGGGCACCAGGCGATGCGCGATGCGGGCATCGAGGCGATCGAGACGCTCGCGGGCGAGTCGGAGGCGGAGCGCGACGCCGCGATGGCCGATCCGCTGCCGCGCATCGAGGCGGCCGCGGAGCGGCTCGCCCGCGGGCGTGCACCGGCGCGGGGAAGCCGGTAGGGTCTAGCCCCATGCTCGGCCCGCCGATCCCCACCGATCGGACCTCCAGCCTCGAGCTCGTGCGCATCACCGAAGCCGCCGCGATCTCGGCTGCGCACTGGATGGGCCACGGGGACAACAACCGCGCCGACGAGGCGGCGGTCGAGGCGATGCGCAGGGCCATGGATGAGGTGGCGTTCCACGGCACCGTCGTGATCGGCGAGGGCGAGCGCGACGAGGCGCCGATGCTCTACATCGGCGAGAAGGTCGGTCGCGGCGAAGGCCCCGAGGTCGATATCGCCGTCGATCCGCTCGAGGGCACGAACCCGGTCGCGAAGGGACGCTCGAACGCGCTTGCGACGATCGCGGTCTCGGAAAAAGGCGGCCTGCTTCACGCGCCCGACACCTATATGGAGAAGCTCGTCGTCGGCAAGCCGGCCGCGGGCAAGGTCGATCTCGACCGCCCCGTGGCGGAGAACCTGAGGATCATCGCGAAGTCGCTGAGCCGCGATGTCGACGACCTCACCGTCGTCATCCTCGATCGGCCACGTCACGCGGAGCTGATCGCCGAGGTTCGCGCGGCGGGAGCGCGCATCAAGCTCATCGAGGACGGTGACCTGATGGCCGCGATCTCCGTCGCCGTGGCCGGGACCAACGTTCATGCCGTCATGGGCACGGGCGGAGCGCCGGAAGGCGTTCTCGCCGCTGCTGCGCTGAAATGTCTTGGCGCGGAGATCCTCGGGCGTCTCAAGTTCCGCAGCGACGAGGAGCGCGCGCGCGCCAAGAAGATGGGCGTCGTCGACGACGGCCGCATCTACCGCACCAACGATCTGGCGAGCGGGAAGGACGTGCGATTCGTCGCGACCGGCGTGACCGACGGCGACCTCCTACAGGGCGTCCGCTTCTTCGCCGGCGGCGCGCGCACCCACTCGGTGCTCATGGACCGTCGTCTTGGGAAGCTGCGCTTCATCGACACGACGCATTTCGAGGATCCGGCGAACCCGCCCGTCGTGCGGCTGTAGTCCTCATTTACAAGCTGCCGCTCGGCGTCGCCGCTCGACTGTCGATTTGCAGTTGACGCGGCCCAAGGCCGAGGGTAGCGTCTCGCGCCGTGCCAACGCGCACCCGCAAGCGACGCGTCGCCCCGGAATCGCCGGCGCTCAGCCGGCTGGGACAGCGGCTGCGTGAGGCACGCGTCGCCGCGGGCTTGAGTCAGGCGCAGCTTGGCGCTCCCTATTACACGCGCGCTCACGTGAGCGCGATCGAGCTCGGCAAGATCCGGCCGGCGATGAAGTCGCTCGAGCACATGGCGGCGAAGCTCGCAAGACCGTCGTCGTATTTCCTGGAGGACGCCGGGCTCGAGCGCGCCCGCCGCGAGCTGGACTTCGATGTCGAGCGCGTCGCGGCACTCGCATCGCGAACGACCGCGGCGGATTGCCTCCGAGACGCCGCCGAGCTTCTGGAGCGCGACGCGCTATCGACCCGCCAGCGGTGCCGCCTGCATCTCGCGCGCGCGCGGGCGCTCAACCTCATCGAGCGGCAGAGCGACGCGCTTCGCGATCTGACGATAGCGCAGCGCCTCGTGATCCCACTGAGCGACGACGGTCTCGCCCACGCGATCGATTACGAGCTCGCGGCCGCGACGCGCGGCACCGGCGACTCGCGGCGCGCACGTGAATTGTTCCTGGCGCTGCTCCGCTCGCTCGAGCGCGCGAGCGACCGAGATCGACTCCTCCGCGTCCGAGTCCTGCAGGCGCTTGGTGCGGTGTCGGTCGATCTCGGTGAGCCGCAAGCGGCCTTCGGCTACCTGAACTCCGCGCTCGAATGGGCGCAGGACGTCGGCGACCTCACATCGCTGTTCGCGATCTACTACGCGCTCGCGGTCTCGCATCGCGCCCAGTCCGACCTCGAGGCCGCGACGACATATCTGCAACGAGCACTCGCGACGAGCGAGGTGAGCAAGGACCTCGCGGCGACGGCGATCGTGCACAACATGCTCGCCGTGCTCGCCGCTGACGGGGGACGCCTGAACGCTGCGTACGAACATGCGGACCGCGCGATCGAGCTCGGGCGGATGGCCGGCCCCACGGTGTACATGGCGCACTACCTCAACACCAAGGCCGAATGCGCCGCGAAGCTTGGCGACTGGCCGACCGCCGAGCGCATCGCGCGGGAGTCGCTCGAGCTCGGAACGGCACAGGGAAGCCAGGACTCGGTCGCGGGCGCGCGCGTCGCGCTCTCACAGGTCTTCGCGCACCGCGGCGAACGTGACGCGGCGGGCGCCGAGCTCCGGAAGGCAGCCGAGATCTACCGCGGTCTCGGTCGGAAAAGCGAGCTCGCGGACGTTCTCATGCGGCTCAGCCGGGCGGCAAAGGCTCGCGGCGATCTCGCCGCGGCCGAGCGCTTCGCGACGCTCGCATTCGAAGCGACACGCTCGCTCAGCGCCTTCGTCGAAGCGAAGCGATGAGGGGACCGCCCCTCGCGCGCTAACCGTCGCCGGTCTGCGCCTCCGCGGCGCTGAGCACGTTCCGCAGGAGCAGCGCCGTCGTCACGGTGCCGACGCCGCCGGGCACCGGGCTGAGCGCCCCAGCCACGGTCGCGACGCTGTCGGCGTCGGCGTCGCCGGCGATCCCGGCCGGCGTCATGTTGATGCCCGCGTCGACGACGGTCGCGCCCGGCGAGATCATCGCGCCGGTCAGGAACCCGGCGTGGCCGACCGCGACGACCACGATCGAGGCGCGCCGGGTGAGTGCGCCGACGTCGCTCGTGCGCTTGTGCGCGATGGTGACCGTCGCGTCCTCGTTCAAGAGCAGCGCGGCGGCCGGGCGGCCCACCACGGTGCTGCGTCCGACGACGACGACATCGGCGCCCGCCAGCGGTATGTCGTGGAACTTCAAGAGCTCGACGATCGCCTCGGCGGTCGATGGGACGAACCGCTGGCGGCCGCCCTGCGCCAGCCCGACGTTGTACGGGTTCACACCCTCGACGTCCTTCTGCGCCGCGATGTGGTCGACGAGGTGAGCTTCGTCGAGCTTTCCCGGGAGCGGCGTCAGCAGCAGGACGCCGTGGACGGCGGGGTCACGGCTGGCGCGGTCGAGCTCCGCGCTGACCGCCTGTTCGGTGGCGTCGCGATGGAGTGACACGTCGCGGACGGTGATGTCGAGAGCCTCGCCTCCGCGCACCAGGCGCAGCAGGTAGGTGTTCGCGGCGGAATCGATGCCAACCGAGATCACCGTCAGCGCCGGATGGATGCCTCGGCCCAGAAGCGCGGCGGAACGTTCGCGCGAGCGCGCGGCGAGCCGCTCCGCGAGCGGTCGTCCGTGCAGCAGTCGCATCAGCGCGCGATGCGCGTCTCGACGAAGTCCGTGATCCGCTTGCGCTGCGCTTCGGCACCGTCGAGCGCGCGGTCGAGGTCCTCCGAGAGCGCCTTGACCTGCGCGGGGTCCTTCACGGAGGCGAGGTTGATCATCACGTTGAGCGACGCGCCGCGCAGCGCGGCCTCGGCCATGAGGGCTCCGACACCGATATCGCTCGCCGTCGCGGGCGTCGCCCGCGCGATCCCACGCTCGCATGCGTCGAGGAGCCGGCGACTCGTCTTCGCGACCTCCAGCGGCACGCGCGATGCCGCGAGCAGCGCCGACTGGATCCGTTCGGTGCGCGCGCGCTTCTCCTCGTCGTTCGTCTTCGGCAGCTTCATCGCCTCCGCAACGCCGCTGTAGGCGGCGCTGTCGTCGTCCACGAGGCGCAGGAAGTCGGCGCGCAGGTTCTCCATCTCCGCGACGTAGTCGGTGAACCAAACGTCCTCGGACTTGCGCGCGGCGATCCGCGCGACCATCGCCGCGAGGGCCGCTCCCAGCGCACCGGCATAGGCCGCGGCACTGCCTCCGCCGGGGACCGCGGCATCGGAGGACAGCTCGTCGCTGAACGCGCGCAAGGTCCGGTCAACGAGCCGTTCGGTCATGGGAACGGTGAGTGTACGTGCTACGATTCGGCAAAAGTCAAAGACGCGATCCCTTTTTCATCCAGAAGAGGCTGAGGGAACGGCCCGATGACGCCTCGGCAACCAGCGGAGGCCCGCTACGGTGCCAACTCCGGCCCTGACGAACAGGGAAAGATGAGAGAGGGTCGACCCGCAAGGGCGACTTCTCTTGAATAGGGAGAGGTCGTTTTTGTTGAGCAACCTGGCATCGCTCCTCCGGCAGGGCGAGTTCGTCGTGACCGCCGAGCTCAACCCGCCCAAGAGCGCGTCCGGCGAGGTCGTGAAGCGTCGCGCCGCCGTGCTCAAGGGGAGCGTCGACGCCGTGAACGTCACGGATAGCAATCGCAGCGTCGCCGCGATGGCCGCGATCCCCGCCGCCCTGCTGGTCCGCGAGGCCGGCGTCGAGCCCATCGTCCAGATCACGGGACGCGATCGGAACCGCATCGCACTGCAGGCCGACCTGCTCGGCGCGGCCGCGCTCGGCCTTTCCAACTTCCTCTTCATGAGCGGCGATGATCCGAAGCACGGGAACCATCCCGACGCGGTGTACGTGAAGGATCTCGACGGCATCGGCCTGGTGAAGATGGCCGTCACCATGCGCGACGAGCACAAGTTCTTGTCGGGCGACGAGATCCGTCAGGCGCCCGAGTACTTCATCGGGGCGACCGCATCGCCGTTCGCGAAGCCGATGTCCGCGGATCTCGAGAAGACCGTCGAGAAGGTCACCTCCGGCGCGGATTTCCTCCAGACGCAGCCGGTCTTCGACCTTGCGACCTTCAGCCAGTGGCTCGCCGAGCTGCGGCGCGTCGGTGGGGGACGCGAGGCGGCGGTGCTCGCCGGCGTCCTCGTGCTTCGCTCGGTCGAACAGGCCGAGCGTTTCGGACGCGTGCCCGGCGTTGCGCTCGGCCAGGAGATCGTCGATCGACTGAGGAAGGCCGCCGACGCGGAGCAGGAGGGCCTGGCGATGGCGGTCGAGATGGTGAAGTCGCTGCGGGCTCTCCCTGGTGTCCGCGGGGTACACCTCTACGCGATCGAATGGCCCGAAGCGGTCGCGCTCGTCGCCGAGCGCGCGGGTCTGTTGCCACGACCCAAGGTGAAGGAGTCGAAGCCATGAAGACGACCGTGATCGGCGCATACCCCAAGATCTCCGACGAGCATCAGGACTTGCGCCGCGCGCTCCACCGTCACGACCGTGGCGAGCTCGACTCGGGCGGCCTCTCCGGCGTGCTTGATGAGAGCACGCGGTGGGCGATCGGCGAGCTCGATTGGGTCGGTGTGGATGTCGTCAACGATGGTCAGGTCCGCTGGGACGACATGCTCGCTCCGTTCGCGCGCGCGTGGGAGGGCTGCGATCGCGGACCGCTCGAGCGCTTCTACGACAACAACACGTACTTCCGGCAGCCGGTCATCACCGGACCGATCACGACCGACGGAAGGACGCTCGTCCGCGACTTCGAATTCGCGCGAGGCGTCGCTCGCGGGCAGCTCAAGGCCGCGGTGTGCGGACCGCTCACGTTCGCGACCCTGGCGGAGGATCGCCATTACCACTCGCTCGAGGACCGCACGCTCGCGGTCGCCGATGCGATCGCCGCCGAGATCCGTGGGCTCGGCGCCGCGGGCGCGACGCTCGTGGACGTCGAAGAGCCGGCGCTCGTCGCGCATCCGGAGCACTTCGCGATCGCTCGTGCCGCTATCGAGCGTCTCGCCGCGACCGGCGTGCCGCTCGCGCTCCAGACCTATTTCTTTCCCGCCGATCCGCTGCTCGACGCACTCGCCGCGTTCCCGGTCGCGCAGATCGGGATCGACGTCCGGAGCCGCGAGACGCACGCGCTCGACAAGCTCAACGCCCTCCGTCAGACGGTGGTCCTCGGGATCGTGGATGCGCGCAACACGCGGGTGGAGACGGAGGGCGAGCTGGTCCGCTTGATCGACGCCGCGCTCAAGAGGATCCCCGCCGAGTATCTCTGGCTGGCCCCGACGACCGGGCTCGAATACCTGCCGCACACCGTCGCCGTAGAGAAGCTGAGGGCTCTGGTCACCGCGGCGCACGCGGCGGGAGGGGTGAAGGCATGAGCGATCAGGTATTGCTCACGACGACGGTCGGGTCGTTCGGCAAGCCCGATTACCTGCAGAAGGCGCGCAATGCGAACGCGCGCGGGAAGCTGGGCGAGGCCGAGCTCACCGAGCTCGAGCGGAAGGCCACCGAGGAGTGGATCCGACGGCAGGAGCGCCTCGACATCGACATCCTCGTCGACGGCGAGATGTACCGGGGCGACATGGTCGCGTACTTCGCGGAGCGTCTCGAGGGCTTCCGCATCGGCGGCCTCGTGCGCTCCTACGGGAACCGCTACTACCACAAGCCGATCATCGCCTCGCCGGTCCGGCGTCCGAAGCCGATGACCGTCGACTGGTTCCGTTTCACGCAGTCGCTCACCGATCGCCCGGTGAAGGGCATGCTCACCGGTCCGTACACGCTGCTCGACTGGTCGTACAACGAGGCATACCGAACGCGTCGCGAGGCCGCGCTCGCGCTGGCGGAGGTCGTGCGCCAAGAGGCGGAGGATCTCCAGGCCGCCGGCGCGCGCTACATCCAGATCGACGAGCCCGCGATCCACGCGCGCCCCGAGGAGATCGACATCGCGATCGAGGCCATGGGCGTCGTGACGCAGAACCTCACCGCCAAGACGATCTCGCACATCTGCTACGGCGACTTCGCCGCCATCTATCCGAAGGTCCTCGAGCTCCCGGTCGATCAGCTCGACCTCGCGATGGCGAACTACGGATACCGCTGGCTGGACTTGTTCGACCGCGATCGGTTCACGAAGGAGCTCGCCATCGGCATCGTGGACGTGCACTCGCACGACACGGAGTCGGTCGCGACGGCGGCGGAAGGGATCCGCAAGGGGCTGCGCTACGTGTCGAAGGAGCGCCTCCTGCCGCATCCCGATTGCGGCCTCAAGACGCGCACGGTCGAGGAGTCCGAGGAGAAGTGCCGCGTCGTCGTCGAGGCGACGAAGGTCGTCCGAGCGGAGCTCGCGCGGCAGGCGACGCCCGCAAAGACGGCTCGCTAGAGTCTCCGGCGTGGCGAGCGCAGTGGAGGAGACGACCGACCTCCTGCAGCACCTGATCCGGAACGAATGCGTGAACGACGGCACGCCCTCGTCTGGGCACGAGGTGCGCAGCGTCGACACGCTCGCGAGCTACCTGCAGGCGCCGGGCGTCGAGATCAAGCGCTACGAGCCGCAGCCCGGTCGCGGCAGCCTCGTCCTGCGGATCGAAGGCACTGACCCGAAGGCGCCGTCGCTCCATTTCATGGGACACACCGACGTCGTGCCCGTGACGCGGTCGGGGTGGCGACACGATCCGTTCGGCGCGGAGCTCATCGACGGCGAGGTGTGGGGCCGCGGCGCCGTCGACATGCTCGACGTCACCGCATCGATGGCGGTCGCGGTGCGACATCTTCTCACGAGCGGTTTCCGACCGAAGGGCACCTTCATCTACTCCGCGGTCGCGGATGAGGAGGCGCTCGGCACGTACGGCGCGCAGTGGCTGACCGAGAACGCCTGGAACGACGTGAAGAGCGACTACCTGGTCACCGAGTTCGGCGGCGCCCGCTTCCCGATGGGGAAGGGGGCGAAGCTGCCGATCATGACCGCTGAGAAGGGCTCGCAGTGGACGCGCCTCCGCGTGAAGGGCACTCCGGGGCATGGCTCGATGCCGTTCAAGTCGGACAACGCGCTGGTGAAGGCGTCCGAGATCATCACGCGCGTCGCGCGGTACAAGGCCCCGCTCCATCTCCAGGAGCTGTGGCGTTCGTTCGTCGAGGGCATCGACCTCGGCACGGTCGAGCGCATGGCGCTCACGAATCCGACGGCGTTCGACGTCGCGCTCGAGCGCGCGCCCGAGGCCGCCCAGCCGATGTTCTACGCGGCGACCCGCACCACGTTCTCCCCGAACATCGCGCACAGCGGCGTGAAGGTGAACGTGATCCCCGACAGCGCGGAGGTCGACATCGACATCCGCACCCTGCCCGGTGACGACCCCGACGCGGTGCGGAAGATGCTGCGCGATGCGATCGGCGACCTGTGGAAGGACGTCGAGGTCGTGCACGAGGGAAGCAACCCCGCGAGCTCGTCCCCGCTGGGCACACCGCTGTGGGACACGCTCACGAGCGTGACCAAGCGGCTCATCCCCGACTCGACGACCGTACCGTTCCTCATCGTCGGCGCGACGGATGCGCGCTTCTTCCGCCGCAAGGGAGTGGTGTCGTACGGCTACGGGCTCATGAGCGAGAAGATCCCATTCGGGCAGTTCGCGAAGATGTTCCATGGGAACGACGAGCGAGTGGACCAGGAAACGCTCCGACTCATGAGCGACCTGTGGGAGCAGACCGCGCGCGCTTTCGTCGGCTAAGGAGCCGGGCTCTCGAGCGCCGCGCGCAGCTTTGCCGCGATCTTTTCGGCTTCGCCATCCGCGTAGCGGCGTCGCATCCACATTCCGTGGCCCGGCGAGAACAGCGCGTCGCCCTTGCGCCGCGGTACGACGTGAACGTGGACGTGCGGCACGCTCTGGCTGATCCGCGTGTTCACCGCGATGAACGAGCCGTCCGCGCCGAGCGCGGTGCGGAACGCGATCGAGAGACGGCGCGCCAAGAGGAATAGTGGCGCGATCTCGCTCTCGGGCATGTCTTCGATGGTGGGGTAGTGCCGTGCGGGCACGATGAGCGTGTGTCCAGGGAAGACCGGAGCGTGGTCGAGGAACGCCACGACGTGATCGTCGCGATAGACCGCGAGATGCTCCGCGCCGCCGACGACGGCGCAGAACACGCAGCCCTCACGCATCTGCGCAGCAGCGCCAACGGCGGCTAGCGCCCGTAGAGCTCCATCACCTCGCGGCGGAACGGCACGCCTGCCTTGGCGCGCAGGCGCTCGAACTCGTCGATGTCCCACTCGCCCACGAACGTCACCGCCACGCCGGCCTCGCCGGCGCGGCCGGTGCGGCCGACGCGGTGGGTGAACGTATCCGCGTCCTCGGGCAGGTCGTAGTTGATGACGTGGCTGATGTCCTCGATGTGCAGTCCGCGCGCGGCGAGGTTCGTCGCGATCAGCACCTTGATGTCGCCGCTCCGGAACTGATCGAGCGTCCGCTCGCGTTCACGCTGGGATAGATCCCCGTGGATCGCCGCGACCTTCTGCCCGCGCCGCTTCAGGTCGTCATAGAGCTTGTCCACGCCGCGTTTGGTGTGACGGAACACCAGCACCTGATCCGTCTCCCAGCGCCGCAGGAGCTCGGCGAGCGCCCTCGGTTTGTCCTGATCGAGGACCTCGACGTAGACCTGCTCGATCGCGTTGAGGTTGGGCTGACCCGGATCGATCGCGATCTGCGCCGGATCCTTGGTGAAGCGATGCGCCAGGTCGCGGACCTCGCCCGACAGAGTTGCGGAGAACAGCGCGGTCTGCCGCTTGATGGGACACAGGCGCAGCAGCTTGCGCACGTCGGGCGCGAAGCCCATGTCGAGCAGCCGGTCGGCCTCGTCCAGCACGACGACGCGGATCCCGTCGAGCAGCAGCGTGCCCCGATCGATGTGATCGAGGAGGCGGCCGGGCGTACCGATCACGATCGGCACACCGCGTTTCAGCGCGCGTTCCTGCGGGCCGTACGGAACGCCGCCATAGATCGCGACCTCGTGCGTGTGGCGGAACTTCCCGAGCGCGCCGAACTCGCGCGTCACCTGGACTGCGAGCTCGCGCGTCGGCACGACGACGAGCGCCTGCGGCCGTTTCTCGTCCGGGTCGATGCGCTCGATGATCGGTATCGCGAACGCCGCGGTCTTGCCGGTCCCGGTCTGCGCCTGCGCGAAGAGATCGCGCCCGGCGCGCAGCACCGGGATGGCCTCCTGCTGCACCGGCGTCGGCGCCATGAAACCGAGCTCGTCGATCGCGCGGGCGATGTCGGGATGGATCTCCAGCGTGCCGAAGCGCCCCGTGGCTAGCTCTGTCACCCTCCGCTGCGTCGCTGGCGCTGGTCCAACATCGTCCTCATCCGCTTCAAGTATCGCGCGGACATCGCGGCTATGCTCGGCACGTGCCCGGATCGTTCCGCGTCGCGCGCATTCTCGGCATCGATATCCGCATTCACATCTCGTGGGTGCTGATCTTCCTCCTCGTGTTGCTGTCGCTCGCGGATCAAGTGTTCCCGGATTGGTACCCGCAGTGGTCCCAGCAGAAGACGTTCCTCATCTCGGCGATCGCCGCTCTCCTGTTCTTCACCTCGGTGCTGCTGCACGAGATGGCGCACGCCATCGTCGCGCGCCAGTTCAAGATGTCGGTCTCGTCGATCACGCTGTTCCTGCTCGGCGGTGTTGCGAACCTCACGAAAGAGCCTCCCAGCGCGAGGGCAGAGTTCTTCATGGCCTCGGCCGGCCCCCTCACGAGCCTCACCATCGGCGCGCTCGCGTTCCTCGTTCAACAGCTCGTCACGAACAACATCGATGTCGTGCCGTCGCTCCAGCCCGTCGAGGGCGTCGCGCGCGCGCGATCGCGTCGCCGCGACGCGGATCGCCGCGCGGGGCGGGCAGCTCGTCGCCGGACTGATGGTCGTCTACGGCGTGTCACGCGCGCTCGACGGCGAAGCGATGACCGGTCTCTGGATGTTCCTGATCGCCTACTTCTTGTACGGAGCGGCGTCGCAGGCGCTCCAGCAGGAGCGCGTCACCGCCGCGGTCGGGAGCGTTCGCGTCGCTCAGCTGATGACGACCAACTTTCGCTCAGCGCCGGCCGGCATCTCGATCGGACAGCTGATCCGCGACGTCGTGCTGCCGAACAATCTTCAAGCGATCCCGATCGTCGCGCACGACCGGCTCGTCGGTCTGGTGAGGATCACCGATCTGCGGAAGGTCGAGCAGGATCAATGGGCAACGACGTCGGTCGACGCCGTCATGACGCCGGTGTCCGAGGTCGCGACGGTCACGCCGGACGAGCAGATCGTCGCGGCGATCGAGCGCTTCGGCGGCGGGGACGTTCCCCTCCTGCCGGTGGTCGACCACGGTTCGCTCGTCGGCGTCCTGTTCCGCGATGCCGTCGTCGGTTACGTACGCATGCAGGAGACGCTGGGGCTCGACGCCCGCCGCTAGCGGTGGTCGAGACGGTCGCCGCGCGATACGAGGACGAGCTCGAGGCCGAGACCGCCGCGGGATACCTGCGCTCGCTCGGCGTCGCGGCGCGCGTGCGATTCCAGGCTTCATTGGGCCTGCCGCGGTCGGCCGTTCCGATCCGCGTCATCGCGCCGACCGGCGGCTTCGAGCTCCTCGTTCCGGAGACGGACGCGGAGCACGCACGGGAGGCGCTCGCTTCGGCGGGACCGCCGCCGCCGCGACCGCGCCGCTACCGCTGGCTCGGCTGGGTTCTCATCGTGGTCTTGCTCGCGCCGCTCTTGTTCGACTGGGTGCTGAGCCTGACGCGAACACGTTGAGCGCGAACGCGCTCGTCTAGATCGCGAGCGCGAGAGCGATCTGCGCCGCGACCCGCGCGTTCGCGCGCAGCAGCGACAGATTCGCCGCGAGGCTGCGCCCGCCGGTCGCCTCGCTGACCTGCCCGAGCAGGAACGGCGTCAGTGCCGCGCCGCGGACGCCTTGCCGCTCAGCGGCCTGGAGCGCGCGCGCGATCTCGGCCTCGGTCTCGCGCCGGTCGAGCGCGTCGCCGGCCGCGATCGGAACGGCGATCACGATCCCGGCGCCGCGCGCGAGCTGCTCACGCGTGACGCGCGCCGCGGCCAGCGCGTCCTCGACGCGATGCTCGAGGCGCAGCCCGCTCGAGCGCACGTAGAACGCGGGCAGCTCGTCGGTGCCGTAGCCCACCACGGGCACACCGAGCGTCTCGAGGCGCTCGAGCGTGAGCGCGAGATCGAGGACCAGCTTCGCGCCCGCGCACACGACACATACGGGATGGCGCGCGATCGCCTCGAGGTCGGCGGATTCGTCGAAGGAACGTTCGCCGCCCCGATGCACGCCGCCGATCCCACCGGTCGCCATCACCGCGATGCCGGCGCGGGCCGCGATCTCCACCGTCGCAGCGACTGTCGTCGCGCCGAGGCCGCGACGCGCCAGCACGGGCGCGAGATCGCGCAGCGAGACCTTCGCGACAGACAGGTCCTCCGCGAGGCGCGTCAGCAACGCGTCGTCCGCGCCGACGATGGCCTGGCCGTCCGCGATCGCGATCGTCGCCGGCGTGGAGCCGAGGCCTCGCACCTCCTCTTCGAGGGCGCGGGCTGCCGCGAGGTTCTGCGGGCGGGGAAGGCCGTGCGCGATCACCGTCGATTCGAGCGCGACGACCGCGCGGCGCGCCGCGAGCGCGGCGGCGACGTCCGGATCGACCGCGAGCTTCACGTCGTCAGGCGCGGCCGCGCGCGTGTCCGCTCTCACCGCTGTCGCCGGCGAGCAGCTCGATCGCGTGGGGGAGGACCGGCAGCAGCACCTCCAGCGATTCGCGCACCGCGCGTGGCGAGCCCGGCAGGTTCACGACGAGCGTCGCTCCGACGGCGCCGGCGACGCCTCGGGAGAGCATGCCGTGCGGGGTCTTCTCCAGCGATCGCGCGCGCAGCGCCTCGGCGATCCCAGGCACCTCGCGGTCGATGACGCGCCGCGTCGCCTCGGGCGTCACGTCGTTGGGCGAGAGGCCCGTGCCCCCGCTGGTGAGCACGACGTTGGCGCCGGCGCGCACGGCATTCAGGATCGCGGTGGCGACGCCGCCGATGTCGTCGGGCACGAGCTCGGCGTGGACGACCGCGTGACCGGCGGCGGTGAGCGCATCGCGCATCGCCGGGCCGCTCTCATCGGCTCGCTCGCCGGCGGCGCCTCTGGTGCTGACGGTGATGATCGCGGCGCGCACGGAGGTCACTCGGCGCGGTACTCCCCGCTCCGCCCGCCGCTCTTCGCGACGAGTCGGATGTCGGTGAGCCTGGCCCCGCGCTCGACCGCCTTCAGCATGTCGTACAGCGTGAGGCCGGCGACCGTCACCGCCGTGAGGGCCTCCATCTCGACGCCGGTCTGCGCGGTCGTCGCGACCGTGGCCTCGATGGCGATCCCTTTCGCTTCGATGACGAGGTCGACGCTCGCGTGGGTGATCGGCAGCGGATGCGCCAGCGGGATCAGCTCGGACGTCTTCTTCGCGGCCATGATGCCGGCGAGGCGCGCGCTCGCGAGCACGTCACCCTTCGGCGTGCGACCGTCGCGCACGAGCGCGAGCGTCTCGCTCGAGAGCACGAGCATTCCCCGCGCGGTGGCGCGCCGCTCCGTGACGGCTTTCGCCCCGACGTCGACCATCCGCGCGGCGCCGCGCTGGTCGAGGTGGGTCAGCGTCTTGGCCGGGGTCGCGGGTGCCGCGTGCGCGCGCTTCCGTACCGGCACGCTAGTGATCTTCCATCCGGTCCGTCAGCAGCACGCTCACGGTGTCGCCCGGCGCCGCGGTGGAAGCGGCCTCGGGTAGGTCGATGAGGCAGTTCGCGAGCGACATCGAACGCAGGATCCCCGAGCCCTGCGCTCCGGTCGAGCGGACGGTGCCCGCGGCTGCGTCGTGGATGCCGCGCGCGAACATGCGCAGGCCGGTCGGCTTGTCGATCCGATCCAAGAGGCGCGCCTCGACGCGTGGGCGGTGGAGCTTCGTGCGGCCCGCCATCTTCAAAAGTGCGGGACGGACGAACACCTCGAACGTGAGGAGCGCGGACACCGGATTGCCGGGGAGACCGAAGATCGGAACGGCGCCTCGTTTGGTGCGTAGCTCGCCGAAAGCGAGCGGGCGCCCGGGGCGGATCGCGATCGACCAGAAGTCCATCTGGCCCATCGCGTCCACGACCGGCTTCACGTGGTCGTGGTCCCCGACGGAAACGCCGCCGCTCGTCACGACCAGGTCGCCGAACGCGGCGTTCCCGAGTGCGTGCCGGAGGTCGTCGGCCGAGTCGCGGGCGATGCCGAGCTCGAACGCCGCACATCCGCTGGCGCGCACCGCCGCCGCCAGCGAGTAGCGGTTCGCGTCGCGGATCTGCCCTGGGCCCGGCTCTTCGTCGATATCGACGAGCTCGTCGCCGGTGGAGAGCACCGCGACGTTCGGGCGCCGCACGACGCGCACTTTCGCGCGACCGATCGAGGCGAGCACCCCGATCTCGGGATGGCGCAGCACCGTCCCGCGCGCGAGCACGGTCTCACCGCGTCGCAGATCTTCGCCCGCCTGGCGGACCGCGATCCCCTCCGGCGTCACCGCGTTGATCGTCACGACCTCCACGCCGTTGTCGGTGTCCTCGACGCGCACGACGGTGTCCGCACCGTCGGGCATCGGCGCGCCGGTCATGATGCGCATCGCCTCGCGCGCGCCAACCGTGCGCTCGGGGAGCGCGCCCGCGCTGACGGAGCCGACGACGCGAAGGGTCACGCCGGCCTGCCGCACGTCGGCGCCGCGTACCGCGTAGCCATCCATGGCCGAGTTGCGGAACGGCGGCACGTCGCGATCGGCGGTCGCGTCCTCGGCGAGGACCGCACCGAGCGCGTCGAGCAGGCCGACTTCCGTCGGCTCGAGCGGCGCGATCCGCGCGAGGATGCGGCTCTGCGCCTCGTCGACGGTGAGCGTCGAGACCGCCGCGCGCGCGGCGCTGGGACTGGTGGGCATCGCCAGGAGTCTAGGAGGGGCGCCCGATGCGCTCCACCGACGCCAAGAGCCTCGCGCCAGCGGTCATTAGCCATCAAGAACCTTGCACCTGCTAGGATTCCTGCGGTGCCGTCGCGTTATCGCATCGGTGAGGCCGCCGCGATGCTCGGAGTCAGCGCGGACACCGTCCGCCGCATGATCGACCGCGGAGAGCTGCGCGCGCGCCGGACCGCGGGCGGTCAGCGCCTGATCGCCGCCGTCGATGTCGCGGCGCTGCTCGCGTCCCGCTCGCGTCGCGTGGGCAAGGGTCTGACCGGCGAATCATCGGCGCGCAATCGGCTCGCCGGCATCGTGACCCGGGTGGTGAAGGATCGCGTCGCGGCCCAGGTCGAGGTCCAGGCCGGACCATACCGCCTCGTTTCCCTCCTGACCCGCGAGGCGGTGGACGAGCTCGACCTGGCCCCGGGCGTGCGCGTCGTCGCCGCGGTCAAGGCGACGAACGTCGTCATCGAGCTGCCGCGATGAGGCCGCCGTCGATGCTGCTCGCCGCGTTGCTCGTGTTCGCGTCGTGCGGCGGCGGGTTGCCCCAGTCGTCGACGTCGGATTCGACCGCGCCGCCGAGCGGCACGATCACGGTCTTCGCCGCGTCGTCGCTCACCGACGCGTTCCGCCGTGTGGGCGACCAGCTGACGAGCCGCTACCCCGGCGCGCACATCAGCTTCAACTTCGGTTCGTCGTCGACGCTCGCGACGCAGATCGTGAACGGAGCGCCCGCGGACGTGTTCGCATCGGCCGACGACGTCAACATGCGGAAAGTCACGGCTGCGGGGCTGGTGGACGGATCGGCCACCGTCTTCGCCACGAATCGGCTGCAGATCGCGGTCGCGCCCGGCAACCCGAAGGGCATCGCGTCGCTGGCCGATCTCGCGCGCCGCGACCTCGTCGTCGTGCTCGCGGCGCCGAGCGTTCCTGCTGGCACCTACGCGCTTGAAGCGCTCGACAAAGCGGGCGTGACGCTCGTTCCGGCGAGCCAGGAGCTCGATGTCCGCGCGGTGCTGAACAAGGTCGCGCTGGGCGAGGCCGACGCCGGCATCGTCTACGTCACCGACGTCATGTCCGCCGCGCGGCGCGTCACCGGAGTCGACATCCCCGAAGGGCAGCAGGTCGTCGCCCGGTATCCAGTCGCCACGCTCCGCGACTCGCGGAATCAGCGCCTGTCGTCGCTCTTCGTGAGATTCCTGCTCGGCCCCGACGGTCAGCGCGTGCTGGATTCCCTCGGCTTCGCACGCCCGTGAGGAGCGAGCCGATCCCGCGACCATTCGCGCTCCTCGCCGTCCTCGCGGCGGCGCTTTTTCTGCTGCCGCTCGCGGGTCTGCTGGTGCGTTTCCCGTGGGCCGAGGCCGTGGGCGCGCTCACGTCGCCCGAGATCCTCACCGCCGCCGGGCTCTCGCTCGTGACCTCGCTCTCCGCGACGGCGCTCTCGATCCTGCTTGGCGTTCCGCTCGCGATGGTCTACGCGCGCGCGCAGTTCCCGGGACTGCGCGTCGTTCGCGCGCTCACGACGCTGCCGATGGTTCTGCCGCCGGTGGTCGGGGGCGTCGCGCTGCTCGTTGCGTTCGGCCGACGCGGGATCGTCGGTCAGTTCCTGGATTCGTCGTTCGGGATCCGGATCCCGTTCACCACCACCGCGGCCGTACTCGCCGCGACGTTCGTCGCCATGCCGTTCCTCGTGCTCACCGTCGAGGCGGGCCTGCGATCGATGGATCGCCGCTATGAAGAAGCGGCCCGTTCGCTCGGGGCGGGTCGGTGGATGGTGTTCCGCCGCGTCACGCTCCCGCTCGTCGCGCCCTCGCTCTACGCCGGCGCGGTGCTGTGCTGGGCGCGCGCGCTGGGCGAGTTCGGCGCCACGATCACCTTCGCCGGGAACGTGCCGGGGAGCACGCAGACGCTTCCCCTCGCGGTCTACCTCGCGCTGGAGACGCGACCGGAGGCCGCGATCGCGCTCAGCCTGGTGCTGCTCCTGCTCTCGCTCGTGGTCCTCGTCGCGCTGCGCGATCGCTACCTCCCCACGTCCTGATGCTGAAGGCCGACATCCAGCTGCGCCTGGGCACGCTCGACCTCGACGCCGCCCTCGACGCCGGTCCGGGCGAGGTCGTGGCGCTGCTCGGTCCGAACGGCGCGGGCAAGAGCACGTTCCTGCGCGCCGTCGCCGGGCTCGTCCGCGCCGACCGAGCGAGCGTGGTGCTCGATGGTGTCGTGCTCGAGGACACCGCGGCCGGCGTGCGTGCCCCGACCGAACGGCGACCGATCGGCATCGTGTTCCAGCAGCACCTGCTCTTTCCGCATCTCAGCGTGCTCGAGAACGTCGCCTTCGGTCTTCGGGCGCGCCACCGGCCGGACGCGCACGCGGTCGCGTCGGCCTGGCTCGAACGCGTCGGGCTCGGCGCGTACGCGGACGCACGCCCGGCCGCGCTCTCGGGTGGTGAGGCGCAGCGCGTCGCGCTCGCGCGCGCTCTCGCGGTCGATCCGCGCCTCCTGCTTCTCGACGAACCGCTTTCATCGCTCGACGCGACGACGCGCGTCGAGGTCCGGCGCGAGCTCCGCCGCCATCTCGCATCCTTCGACGGCGCGCGGCTGCTCGTCACGCACGATCCGCTCGAAGCGGCGGCGCTCGCGGACCGACTGGTGATCCTCGAGGGCGGTCGCGTCGTCCAGAGCGGTCCGGTCGACGAGGTCACTCGTCACCCGCGCACGCGCTTCGTCGCGGATCTCGTCGGCGTCAACCTGCTGCGGGGGCGAGCCGCGGGCGGCGTCATCGCGCTCGACGGCGGCCAGCAGCTGACCGCGCTGGACGCCGGGGATGGGGACGTGTTCGCGGTGATCCATCCGCGCTCCGTCGCGATCCATCGCACGCACCCGGAGGGCACGCCGCGCAACGTCTGGCCCGGCACGGTCCGCTCGGTGGACCTCCTCGGCCAGCGCGCGCGGATCGCGGTCGGCGGCTCGCTGCCCATCGTCGCGGAGGTATCGGCCTCGTCCGTGCGCGACCTCGACCTCCGCGAGCGAGCCGAGGTATGGGTGTCGGTGAAGGCCGCCGAGGTGGGCGTCTACCCTGCGTAGGTGCTCCGTCTCGCGTCCTCGTCGCCTCGCCGCATCCAGCTCCTGCGATTGCTGCAGGTCCCATTCGAGTCGACGGCGCCGAACGTCGACGAATCGCATCACGCCGCTCCGGCGCGCGCGAAGGCGGAGGCGCTCGCGCGAGCCGGTGAGGTGACGCTCGCCGCGGACACCCAGATCGAGCTCGACGGCGAGCGAATGGGCAAGCCGGCGGACGAGTCGCACGCGGTCGCTGTGCTCGCCACCCTCTCCGGCCGCGAGCACGAGGTGCGGACCGAGGTCGCCGTCATCTCCGCGAACGGCGCGCGACGGCACTTCGCCGTACGCACGCGCGTCGCGCTGCGGGAGCTTTCGCTGCGTCAGATCGAGCGGTACGTCGGCACCGGCGAGCCGCTCGACAAGGCGGGCGGGTACGCCATCCAAGGTGAGGGAGGGCGGCTCGTCGAGTCGTACGACGGCTGCCTCGCGAACGTCGTCGGTCTTCCGCTGTGCCACCTCTACTTCGCGCTCCGGCACGCGGGCGTCGTGCCGCGCGCGCGTCCGGAGGTCGAGTGCCAGGAGCATTTCGAATTCGCGTGTCCGGTGTGGCGTTCCGCGCAGCGTCAGGGCCGCGCGTTGCGCGACGGTGCCGAGTACCGGTCGTGGTCGGAGGATGTGTCGGACTAGAGTGACGGCGTGGCCGAAGACGCGACGAGCGAACGCATCCGCGTCCTCATCGTCGACGACCATCTCGCGATCGCGGAGGGGTTGCAAGCGCTACTGGCGCGGCAGCCGGACTTCGAAATGGTCGAGATCGCGAACAATGGCACGGCCGCGCGGCGCATCGCGACGGAGCGGCGGCCACACGTCATCCTCATGGACCAGAACCTTTCCGGCGAATCGGGCGTCGTCGTCGCTTCGGCGATCCTGACGTCAGGCGTACGGACCTCCGTGGTCATGTTCAGTGGCGCGATGACGCAGGAGGAGCTCGTCGCGGCGGTCGAAGCGGGCGTATCGGGCTACCTGATGAAGACGACGCCGGTGGTCGAGATCGTGAGCGCGATCCGTCGGGCCGCGTCCGGTGAGATGCTCTTGCCGCGCGCGGAGTTGGTCGGCCTGCTGCAGCTGGGGCGTGAGCGTGTGAGGAAAGGTGCTGACCGACAGCGCGCGACGCCCCAGTTCACGCCGCGGGAGCGCGAGGTGCTCGCGCTTCTGGCGCAGGCGAACGACGTCCGACATATCGCGGAGAGCCTCGGCATCAGCGTGAACACCGCGAGGGGTTACGTGCAGCAGGTGCTCGAGAAGCTTGGCGCGCACTCCAGACTCGAGGCGGTCGTGCGTGCGAACGAGCTTGGCCTGCTCGATGCCTAGCGCCGAGCGTTAGGCGGCGGGTCGACGCTCCGCGGCGTCGCGCGCCAGGGCGTCCTGTGCGAGCCGCAACACGGCTCCGGTCGTGACGAGGTCGGCACTCCACGTCGCGTCGCCGATGCGGACCCGCCAGCGGGACCCGGTGAACGTGCGCACGCTGGTGGTCATCGTCCGCAGCAGCTCGTCGAGGCGCGCGCGGAGCAGCGTCGCGATGCGCGCCCCCCGTCGCTCGTCGCCAACGATCGGCGCGATGAGCGCGACGCCAGAGTCGCCGTAGCGGAATGCGCTCGCGTCGCCACCGAAGAGGGTCGTGGCGCCGCCGAGCGTGGCGCGGATGCAGCGGTGAACGATCGCGCGTCGGGTCGCCTCGGACGACGCGTCGACGTCGGCGACGCCGAGCACAAGAGTGAACGCTCTCCCACCGTCACGTGCTTGCGCCACCCGCTCGCGCAGGGCCCCTACGAGGACGCGGTCGAGATATGACTCGGCGACGATGGCGGTGCGGTATTCGACGGTGGCGGCCTCAGCGACGGTGGCCGCCGGTCGCCTCTCCGGCTCGGGCTCGTCGACGAGTCGAAGGACCGTGGGGATGACGGCACGCCATCGCTCGCGTTCGGCGACGCGTTCCGCGGCACCAAGCGCCGTCAGCGCGACGGCTGCTTCGGGCGCCGGCACGAGGTAGCCGCCTTCGAGCAGTGACTGGAGCGCGCGGCCGAACGCGCCGTTCGCAAGTGGAAGGCGCTCGCCGGCGATGGTCGCGAGGAGCGTGGCGGGACGCGCGGGCGCGCTGGCGAGCGAGTCGAGCAGGTAGAGGCGATAGAACGCGGTCGCGAGACCGGTCGCGGAAGGGCGGATCATGGCCGAACTCCCCGGGAGGACTCGCTCAGAGTTCGGCCGAGGCTTGCGCTAGTTCTTGCTGTCGGCCTCCATGGCCTTGGCGATCGACGCGAGGAACTCCTTGTTCGTCTTGGTCTTGCC
>VBEZ01000087.1 GCA_005882255.1 Chloroflexota bacterium | reverse complement strand
GCGGGTAGAGCGCGACGGGGTCCATACCGCCCGAAAGCGTGCGGCCCGACGGCGGCACGGCGAGGTTGTATGCGCGGGCGAGGCGCGTGACCGAGTCGAGCAGGATCGCGACGTCGCGCCCGGTCTCGACCAGTCGCTTCGCGCGCTCGAGCGCGAGCTCGGCGACGCGGGTGTGGTTCTCGGTGGGCTCGTCGAAGGTGGAGGAGAAGACCTCGCCCTTGATCGAGCGGCGGATGTCGGTCACTTCCTCAGGACGCTCGCCGACGAGCACGACCATGATGTGG
>VBEZ01000246.1 GCA_005882255.1 Chloroflexota bacterium | reverse complement strand
TACGACGCCGTCGTCGTCGCCGCGGCGGGTTTGCGCAGGCTGGGTATCGCGTTCGACGAGCACGAGGCACTTCCGATCGACCTCTGCCCACCCGCGCCGGGTCAGGGCGCACTCGCGGTGCAGATCCGCGCGTACGACGACGAGCTTCGAGCATGTGTCGTGGCGCTGGACGACCCCGCGACGCGCGTCGCCGTGACCGCGGAACGCGAGCTCCTCCGTCTCATGGGCGGGACCTGCGAGATCCCGCTCGGGGCGATCGGCCGCTCTCAGAACGGCGGCGTCGTGCTCGACGCGGCGCTCGCCGGCGATGACGGCGTTCGCCGCGCATCGGCCAGTGGCAGCGACCCATATCGGGTGGCGCGTCGCGCCGCCGACGTCCTGGGAGCAGCGGCGCATGTTTGAGCGTCTCGCGGGAAAGACCGTGGTCCTGACACGCGAGCCAGCCGACAACGCGGAGCTGGCGTCGCGACTCCGCGGCCGGTGCGCGCGGATCATCGAGTTTTCGTGCGTGCGTACCGAGCCGCTCACCGACACGAGCGGCCTCGCGGCGGAGCTCGCCGCGCTGCGCGACGACGACTGGCTCGTCGTCACGAGCCGCCACGGCGCGGAGGCGGTGGCGCGCTGCGGCCAGCCGCGCGCCGCGGTCGCCGCGATCGGCGATGCGACCGCGGAGCGGCTGCGCGCGTACGGCGCTCGCGTCGCGTTCCAGCCCAGCATGTCGAGCGGAGCGGCGCTTGCCCGCGAGCTACCGCACACCTCTGGTGTCGTGCTCCTCGCGCGATCCGACCGCGCACTGTCGGATCTCCCGAGGGTCCTGCACCAGCGGGGTTTCACGGTGCGCGAAGTCGTCGCGTATCGCACGGTGGCCGATGCGCGCGGCGACGTCGCGGCGATGCAGGCGCTGCTCGCATCGCGCGAGGCGGTGGCCATCCTGTTCCATTCGCCGAGCGCCGTCGCAGGGATGTTGGCCGTGATCGAGGCGCCGCTGGCCGTGCGCGCAGTCATCCACGTCTTCGGCCACTCGACGCTGCGCGCCGTGCGCGACGCGCTCGGCACCGCGGCGGATGTATCGCTGATCGAAGAGGAGGCGGCACATGTCGCTCACCGCTGAGGGCGCCACGCTGACCTACGGGCGCCACCACCGGCTGCGGCGCACATCCGCGCTCCGGCGACTGGTGGCCGAGACACGGCTCGCACCCGCCGCGCTCGTCCTGCCCGTGTTCGTCGACGCCCGGATCGACGCGCCGTCGCCGATATCCTCGCTCCCCGGCCACGCGCGCTGGCCCGTCGCCCGCGTCGCCGAGGTCGGCGAGCGGGCCGCACGCGCCGGGGTCGGCGGTCTGCTCCTGTTCGGTCTGCCGCAGGAAAAGGACGACCGCGGTGAGAACGCGGCCGACCCGCTGGGACCTGTCCCCGCCGCGCTCCGCGCGTTGCGCGCGCGTTTTCCCGAACTCGCGCTGATCGCCGACGTCTGCCTGTGCGAATACACGACCCACGGCCACTGCGGCGTGCTGCGCGGCGACGAGATCGACAACGACGCGACGCTGCCGCTGCTCGCCGACGCGAGCCTCGCGTACGCACGCGCCGGCGCGGACATCGTCGCGCCGTCCGACATGATGGACGGCCGCGTCGCCGCGATCCGCGCCGCGTTGGATGGGGCAGACTTTGCCGAGACCGCGATCCTCGCTTACGCCGCCAAGTTCGCGAGCGCGTTCTACGGCCCGTTCCGCGAGGCGGCGGACTGCGCACCGTCGTTCGGCGACCGCAGCGCGTATCAGATGGATCCGCCGAACGCGCGCGAGGCGCTCGCGGAGATCACGTCGGACATCGACGAGGGCGCGGACGCGGTGATGGTCAAGCCGGCCGGCCCGTACCTCGACGTGCTCGCGCGTGCGCGCGAGCGGTTCGACCTCCCACTCGCCGCCTATCAGGTGAGCGGCGAGTACGCCGCGCTCCACGCGGCCGCGGACCGCGGGTGGCTCGACCTGCGCCGCGCCGCCCTCGAGTCGCTCACCGGCATCGCGCGCGCCGGCGCCGATGTCATCGTGACGTACTTCGCCCTCGACGCCGCGGCCTGGCTGGCCGAGCGATGACGCTCACCACGTCGAACGCGCAGCTGCACGACCGCGCCGAGCAGCTCATGCCCGGCGGTGTGTCGAGTCCGGTGCGTGCCTTCCGCGCTGTCGGCGGCGAGCCGCCTTTCATCGTGGCGGGCCAGGGTGCCCGTGTGCGCGACGCCGACGGTCGCGAGTACATCGACCTCATCTGCTCGTGGGGTCCGCTGATCGTGGGTCACGCGCACCCCGCCGTCGTGGCTGCCATCACCGCGCAGGCGGCGCGCGGCACGTCATACGGCATGCCGACGCCCGGCGAGGTCGAGCTCGCCGCGCTCATCACCGCCGCGCTGCCGAGCGTCGAGATGGTCCGCTTCGTCTCGTCGGGCACCGAGGCAACGATGAGCGCGCTGCGTCTCGCGCGCGCCGCGACCGGGCGCGACACGGTCCTGAAGTTCGCGGGCTGCTATCACGGTCACGCCGATGCCTTGCTGGCGAAGGCGGGCTCCGGCGTGGTGACACTCGGCCTCCCGGATTCGGCCGGCGTGTCCGCCGCGACCGCGGCTGCGACGCTAACCGTCGCGTTCAACGACCTCGCCGCGGCCCAGCGCATCGCGGACAGGGCGGCGCTCGCGGCGATCATCGTCGAGCCGTACGCAGGGAACATGGGCTGCGTCCCACCGCGCGCCGGATTCCTCGAGGGCCTGCGGCGCGTCGCCGATCGCAGCGGCGCGCTCCTCATCTTCGACGAGGTCATCACCGGCTTCCGCGTCGGACCGGCCGGCGCGCAGGGCCGCGCGGGCGTATGGCCTGACATCACCTGTCTCGGCAAGGTCATCGGGGGCGGGCTGCCGGTCGGCGCGTACGGCGGCTCGCGCGCGCTGATGCGCCTCGTCGCTCCGCTCGGCCCGATGTACCAAGCCGGAACGCTTTCGGGCAATCCGCTCGCGATGGCCGCGGGCATCGCGACGCTGGGGCTGCTCGACGCCGCCGCGTACGCGCGGCTCGA
>VBEZ01000217.1 GCA_005882255.1 Chloroflexota bacterium | reverse complement strand
CTGTCCCCAGGCGCGGTAGCTGCCCACGAACGACTGGAGCGTGCGCACCGCGGTTTCTCGCCACTGCTCGTCGCCGGTGAGCGCGGCGAGGCGCAGCAGCCCATCAGCGGCCAGCGCGTTGTCTTCGATCGGCTTCTCGCGGAGCGCGACGCGTCCGGGCTCGGCGCGCTCCGGCGCGTCGAAGAACCCGCCGTCCGCGGTGTCTTCGAGCCGTTCGCGCATCGTGGTCGCGGCCTGGATGGCGCCGGCGAGCGCGGGACGATGTTTCCCTGTCTCGTACTCGTCCAGCGCGGCTTGGAGGAACGCGGCCCAGTCGCCGAGCAGGTCGGCAACGCGGGGTCCCTCGCCGCGGTCGAAGTGCATCAGCTGACGCTCCGGACTCACGACCATGCGGGCCGCGATCGCGCGGACCACCTGATGCGCGCGCTCCTCGATCGCATCGTCCGCGAGCGCGTCCGCGGCGGCGACGTAGGCCGAGACCGCGAGCGCGTTCCAGTTCGTGTAGATCGTCTTGTCGACGAACGGCGCGCCGTGCTTCTCGCGGCCGGCCCCGTCGAGCTCGTAGTAGACCTCGTCGGCGTCCTGCGATCCGGCGAAGGCCTTCACGTCGTCTCGCCATAGGACGGCGTCCATCCAACGCACGACGTCGCGGACTACGCGGTCGTAGCCCGCCTCCGGGAACGTGCGATGCGCCTCCGCGTAGACCGCGAGCAGCTCGGCGTTGTCCTCGAGCATCTTCTCGTAGTGCGGCACGTTCCACTCGCGCGTCGTCGCGTAGCGGAAGAACCCACCTTCGATCTTGTCGTGCATGCCGCCCGCTGCCATCGCGCCCAGCGTCTTGTGCAGCATGTGCGCGAGGTCCGGATAGCCGTGGCGCCGGTATTCGTCGAGCAGGAAGCGAAGGAGCCGCACCTGCGGGAACTTCGGAGCGCGACCGAAGCCACCAAACTGCGGGTCGTACTGTCCGCGCACCAGCGCGCCGATGGTGTCGACGATGTCCGCGGACAGCTCGCCGCTTTTCGGCTTGCGCGCGGCTGCCTCCTTTTCTCGGAGCTCGGCGACGCCACGGGCGATCTCCTCGCGTTTGGTGGACCACACTTCGTCAACGCCGTTCAGCGCCTGCCACATCGGCTCCGGCGCGATGTAGGTGCCGCCGTGGATGATCTCGCCTTCCGGCGTGAGGAAGACGGTGCTGGGCCAGCCGCCCATGTTGTAGCGGCGGTTCACGTCGGGCCGCTCGTCGTTGTCGACGCGCACCGGGACGTAGCGGTCGTTGATGACCTTGATGATGTCGGCGGTGCTGTAGCTGGTCTCGTCCATGACGTGACACCAGTGACACCACACCGCGCTGATCGCGAGCAGCACCGGCTTGTTCTGCTCACGCGCCTCGCCGAACGCGGCGTCACCCCACGGACGCCACTGGATCTCGTTCGCGCGGTTCGGCCTCGGCGAGAAGCGGAACTCGCTCACTCGGGTATCTCGTCGAGCTCGATCTTGTTGCCGAACGGATCGAACACGTAGCAGCGGCGCCAACCGGGGATGGGCGTCGCCTCCTCGAAGCGGGCGCCACGGTCGCGCAAACGGTTGCGTATGGCCTCGAGGTCGTCGACGCGGAGGGCGAAGTGGCGTCGCGGGTGCAGACTGAGGTCCAGATCGGCCGAAAGATGCACGTGTCCGGGAGGCGCTGAGTACCAGATCCCGTGACGGTCCGCCAGCGTGTCCGGGCGCCGCAGTTCGTCCAGACCAAGGGCTTTTCCGTAGAAATCTCGTGCCTGCGCTTCCTCGCCAGGCGGGTAAAAGACCTGCGCGTGATGGAGGGAAATGGGCACGAAATCGA
>VBEZ01000216.1 GCA_005882255.1 Chloroflexota bacterium | reverse complement strand
TCGGGATCATCCTTCATCGCAGGCATCTGCGCCAAAGCCATCCTTAGGGCGGCAGCTCAGCGACTCTTCCGCTCGCGTGGCGCCGCCATGGTCTGACGGACCATTGGTCCGATCGTGCCGCGGATCCGCATGTTTGCACCGGAGAGCTTTGCCTTGAATCCGATACTTCTGTAAGGCAAACCGCCGAGCCCCCAACATCTGCGCCGAATCGCGAACAGCTAGCGTCGGAGCTCGTCGACGATAGATGCGAGGGCGTCAGCGACGGAGCCCGGGTCGACGAGCATGTGGAAGTGGCCGCCGGTGATATCGCGCACCGGCCAGGCCCGCTGCCGGGCCTCATCGGCCGCCTCCGCGTACCCCGGACCCGGCACGAACCGCAGATAGCCGCACGGCGCGTCCGGCCAGCCGGAGAAGACGGGCACGACCTCTTCCCAGAAGCGGGGCGGCTGTGGTCGCAGCTCGGCGAGCAGCGCACGCCGTCGCGTCGGATCGGGGACGAGCTCGCTAAGGGACTCGTCGTTCCAGTCCGGAAAGCGGCCGCCTCGCGCATGCAGATCGTCGAGGAACGCGGCGAACGATCCTGCGCCCTTGCGCGGTGTCGCGGCAGGTAGGCCGGCGTCGACGAAGATGTAGCCGGACGGCCGGAGGCCCGCGGCTGCGCTGATCGCGGGCAGCAGCGCGCCAGCGCCGGAGTGACCGACGAGGATCGCACCCTCGGCCTCGCGCAGACGGGACGCCGCCGCGCGGACGTGCTGACCCCAGAGGGCCTCGTCGCGTGTCTCATCGCCGTCCAGATCCGGCGTCACCGTGGCCACGCCGCGCTGCGCGAAGACCTCGACGAGCGGCGCCCACGTGGCGGGTCCGACAAGCGGGCTGTGGATGAGCACGAGGGTCCTTGGCATGTGCTTTAGATGATGACGAGCCACGTCATCACGGACGAAGGGCAAGAATCCTCGCGAGGACGGAATCGAGGTTGAGGGCACAGCAGCTCGCGGCCGGATGACGATGCGAAGCCGCGGTCGGCGAGCCCCAGCGCGACCGCACCGGGCCCGGCGTGGACTTGTAACGCAGGTGAGCCACAGACGATGGGTAGGCGAAGGCTACTTGGGCTTCGGAGTCGTGGGCTTTGTGGTCGTGCTCGAGCAGCAGGCACCGCAGCAGTTCCCACATTTGCATGCCATCAGGGCAACCTCCACTCGTTGTTGTCCCGACTCTACCGGCCGTACGGCTGGCGGCTGCGTACCATCGGTGCGTGCAACTCCGCGTGCTCCCGCACGGCGGGGAGCCGATCCAGTGCGACCCGAGCGGCTGTTGCCTATGGACCGCACGCAGCTCGGTCGCGGCCGCGCGTCGGCGAATGTACGAGGCGAGCCGCGGGGCCCTCCCCGCGTCGACGCGGATCGCCAATACCTGTCGCAGCGGGCGGTGCGTGAACCTCGATCACCTGCGGGTCGCGGCACTGGCCGCGAGTCGGACCCGATCGCGAAACGTCGCGCAGTGCCGGCGCGGTCACGACCTCACCCCCGAAAACGTCGTGCGGCACCGCGACGGGCGCGTCGCCTACCGCCGCCTTTGCCGGAACGAACGCAGGCGTGAGCGCTATCGCAACGATCCGGCATTTGCTCGTCGTGAGATCACGCGCCAACGCGATCTTCGGCGTGTATCGTCAGGGCGCGTTATCAGGCCCGGCTAGGCGAGCCGAGCAGACGAAGGTGGGGCAGTCCGACAAGACCAGGCCTCAGCGGCGTCTCGGTTTTCTGATCGGGTCGGGTGTCGTTGCCGTTACCGCTGCGCTCTGGCTGGTCTCCGCATCGCTCCCCGGCTGGGCTGCGTCAGTGAGCGCGGCCCTGCAAGAGCGCCGCGGGCAGGAGGTCTACAACGCGAGCTGCGCCAGCTGCCACGGCGGACCGACCGGTGGCCGGATCGATGACTACCCGCCTCCGCACAACGCCAACGGCCACACCTGGCACCACCCGGACTGTGCGCTTGTGCGAGTCACGCGTGACGGATCGAGCGGCGCGCCGGAGTACGCACCACCCGGAGCCATCCCGATGCAGGGCTTCAAAGACAAGCTGTCGCCCGCGGACATCGCGGCGGTCATCGCCTTTATCAAAACCATGTGGACTCCCGCACAGCGTCAGGCACAGGCGAGCTTCACGAAAGACATGTGTTTCGAGTAGCCGCCGGGACGGCGGCTAAGTAACGCTCGCTCGCGCGAGCTCGGCGCCGGTCTCGTCGAGCAGCACAGCGTCGCGAAGCCCGGATGCGTCGGAGTGCGAGATCGAGACCACGTGCAGTGGCGAAGTGAGCGATTGCGTGACGAACGCGTTGTCAAGCGGCTTCGTGAGGATCACGTGGACGATCAGCCGCTCGCCGCTGCGCTCGATGCCGGTGACGCGGATGGTGAAGCCGCCCGTGGGCTGCTGTCCTTGGAACACCGCGACGAGCACGACACCCTCGGGGAAGGTCATGCCTGGCCGTAGCGACGCCATCGTCGCCCGCGCGCTTT
>VBEZ01000215.1 GCA_005882255.1 Chloroflexota bacterium | reverse complement strand
CGGGCGCATCGGACGTCGGCAACGCGAGCACGGGACGCGTGAACGCCGGTGAGGTGCGATGCGCATCGCGCGCACGCCACAGCAGCTCGCGGCGCGCCTCGCCGAACGCGTCGAACGCGCCGAGCAGCGCGAGATTGCGTAGCGCCTCCTCTTTGAGGCCGACGCGACGCGCGAACTGGTCGAAGCTCGTGAACGGACCACTGCGCGCACGCTCAGCGACGATGCCCTGCGCCTCAGCCTCCCCAAGACCCTTCACCGACTCGAACCCCAGACGCACGTCGTGAACACGACAGGTGCGGCGACGCGCGATCGTGTTCGAGCTGTCGACCGGATGCAGCGCATCGCCGGCGTGCGAGCACTCCTCGACGATCGCCTTCTCGTTCGAGCGCGCGACATCGACGGGCAGGATCGCGACGCCGTGCCGTTTCGCGTCGCCGGCGATCACCGCCGGTGAGTAGAACCCCATCGGCTGATTGTTGAGGAGCGCGACGTAGAACTCGGACGGGTAATACAGCTTCAGATGCGCGGTGTGATACGCGGTGAGCGCGAACGCGGCCGCGTGGCTCTTGCAGAACCCGAACTCCGCGAACGCGGCGATCTGTCGGAAGATCTCGTTGGCCACATCGGCAGCTACGCCGTTCGCGCTCGCGCCGTCGACGAACGGCGCGCGCAGCTTCTCCATGTCCGCCGACGACCGCGCGCGGCTCATCGCGCGGCGAAGCTTGTCCGCGGCGCTCGGCGAGAACCCGGCGACGGCCATCGCGACGCGCAGGATCTGCTCCTGGAAGAGGATCACGCCGAGCGTCTCCTTGAGCGCGGGCTCGAGCAGCGGATGCGCGTACGTGACCGCCTCGCGGCCCTGCCGGCGGTTGATGTACGGATTCACCATGTTCCCCTGCAGCGGGCCAGGCCGGATGATCGCGACCTGCACAACGATGTCCTTGAAGCATCGTGGACGCACGCGCGGGAGCGCGGACGCCTGCGCGCGGCTCTCGACCTGGAACAGACCGACCGTGTCGACCTCGCAGATGAGGTCGTAGACCGCCTCGTCGTCGAGCGCGATGGTCCCGAGCTCGAGACGCTCGCCGTGCCGCGCCTCGATGTCGGCGACGGCGTCCTTGATGAGCGACAGCGTGCGCAGGCCGAGGAGATCCATCTTCACGAGGCCGAGGTCCTCGATGTCGCGCTTGTCGAGCTGCACGACGTTGCGGTCGGGCATCGTCGCGCGCTCGATCGGCACGGTATCCACGAGCGGCTGCGCGGTGATGAGCATGCCGCCGTTGTGGATCGACAGGTGGCGTGGGAAGTCGGCGATGGCGAGCGTGAGCTCGCGGAAGAGCGGGAAGCGCGTGCGTTCCTTCTCGTCCATCGTGTCCGCCAGCTCCTGCAGCGCGTCGCCAACGGGCCTGGCGTGCTCCCAGCCGTGCTCGGCCTCGCGGTTCGGATGCTTGTACGCCGGGTGCTGCGCCGCACTGGGTCGCGAGCGCGGGTCGACGTTGTACTGTTCGATCGACTTCGCCATGCGGTCGACCGTCTCGTCGCGGAAGCCGAGCGCCTTCGCGATCTCGCGGCTCGCGGAGCGCGCGCGATAGGTGACGACGTTGCACACCATCGCCGCATAGCGCTCGCCGTACTTCTTGTAGACGTACTGGATGACCTCCTCGCGGTCGTTCGACGCGATATCGAGGTCGATGTCCGGCATCGTGCGGCTGTCCTCGGTGAGGAATCGCTCGAAGAGGAGCTCGTGCTCGATCGGATCGACCTTGGTGATGTCGAGCACGTACGCGACGATCGAGTCCGCGGCCGAGCCGCGGCCCTGCGCCGGGATCCGCCGCTCCTTGCAGAACCGGACGATGTCCCAGTTGATGAGGAAGAACTCCGCGAGGCCGCAGCGGTCGATGACGGAGAGCTCGTGCGCGAGCCCGGTCGCGACGCCCGGCGTCATGAGCCCGTACTTCTCGCGCGCGCCGTCCTGGCAGAGCGCGTAGAGATAGGAGAACGCGGTGTGGCCCTGCGGCACGGGGAAACCCGGGAGACGGTCCTGGCCGACCATCGAGCCCAGGGCACGTCCTCCGCCCGGCCCGATCGTCTCGAGATCGAGCGTGCACGCGTCGGCGATGGCGCGCGCGTTCGCGAACGCCTCCGGGTGCCGGCCGAGGCGCTCGCGCAGGATCGTCTCGTCCTTGAGCCAGTACTCGCCGTTCGGCTTGAGCCGATTCCCCGCCTCGTCGAGCGTCAGGCCGCCCTCGATGCAGCGCAGCACGTCGTGCAGACGTCGACCTTCCGGCCGCGCGTAATGGACGTTGTTCGTGACCACCGCACCGAGACCCTGCTCCGATGCGAGCTGCGCGAGCGCGTCGCACAGCGCGGGATCGTCCGGGTCGAGGTGGTCAGAGAGCTCGACGTAGCAGCGCTCGCCGAAGATCCCCGCCAGCCGTGAGAGCGCGTCGCGCGCCGCGTCGACGTCACCGCCGCGCATCGCGCGCGGCACCGCGCCGTACGCGCAGCCGGTGAGCGCGAAGAGGCCCTCGGCGTTCTCGGCGATGAGCGCCAGCGTCGCGCGCGGCTTCGTCTTCTC
>VBEZ01000214.1 GCA_005882255.1 Chloroflexota bacterium | reverse complement strand
GACGCGCGTGTGGTTCTCGGTGGGCTCGTCGAAGGTGGAGGAGAAGACCTCGCCCTTGATCGAGCGGCGGATGTCGGTCACTTCCTCAGGACGCTCGCCGACGAGCACGACCATGATGTGGACGTCGGGATGGTTGCCCGCGATGCCGTTCGCGATGTCCTTGAGCAGCGTCGTCTTTCCGGCCTTCGGCGGCGACACGATGAGCGCACGCTGGCCGAAGCCGAGCGGATTCACGAGGTTGATGAGCCGCTGGCTGAGGTTCGCGCCCTCGATCTCGAGGTCGAACATCTCGTCGGGGAAGACGGGCGTGAGCGCTTCGAAGTTCGGTCGGCGCTTCGCGACCTCGGGGTCGACGCCGTTGACGGCCTCGACGCGTAGGAGGCTGAAGTACTTCTCGTTGTCCTTCGGCGGTCGGGTCTGGCCGGTGACGTAGTCGCCGGTGCGGAGCCCGAGGCGTCGCACCTGGCTCGAGCCGACGTAGACGTCGTCAGGCGAGGGAAGGAGGCTGCGGCGCCGCAGGAAGCCGAAGCCGTCCTCGACGATCTCGAGGATGCCCTGCGCGAAGATGTTGCCCTGCGCCTCGGTCTGCGCCTGCAGGATGCGCGTGATGAGCTCCGGTTTGGCGGTCGCGGGCGTGATGTCGGTGACGCCGAACTCCTTGGCGATCGCCAGCATGTCCTTCGGCTTCGCCTCGTTCAGTTCGGTGATCGTGTAGTACTTGCGGCTCGGCACGGGTGGCGCCGGCTCGCGGCGCGTCGCCGTTGCGGCGGGTCCGTTCGTCGGGCTACCACTGGGACCGTTCGTCCCTGTCGCGCCATTCGTGTCGCTCGCCGCGGCGGGCGCCGCGGTGGGGTTGGTTTCGGCTGCCTGTGATTGGGTGGGTTCTGGGGTGTCCAAGCGGTGTGTTGCTCCTTGCTGGTGTGTGCTCGCGCCACTGCTTTAAGTCCCGTGGGACCGGGGGGCGCATTCCGAGGTGCGCGCGCGCCCGGCAGAAGCCAATAGGGGAAGTGTCGCTATAGGACAGTATACAGCGTCGTGAAACCGCTCTCCGCTTCGCTCGCCGACGAGCTGGTGCAGCTGTCCCGCGACATCCACGCCGATCCGGAGCTCGCCTATCAGGAACGTCGCGCCGCGGCGCGGATCGCTTCATTGATCGAACGTCATGGTGTGCCGGTACAAATGGGTATCGGCGGCCTCGCGACCGCCTTTCGTGCTCGCGTCGGCCCGCCCGGCCCCTCGGTCGCGCTTCTCGCGGAGTACGACGCGCTCGCCGGTGTCGGTCACGGCTGCGGTCACAACCTCATCGCCATGACGAACGTCGGCGCGTTCTTGCGCGTCGCCTCGGAGACGGATCTCGGGATGGCGGTCGAGCTCATCGGAACGCCGGCCGAGGAGGACGGCGGGGGGAAGATCGATCTCCTCGGCGCCGGCGTCTTCGACGACGTGGCGTTCGCGCTCTCAACGCATCCCGCCGCGCAGGGGCGCTGGGGCGTGAGCGGCACCGGCCTCGGGATCGTCGGCAAGCGCGTCATCTACCGCGGTGCGGCGTCGCACGCCGGCTCATCGCCCGAGCGCGGCCGCAACGCGCTGAACGGCGTGATCCGTCTCTTCGTCGGCATCGACGCCTGGCGGCAGCACCTCCCGCAGGACAGTCGCGTGCACGGCATCATCACCCACGGCGGCGACGCGGTGAATGTCATCCCCGCGCGCGCCGAGGCGAAGTTCGGGCTCCGCGCGAAGGACCTGGTGACGCTCGAGGAGATGGTCGCCACCTTCACCGACGTCGCGCAGGGCGCGGCGCTCGAGACGGGCACGACGGTCGAGATCACGGACTACCTCCCGCTGTACGCGCCGGTCGCGGCCAACACGAGGCTCGGCGACGTCGTCGCCGACGAGCTACGCCGGCGCGGGGTCGATGCCGAGCGCGGCGTCCTCGTCACCGCCTCGACCGACCT
>VBEZ01000080.1 GCA_005882255.1 Chloroflexota bacterium | reverse complement strand
GCTGGCCGAGCCGATCACCCAAGACAACGTGGCCGACGCCATCGCGATCGCATTGACCCACGCGCAGCGCGTGAAGTTCGTCGCCGCAGTCGCGAGCGCGAAGTGAGCCCTCTCCACGCATGGGTGCGGGTCCTGCCGGGGCTCGGGGTTCTCGCTCGCTCCATACGTATCCCCGCCCAGGCGCGGTCCGCGCCGTCTTCCTGCGGCGGGGCCCCTCGACTGTCGCTCGCGAGAACCCGACTCGCCCCGTCACCCGCACCCACTCGCGAAAGTGTCTTGTGATCGCGTACGTCAGCGGCGAGGTTGTCGCGCGCGGCGCGGATCATGTCGTTGTCGATGTTCGCGGCGTCGGCTACAAGGTGTTCGTCCCGCGACAGCCGTCCGCTGACACGGTGGCCCTGCACACGCATCACGTCGTCCGCGACGACGCGCAGCACCTGTTCGGCTTCGAGACCCGCGACGAGCTTGCGCTGTTCGAGCTGCTCATCACGGTGTCCGGCGTCGGTCCAAAAGCGGGGCTTTCGCTGCTGTCGGTGTCGAGTCCGTCGGCGATCGCCGCGGCCATCGCGTCCGGCGACGCGGCGGCGCTCGCTCGCGCGCCCGGCGTGGGAAAGAAGACGGCGGAGCGCCTCATCGTCGATCTCAAAGGCAAGATCGCCCGGACGGGTCCGGAGCGCGAGCCGACGGGTTTGCTGACTGAAGATGAAGCGGTGGCGGCGCTCCAGGCTCTCGGTTACACCACCGCCGAGGCCGTTTCGGCCCTGCGCGGAGTCCCGCCCGCGGGTGCCGCGACCACGGAGGAGCGCGTAACGTCCGCCCTGCGGGCCGCAGGACGGGTCGGGGTCGCAGGACGGTGACGGTGGGCGTCGGAGGCTCCCGTTCCGTCTAGCAGCCACCCGCGCGGCGTGTCACGCTAGCGCTGGCCGCCGACCCGCCTGTAAGGAGCGGGAATGGGTCGATTCATCAGCGACGAATCCGGGCAAGGCTTGGTCGAATACGCACTCATCATTGCCGTTATCGCGATCGCGATCATCATCGCGATGATCTTTCTGAGGAACCAACTGACGAACGAGTTCTCGATGATCGGGAACAACCTCACATAGGAGAGCGGGCGGCGGCCAGAGCCTCCGAGGTTTCCCCTTTTTGATACAATTTCGTCAACGGCTTCCGGTCGATGCCCGGGAGCCGCGGGCGCCGCTGAAAGTGGGTCGACCCCACTTTTTTTGTCGCCCGGCGGCCGCGGCTCATGTCCCCGCGAGGCGGGGGGCCGATGGTTAATTGAAGAAGAGGGGAGCGCCGGCGATGAACCGAGAACTCGTGACCGGTCTTGCACAGCTCTCCGCCGAGAAGGGGCTCCCCAAAGAGGTCGTCGGCGACATCATCGCCCGAGCGCTGAAGCGCGCCTACGGCGCCGAAGAGAACATCGACGTCAAGGTCGACATCAGCACCGGCGCGTTCAGGGTCTATCTGCTGAAGACGGTCGTCGACAAGGTCGAGGACCCAAAGCTACAGATCCTCCTGGACGCCGCGAAGCGCATCAAGCCCGACGCGCAGCTCGGGGACATCATCCCGCTCGAGGAATCGGCGGCCGCGCTGGGGCGCATCGGTGCGCAAACGGCCAAGCAGGTCATCCAGCAGTCCCTGCGCGAGGCCGAGCGCGAGCAGGTCTTCGCGGAATACGCCGATCGCGAAGGCGACATCATCAACGGCCAGATCAGCCGCTTCGAGGCGGGGTCCGCGATCATGGAGCTCGGCAAGGCCGAAGCCATCCTGCCGCGCGCCGACCAGGCGCCGCACGAGCGCTACTTCATCGGCCAGCACCGCAAGGTCGTGGTCGTCGAGGTCCGCCGCACGCTGCGCGGGCCGCAGATCATGGTCAGCCGTTCGCACAAGAACCTCGTGAAGCGCCTGTTCGAGCTCGAGGTGCCGGAGATCTACCACGGTCAGGTGGAGATCGTCGGCATCGCGCGCGAGGCCGGGTCGCGCACGAAGATCGCCGTTCGCGCCCGCCAGCCCGGGATCGACGCTCGCGGCGCGTGCATCGGCCAGCGCGGGCTGCGCGTGCAGGCGATCGTCAACGAGCTCGGTGGCGAGAAGATCGACATCATCGAGTGGAACGAAAAGCCCGAGCAGTACGTCGCCAACGCCCTCGAGCCGGCACACGTCGTGCGCGTCGACATCGTCGCGGACGACAAGACGGCGTACGTCGTCGTCCCCGACCGGCAGCTGTCGCTCGCGATCGGCAAGGAAGGCCAGAACGCGCGGCTCGCCGCCAAGCTCACCGGCTGGCGCATCGACATCCGCAGCGAGTCGGAGGTCCGGGCCGAGCTCGAGCCGGAGCCCGAGCCAGAGCCGGTCGCGGCCGTGGTCGAGGTGGCCCCGGTCGTCGAGGAAGACGCCGAACCGAGCCACGATCTCATCGCCGAGGTCGAGGCCGAGTCGGCGATGGCGGACGAAGAGGAGCTGGATGAGGAAGACCGAGCGCTCCTCGGAGCCAAGAAGAAGAAGGAACGCCGTTAGCCCGAAGGGGACCGCGGCCGTCGGCCGTCGGCCTCTTCCGCAGCGGACTTGCGTGGCGTGCCACACCGTCCACGCGAAGCGGGAGCTCGTGCGCATCGTGCGGTCTCCCACGGGAGAGGTGGCGGTCGACCTTCGCGGCAAGGCCCCCGGACGGGGCGCGTACCTTGACCCGGATCAAGCCTGCCTCGAACGGGGTCTGCGCGAGGGAGTCCTGGCGAAGGCGCTCGAGATCCCGATCGACGCCACCACGGCGGAGCGATTGAAGGTAGAACTAGACGAGGCAGCCCGCGTACGACAGAAGGAGACCGCGTAATGCCGAAAGCTCGACCACGGCGGTTCCCACCACAACGCGGCCCCCGACCGCGGGGCCGTAGGCCGCAGCGCCCGCAGGCCGTCGTAGCGCCGGTCGAGCAGGCCGCGCCGGCCGTGGCGGTCATCGAGGGCCGTCCGCCGGTCGTACTGCCGAAGCAGGTCTCGGTGCGCGAGCTCGCGACGCTCCTCGAGGTCAGCATCGTCGACCTCATGCGCGCCCTCGTGAACATGGGGACGATGGCGTCGATCAACACGACCATCGACTTCGACACGGCCACCCTCGTGGCGACCGAGCTCGGGATCGAGACCAAAGCCGAGGAGGAGATCGCGCCGCCGGTCGAGGACGCCGAAGCCGAGATCGCGCCGCTGAAGCCCGAGCTCTGGACCGAGGACGACGCCAGCAAGCTCAAGCCGCGCCCGCCGGTCATCACCATCCTCGGACACGTCGACCACGGCAAGACGAGCCTCCTCGACGCGATCCGCACGACCAACGTGACCGCGCGCGAGGCGGGCGGGATCACGCAGCACATCGGCGCGTACCAGATCGAATACAAGGACCGCAAAGTCACGTTCCTCGACACGCCCGGTCACGAGGCATTCACGGCGATGCGCGCGCGCGGCGCACAGCTCACGGACGTCGCGATCCTGGTGGTCGCCGCGGACGACGGCGTGCAGCCGCAAACGATCGAGGCGATCTCACACGTGAAGGCCGCGGGCGTACCGATCGTCGTCGCGCTGAACAAGATGGACAAGGCCGACGCGAACCCCGATCAGGTCAAAGCACAGCTCGCCGAGCACAACGTCACGATCGAGGAATACGGCGGCGACACGCCGCTCGTCCCCGTCTCGGCGCGCACCAAGCTGGGCATCGACGATCTCCTGGAGACCGTGCTTCTCGTCGCGGATGTGGCCGAGCTCACCGCCAATCCCGACCGGCCCGCGATCGGTCGTGTCGTCGAAGCGCACCTCGATACGAAGCGCGGGCCCGTCGCGACCGTGCTCGTGCAGACGGGCACGCTCGAGCGTGGCGACTTCGTCGTCGCCGGGGTCTCGGCCGGCCGGGTGAAGGCGATGACCGACGACAAGGGCAAGCCTGTCGGTCGCGCGGAGCCGTCCCGTCCGGTCGAGATCCTCGGCCTGCCCGGCGTCCCGGAGGCGGGCGACGTTTTCCGCGTCGTTGCGGACGAGAAGACCGCCAAGGCGCTCGTCGCGGCCAACGCGCGCGAGCGCGCGGGTGCCGGCGCGTCCGAGAAGCCCGCGACGCTCGATGAGATGTTCGCGCAGGTCAAGGAGGGCAAGGCCAAGGAGCTGAAGCTCGTGCTCAAGGCCGACGTCCAGGGTTCGCTCGAAGCGATCAAGGGCGCTCTCGCGAAGATCCCACAGGAGGAGGTCGGCCTGCAGGTCATCCACGACGCGGTCGGCGACATCACCGAATCCGACCTCACGCTCGCCGCGGCGTCGAGCGCCGTCGTCATCGGCTTCAACACCAAGATGGAGGCGCCCGCAAAGCGGGTCGCCGATCAGACGAGCGTCGACGTTCGGCAATACAAGGTCATTTACGAGCTGCTGGACGACGTGCAGAAGGCGCTCACCGGAATGCTCGAGCCGGTGATGGTCGAGGCCGTGATCGGCCACGCCGAGGTGCGGCAGATCTTCACCGCCGGAAAGACGACGATCGCCGGCTGCGGCGTGCTCGACGGCGTCATGCGCCGCGGCGCGCAGGCGCGGCTGCTCCGCGGAGGCGAGGTCACGCACGACGGCCACATCGAATCGCTGCGTCGCGTGAAAGACGACGTGCGCGAGGTCGCCGCCGGTCTCGAGTGCGGCATCACGCTCGACACGAACGACATCCAGGTCGGCGACGTCATCGAGGCGTACACCGTCCAGCCAAAGCCGAGGTAATCACGCCGTGGCGTACAAACGAGCGGACCGCGTCAACGCGCTCCTGCAGCGCGAGCTCGGCATGATCATCAGCGAGGAGCTGCGCGATCCGCGCATCGCCTTCGCGACGGTGACCGCGGTCGAGATCACTTCCGATCTCCGCAGCGCGAAGGTCCACGTGAGCGTGCTCGGCGACGTGGACCAGGTGAAATCGACGCTGGTCGCGCTCAACGAGGCGCGCCCGTACCTGCGCCATGAGATCGGCGCGCGCACCGAGCTCCGCTACGTTCCGGACCTCACCTTCGTCAGCGACCAGACCGCCGAACGCGCCGCGCGCATCTCGTCGCTGTTGCGCCAGGCGCGACAGCGCGAGGACCCCTCGTGAAGGAGCTCGTCGCCACGCTACGGGGCGCGAAGAGCGTCGCGATCGTCTCGCACCGCGACCCCGACCCCGACACGATCGGCTCCGGCATCGCGCTCGGTCTCGCGCTCGACAGCCTCGGGAAGCGCGTGACGCTGCACTGCGCCGACCCCGTGCCCGAGCACGCGCGCTTCCTGGCATGGGCCGATCGCTACACGACCGCGCCACCGCCGAACACGTGCGATCTCATCGTCACGGTCGACTTCGGCTCCGCCGATCGCGCGAAGTTCGCGCTCCCGCAAGGACCGACGCTCGTCAACATCGACCACCACGCCTCGAACGCGGGCTTCGGCTCCGTGAACCTCGTCGATGTCACGTCCGCGGCCACGGCGGAGCTCGTCTCGCGCGTGATCGACGCGCTCGGGGTGAAGTGGACGGCGGAGATGGCGACGGCCGCGCTCATCGGGATCATGACCGACACCGGATCGTTCCAGTTCCCGTCGACCGACTCGCGCGCGCTCGATCGAGCGGCGCGGCTGCGCGAGGCGGGCGCCGATCTCCAGGCCATCACCTACAACGTGTTCCGCAACAAGCGCTTCCAGGCGCTGAAGCTCTGGGGCTTCGCGTTTTCACGGCTCCGGCGCGAGCAGGAGGATCAGCTCGTGTGGACCGAGGTCACGCGCGACGATTTCGCGAACGCCGAGGCGCTCGACGAGGACATCTCAGGTCTCGTGGAGCAGATCGCGCGCGCGAGCGGCATGCGCGTGGCGCTCCTGTTCAACGAGCACGACGCGGGCGCTATCAAGGTCTCGTGCCGCACCTCGGCCTGGGCACCGTCGGTCGACGCGTCCGCGGTGATGGCGCAGTTCGGCGGCGGCGGGCATGTGCGCGCTGCGGGCGCGCTGGTGAGCGGCAGCGTCGCCGAGGTCCGCGAGGCGGTTCTGCGTGCCGCGCGCGAGGCGCTCATGGCTGCGCGCGCCGCTCGGCCGGTCGCCGAAGGGATCGCCTGACCGCGACGCTCGCCGGCATCCTCGCGATCGACAAGCCCGAGGGCTGGACCTCGTTCGACGTCGTCGCCGTGGCGCGCGGCATCCTGGGCACCACTCGCGTCGGCCACGGCGGCACGCTCGATCCGCTCGCGACGGGGCTCCTCGCGCTCCTTGTCGGCGAGACGACGCGCGCGACCGAGCGCCTGCATACCGCTCCAAAGGTCTACGACGCGCTCGTGCGCTTCGGGAGCGAGACGGCGACCGACGACCGGGAGGGCGAGCCGACACGCAGCGCCGCGCCGCCGGCCGAGCCGAGCAGCATCGAAGCTGGCCTCGCTCCGTTACGCGGCGCGATATGGCAGGTCCCGCCCGCCTACGCCGCGGTGAAGGTCGGGGGCCGGCCCGCGTATGCGCGCGCGCGGAGCGGCGAAACGGTCAAGCTCGCGGCGCGGGAGGTGCAGGTCCATCGACTCGAGATGACGGAGTGGAACCCGCCCGACGCGCGTCTCTTCATCGTGTGCGGGAGCGGCACCTACGTGCGCTCGATCGCGCGCGACCTCGGCAGAGCGCTGGGGTCGGCCGCGCATCTCGCGGCGCTCCGCCGGCTCGCGATCGGGGCGCTCGATATCGCTGACGCGGTCGGCATCGAGGCGCTCCGCTCGGCCGGGCACGCGGACGCCGTCTCGCGGCTGCGGGCCATGGACGACGAAACACTCGTGCTGCCGCGTCGGTATCTCGACGAGGCCGCCGATAAACTCGTCGGCGCAGGGGGACGTGCGTGATCAAGGTCGCGGAACGCTTCGCCCGCGCGGCCCTCCAGGCATGGCGTGAACTCTCGCTCGACGCGAAGGTCGTAAGCGCGGTCGGCGTCGCGAACTGGCTGCTGCTATTCGGGAACCACACGACCGTCGCCGCGACGCGCGACGTGCCGCTCTGGCAGCTGTTCCCGTTCGGCGCGGACACGGTATTCCTCATCGCCTGCGGCGTGCTGCCGATCGCGTACGCGATGCGCGATCACATGTCGCGCAGCGCGTTCACGTCGCGGCAGCGAGCCGTGCACGTCGCGGCGATCATCGCGGCCTTCGTCGTCGTGCCAACGCTCGCGTCGATCGTGCTGCGCGAGACCGGGAAGCCGTACACGTACATCCACGACGGTGCGCTGATGGTCGAGTGGGCCGCGCGCAAGCTGCTCCTCGGGCAGAACCCCTACGTCGCCGACTACCTCGACACCCCGCTCTACTACTGGCCGATGGTGAACAACCCCGCGCTCTATCACCTCACGTACTTCCCATTCCTGTTCCTGGTCACCACCCCGTTCGTGTGGCTCTTCGACAAGGTCGGCCTCTTCTGGGACCAGCGCTACCTGTACCTGCCGGCCTACCTCGCGACGCTCGCGATCGTGCCGCTCCTGGCACGACGTGTGGACAACCGGCTCGCGCTCGTGACCCTGGTCGCGCTGAACCCGCAGCTCTTCCCGTTCGTCGTCGAAGGCCGGAACGATTTCTTCGTGCTGGTGTTCCTGTTCGCGGGTATCGCGCTGCTCCAGCGCGAGCGGCGGACACTCGGCTCGTTCGCGATCGCGGTCGCCGCGGCCGCCAAGCTGCACGCCGTCTTCATCATGCCGTTCGTCGCGGTGTGGCTGGTCGCGACGCGGCGGCCGCGCACGATCCGCGAGGCGTGGGACGTCCTGTGGCCACCGCTCTGGCCCGCGACGCTGTTCCTCGCGATCACGTTCCTGCCGTTCCTGCTGAACGATTTCGCCGCCTTCTACGACGACGTCGTGCGCTACAACGCCGGCGGCGCGGCCTGGACGTATCCGATCTCGGGCATGGGCTTCTCGGCCTTGTTGCTGGCCCTGGGCGTGATCGAGTTCCGGCAGGCCGACTTCCCGTTCGCCGCGATCGAGATCGCCGTGGCTACGCCGATCGCGCTCTGGTGGATGTGGAGGCTCTGGAAGCAGCCGACGCTGGCCACGATGCTCACCGGGTACGCGCTGACACTCCTTGCTTTCCTCTTCTTCGGCCGCTACTTCCAGGGCAACTACCTCGGCTACATCCTCGCGGTGGCCACGCCCGTGCTGTTCCTCAGAGCGGAGGCGGCGCCCGCGAGAAAGAGGGTGCGAACAAGAAGGCGAGAGTTGGGCCGCGAGCTGGGGCGCGAGCTGGGGCGCGAGCTGGGGCGCGAGCCGGAGCGAGCGATGGGGCGAGAGCGGGCGCACGTCGGCGCGGAGCGGGAGTCGGCGCCGGTCACGGCCTCTACGCCGCTCGCGATCTCGGCGCCGAAGGGACCCGCGAGCACCGACGTGCGCCCGCTCGAGCCCATCGACGGTGAACCTGCGCCCGCACCCGCTGGAGCGCTCGACTAGCCTCAGCGCTCGTGACCGTGCTCGAGGACTTCACCGGCTGGCCGCGCGGTCCGCTCTCCATCGCCATCGGTGTGTTCGACGGCGTGCACATCGGTCATCACGCGCTCATCCGGCAGACCGCCGCGGGCGCGAAGCAACGGGGTGGGAGAGCGCTCGCGGCGACGTTCGACCCGCTACCGATCCAAGCGCTCGCGCCCGGAGCGCCGCCGTCCGCGCTGTCCGACGTGGACGAGCGTGTGCGCCTGCTGCGGGACGCCGGCGCGGACGACGTCGTCGTCTTTCGTTTCACCAAAGAATTCGCCGCCCTGAGCGCCGACGAGTTCGTCGGCCGGCTCGCGGGCGCGGGCGAGGTGCGTCAGATCTTCGTCGGCGCGGACTTCCAGTTCGGACACGACCGCGACGGCAACGTCCGCACGCTCGCCGCATCCGGGTCACGCTCGGGGTTCGAGGTCGTCGTCGCGGCGCCGGTCAAGCTCGAGGGCGAGGTGGTGAGCTCTACTCGCATCCGCAACGCGCTTCTCGCGGGTGACGTCGCCCTTGCGGCGCGGCTTCTGGGCCGCCCGTACAGCGTCAGAGGCACGGTGGTCCATGGCGCGAAGCGCGGGAGGGCGCTCGGCTTTCCGACCATCAACCTCGCGATTCCGCCCGAGCGACTGCTGCCGCGCGACGGCATCTACGCGATGTCCGTGCGCGTTCACGACGAGCAGGTCACGGCCGCGGCGAGCCTCGGCGTGCGGCCGACGTTCGGCGGCGGCGACCGCACGCTCGAGGCCTACCTGCTGGACTGGGAGGGCGACGTGTACGGCGACCGGATCGAGGCCGCGTTCGTGAAGCGCCTGCGCGACGAGCTGCGTTTCGCGAGTCCCGAGGAGCTCAGCGCGCAGATCGCTCGCGATGTCGAGGCCACACGTGCTGCCCTGCGGGCTCGGCCGCGTTCGTGACGGCCGGTCACCTATCGCCTACACTGATCGGGACAAAACAAGATCTACGGATCAGAGAAAGGACAGTGGGTGCCGCCCGCGACGACGACATCCAAGCGTGAGCTCATCGGGGCCTATCAGCGCGACGACAAAGACACCGGTTCGCCGGAGGTCCAGATCGCAGTCCTCACGCAGCGCATCAAGCATCTGACCGAACACCTTCGCGCAGCGCGCCACGACAATTCCAGTCGGCGCGGCCTGCTCCAGATGGTCGGACAGCGGCGGCGGCTCCTCGCATACCTGCACCAGAAGTCTCCCGAGCGCTACCAGGTGGTCATCGGGCGACTCGGACTCCGCCGGTAGCGAGGCCGCGAGAGCGCGGATGACCCAGGGAGACCCCTGGGTCTTTTCTTAGAGGCGCACCCCAACAAATACATGCCAGTCACGCAAGCCCAAGCAACGATCAACGGAAAGCCGCTCGTTTTCGAGACAGGGAAATACGCGAAACAGGCGGGCGGTGCGGTCACGGTCCGCTACGGCGACACCATCGTGTTCGCCGCCGCGACGGTCGCGAAGACCACGCGACCGGGGATCGACTTCTTCCCGCTCACGGTCGACTTCGAAGAGCGCCTGTACGCGGCCGGGAAGATCCCCGGCTCGTTCCCGCGGCGCGAGGGCCGTCCGTCCGAGGAGGGGATCCTCACCGCGCGCCTCACCGATCGACCGATCCGCCCGCTCTTCCCGAAGGGCTTCAAGAACGACGTGCAGATCGTCGCGTCGGCCTGGTCCGCCGACCAGGAGAACGAATACGACGTGCTGGTCGTCAACGCAGCCTCCGCGGCGCTCACCATCTCGGACGCGCCCTTCGAAGGACCGATCGGATGCGTTCGCGTCGGCACCGTCGGCGGCAAGCTGACGCTGAACCCGACGATCCAGCAGCTGGACGAGAGCGAGCTCGATCTCGTCGTCGCCGGAACGCGCGACTCGATCATGATGATCGAGGCCGGCGCTCGTCAGGTGACCGAGGACTTCCTGGTCGAGGCGCTCGCGCTCGCGCAGGAGGGCATCAAGGAGCTCTGCGACGCGCAGGAGGAGCTCCGGCGCGCCGTCGGCAAGCCCAAGCTCGCGGTCGCCGCGCCCGCGGTCGACACGGCCAAGCTCGGACCCGTCACCGCGTTCCTGAAGGAGCGCATCCGGGCCAAGCTGCGCAATCCGGACAAGGCGCAGCGCGAGAGCGGCCTCGATGACCTGAAGGCCGAGGCGGTCACGCAGTTCGTCAAGGAGGGCGGCCCCGTCCTCGCGGAGGAGGTCGCCACGGCCTTCGAGACGATCCTCGAGGAGGAGTTCCGGCGCGCGGTGACCGAGGAGAGCCTGAGGCCGGACGGCCGCGACACCAAGACGATCCGGCCGATCTCGATCGAGGTCGGCGTTCTCCCGCGCACGCACGGCTCCGGTCTCTTCACCCGCGGTCAGACGCAGGTGCTCTCCGTCACGACGCTCGGACCCACCGGTGACGAGCAGATCATCGACACGCTTTCGCCCGTCGACACCAAACGGTTCATGCATCACTACAACTTCCCGCCGTACTCGGTCGGCGAGGTGCGCATGATGCGTGGCGCCGGACGTCGCGAGATCGGTCACGGTGCGCTCGTGGAGCGTGCGCTGCTGCCGGTGCTTCCGACGAAGGACGAGTTCCCCTACACGATCCGCATCGTCAGCGAGACGCTCGAGTCGAACGGCTCGTCGTCGATGGCGTCGACGTGCGGATCCACGCTGTCGCTCATGGACCCACTACGGCGACATGGACTTCAAGGTCTGCGGCTCCGCCAAGGGCATCACCGCCCTGCAGATGGACATCAAGATCAAGGGGATATCCCTCGCGATCATGCGCGAGGCGTTCGCGCAGGCTCGCGAAGCGCGCCTCTTCATCCTGAAGGCGATGCAAGACGTCATCAGCGCGCCACGTCCGGAGCTGTCGTTCTGGGCACCGCGCATCGAGACGATCAAGATCCACCCCGACAAGATCCGCGAGGTCATCGGCCCCGGTGGCAAGATGATCCGCGCGATCCAGAGCGAGACCGGCACCGCAATCGAGCTCGAGGACGACGGCACCGTCCGTATCACCGGCGCGAAGGCCGAGGGCCGCGAGAAGGCGAAGGCGATGATCGAGGGCCTCACGAAGGAACCGGAGGTCGGCGAGGTCTACGAGGGCAAGGTCACGCGGATCATGTCGATCGGCGCGTTCGTCGAGTACCTTCCCGGCAAGGAAGGGCTCGTGCGTATCTCCGAGATCTCCAACGATCGCGTCAACCGGATCGAAGACGTCGTGAAGGTCGGCGACAAGGTCAGCGTGAAGATCGCCGAGGTCGACCGACAGGGTCGCGTCAACCTCTCGATGCGTGCGGTGAACGAGGACGGCAACGGCTTCGAGGAGCGGCAGCGCGCCGAGCGCGCGCGGTTCAATGACCGCGAGGGCGGCGACCGAGGTGGCTTCCGCGGCCCTCCGGGCGGCGGCGGTGGTGGGGGAGGCTTCCGGCGGAGCGGTCCGCCTCGCAGGTAGCCGCTGCTTTCATTAGTTCTACCGGCCTATAACGAGGCTCGCCGGATCGCGGCGAGCCTCGCCGCATGCGCCGAGTTTCTCGGCGAGCGCGGACTGGGAGCGGAGATCATCGTCGCGGACGATGGCTCGACCGACCACACCGGTGAGGCGTTCGCCGACGCGGTCGCGGCGCTGCCGCACGCGGGCTTTACCTACCGCTATCTGCCGTTGCCGCACCGCGGCAAAGGCTCGGCGGTGCGCGCGGGTGTGGGCAGCGCCACCGGCGATCCGATCGTCTTTCTCGACGCCGACCTCACGATCCCGGTGGACATCATCGACGATTTCCTCCGCGCGATCGACGAGGGCGCCGATATCGCGATCGCGTCACGTTACGTGCCCGGCTCTGTCGTGCGCCGTCCGTGGTGGAGGCGGTTCATCGGTGACGCCTTCCGCGCATGCGTGCGCACCCTGGTGCCGACCGGAGTCCAGGACACGCAGTGCGGCGGCAAGGCGTACACGGCCGAGGCCGCGAAGGATCTCTTCCTGCGCCAGCGCCTGCACGGCTTCGCGTTCGACGCCGAGGTCCTGTTCCTCGCGCGGCGCGCGCACTATCGCGTCCGCGAGATCCCGTTCGCGCTCGTCCAAGACCATGAGACGAGCATCAACTTCGCGGCGCAGGCGCCGCGGATGATGCGCGACCTCATCCGCATCCGCCTCAACGACATGCTCGGGCGCTACCGTTGAGCGTCATCGTGACCGCCGACGATCTCGGCCTCAGCGCCGGCGTGACGCGCGGCATCCTCGAAGCTCATCGTCGCGGCGTGGTCCGCTCGACCTCGCTCATCGTGACGTACCCGGCCGCCCAGGAGTCCGCGGCGCTCGCGCAGGCCGAGCGCGACCTCGAAGTCGGATTGCATCTCGACCTCGTCGGCGGCCAACCCGCGAGCGACCCCGCCTCGGTCCCCTCGCTCTGCGACGAGAACGGACGGTTCTACCCGCTTCCCATCTTCACGCGGCGTCTTTTCACGGGTCGAGTGCGCCCGGCGGAGCTGGCGAAGGAGCTGCGAGCGCAGGCCGAGCGAGCGCGCTCCTGGGGCGTTCCGGCGCTCGCCTGGGACTCGCATCGCCACGTGCACCTCTTGCCGCCGGTCGCCCTCGTCGTCGGGCATGTCGCGCGCGATCTGGGCGTCCGGTGGGTGCGCCGCGCTCGCGCGCCGCGGCTGAAGGCGGAGCTCAAGACCGCGTCGCTCGCCGCGGCCTCGTTGGTCTCGGACCTGGCCTTCCGCGGCATCCGCGGCCCTTCCTGGTACGTCGACCTCACCTCGCAGCGTCCGCGTCTCGACGCGGCGGGCGTTGCGCTCCTGGCGGCCTACGGTGGCCTCGGGGAGCTCTCGGGCCATCCGGGGTACGTCGACGACGACCTCAGCGCCGCGGACGGTCTGTTGCCGCGGACCGACGATCTCGCGCTCCTCACCGACCCACTGCTCCGGACCGCCCTCGGCGACGGCGTGCTCTGGCGGGTGCACTGATGCCCGGCGCCACCGCGACCGGCGCCCTGGGCCGCGCGCTTCGCCGCTACACGCGAGCGCCGATCGCGGCGCGACTGTTCGTGCATGGACGCGCGTTCCTCTCGGACCTCGCGGTCGTCGAGCGCTACGTACCGAAGAAGGGCTTCATCGTGGATCTCGGCTGCGGCCACGGGCTGTTCGCCTGTGTGCTGCGCGAGGCGTCGCCGACGCGGCGCGTGCTCGGCATCGACCTCGATCCGCGCAAGATCGACGTCGCCCGCGGCGCGATCCAGGACACGCAGTGGCTCCGGTTCGAGGTCGGCGACATCGTGGCGGACACGCCGCCACGCTGCGACGCCGTAACCATCGTCGACGTGCTCTACCTGCTCCCGTTCGAGCAGCAGGAGAGCGTGCTGCGGAACGCCGCGGCGGCGCTCGGCGAGGGCGGGCCGCTCGTGGTGAAGGCGCAGGAGCGCCGGCTCGATCCGCGCTACGCGCTCACCTACGGTCAGGAGCTGGTCACAGTCAGCCTGGGCTTCACGCAGGGCGGACGCGAGCGTTTCTTCTTCCCCTCGCGCGCCGAGGCCCTGGCCATGTTCGAGCGCGCCGGATTCGTCGTGGACGTCGTCGAGATGCCGAGGCGCATCTATACGGACGTGCTCTATCTGGCGAGAAAGGCCCCGACGAAGCCGTGAGCGCGACATAATCAGCGCGAATGCAAGACGACCTGCGCATGCTCGCCGACGAGATCCGGGCATGCACGGCCTGTCCCCTTCACCGGAGCGCACGGCAGGCCGTGCCCGGGGAGGGGAGCGCCGAGTCGGGGATCTTCTTCCTCGGCGAAGCCCCCGGATACAACGAGGATCTTCAGGGAAGGCCGTTCGTCGGAGCGGCCGGGCAGCTCCTCGACGAGCTCCTGTCGGACATCGGTCTCGACCGGAGCAAGGTGTTCATCACCAACGTCGTGCGGCACCGGCCGCCGGAGAACCGCGACCCCCTGCCCGAGGAGGTCACCGCGTGCGACGTGTGGCTGCACCGGCATCTGGCGGCGCTCAAGCCGCGCGTGATCGTGACGCTGGGCCGGCACGCGATGGCGAAGTTCCTGCCGGGTGAATCGATCTCACGGATCCACGGGCGCCCGCGCAAGGTCGATGGCCTCGTGATCTTCCCCGTCTACCATCCCGCCGCCGCGCTCCACCAGCCCGCGCTGCGCGGCGCGCTCGCGGGCGATTTCGCGGCGCTCGCGCTGCTGCTGGCGACGGAGCCGGTCCCACACGAGAAGGCCGCGGAGCAGAAGACCGCGGATCAGCTGACGCTCTTTGGCAAGTAGCCGCCTTCGCGTGATCCCGCTCGGCGGCGTCGGCGAGATCGGGAAGAACATGCTCGCGATCGAGCAGGGCGACGACATCGTCGTCGTCGACGCCGGCCTGATGTTCCCGGACGAGGAGATGCTCGGGATCGATCTCGTCATCCCGGACATCTCGTACCTGCGCCAGAACAAGGCGAAGGTGCGCGGGATCATCCTGACCCACGCGCACGAGGACCACATGGGCGCGCTTCCCTACGTCCTGCGCGATCTTCCCGACGTCCCGATCTACGGCACCAAGCTGACGCTCGGCCTGATGCGCACCAAGCTGCGAGAGCACAAGCTCGCCGACAAGGTGAACGCGAACGAGATCACGCCGGGAACGCCGTTCCAGGTCGGCCCGTTCGAGTGCGACTCGTACTACGTCTGCCACAGCATCCCCGACGCCGTCGGTCTGACGATCGAGACCCGGTACGGGACGATCGTGCACTCGGGCGACTGGAAGTTCGACCACACGCCGGTGGACGGGAAGCAGACCGACTTCGCTCGGCTCTCTGAGATCGCCGCGCACGGCGTGCTGCTGCTGCTCTCCGACTCGACGCGGGCGGAGGTCGCCGGCTACACGCAGTCGGAGCGCCACGTCGGTGACCTCCTCGACACGATCATGTCGCGCGCGCCGGGCCGCGTGATCACGACGACGTTCGCGTCGAACATTTCGCGCATCAAGCAGATCGTCGACGTCGCCGCGGCGTGGGGAAGGCGCACGGCGATCATCGGGCGCTCGATGGAGAACTACACGCGGACCGCGCGCGAGCTCGGGTATCTCGTGTTCCCCGAGGGCACGCTCATCCATCCCAAGGAGATCGACAAGCTCCCCGATCACGAGCTCTGCATCATCACCACCGGCAGCCAGGGCGAGCCCACGAGCGCGCTGTCACGCATGGCCCTCGGCGACCACCGGCACGTCGCCGTGAAGGAAGGCGACACCGTCGTGATGTCGGCAACGCCCATCCCGGGCAATGAGGAGCTGGTCAGCCGCACTGTCGACAACCTCTTCAAGCTCGGCGCGGAGGTCATCTACGACGCGGGCGTTCGACCCCACGTGTCCGGGCACGCGAGCCAGGAGGAGCTGAAGCTGCTCCTCAACATCCTGCGACCGAAGTACTTCATCCCGGTCCACGGTGAGTATCGGATGCTCGTGCGCCACGCCCGCATCGCGATCGACCTCGGCGTCGCGCCGGGGAACGCGTTCGTCATCACCAACGGCGACTCGGTCGAGATCGACGAACGCGGCGCGCGTCTCGGCGAGAAGGTGGCCTCCGGGGTCGTGTACGTCGACGGCCTCGGCGTCGGCGACATCAGCCAGTCGGTCATGCGCGACCGCTGGTCGATCGGCAGCGACGGCATCTTCCTCGTCGTGCTCACGATCGAGCGGCAGACCGGCAAGGTCCTGTCGGGTCCGGACATCGTCACGAAGGGCTTCGTGCCGGAGGAGGACGCGACGGACATCGTCGAGCGTACCAAGCAGCGCATCCTCGACGGGCTCGGCGAGGCGCAGACGGGCGAGCACCTCGCGGAGCTCGCCACGCTGCGCGACTCGATCCACAACAGCGTCACGGCCTACCTCTATGAGCGAACGAAGCGCCGGCCGATGGTGCTGCCGGTGATCATGCAGGTATGAGCGCGCGCCGCGTGTCGCGCCGCCAGCCGCAGCGCGGTGCGGTCCCCGCGGTCGACCCACGGATCCGGGGCGAGGTCGGCGCGATCGCGCTGCTCGCGTTCGCGCTGCTGTCGATCGTCGCGCTCATCGCCGATCAGGGACCGGTGCTGCAGTGGTGGCACGCGTTCCTCGTCTCGGGCCTCGGCTGGGGCGCCCTGGTGGTGCCGTTCCTCCTCGCCGCGCTCGCGGCCGAGCTGTGGTTCGGTCTCATGCGGCGCACCGCGATCATCCCGATCGGCGGTGGGGCACTGGTGTTCGTCGCGCTCCTCGCGATCGCCCAGCACTATCAAGGCGGCGAGCCGGCGAGCGGCCAGGGCGCGGGCGGTCTCGTCGGCGCCACGGTCGCGAAGATCGCGACCGGCGCCTTCGGGGACGTCGGCGGGCCGATCGCGCTCATCGCGCTCGTCCTGGTCGGTGTCGTCGTAGCCTCGAACCGCACGCTCGGTGACCTCATCCGGCCGGCCTGGGAGCGACGGACGGCCCTGCGCCCAGGCGTGAGCCTCCCCGGCGGTACCGCCGGCCGGTTCGGTCGCGGCGTCGACGAGCCTGAGGATGAGGACGTCAGCGAGCCCGCGCCGCCGCTGCGGATCAACCTGCCCGTCGAGCGCCCCAAGGGGGCCGCTCAGCCTCCGAAGCCCCAGCTGCGGCTCCTTCCGCCACCCGTGGCCGACGACGCAGCCTCCGCGCCGGACGGCGCGTTCACACCCTCCATCGCCGGGCTGCCGGACAAGAACGTGGCCGTCGAAGGCGTCCTGCACGCCAAAGCCGACCGGAACTGGACGCTGCCGCCGCTCGACATCCTCGGCCTCGGCGACGCCGGTCACGCGGGGACCAGCACGGAGATCCGGAAGAGCGCTGAGGTCATCGAGCAGACGCTCGCGCACTTCAACATCGCCGCGAAGGTCGTCGAGGTCACGCCCGGCCCGGTCGTGACCCGTTACGAGCTCAAGATCGCGCCCGGCGTCCTGCTCTCGCGCGTCGAGTCGCTGAACGACAACCTGGCCCTCGCGCTCGCGGCGCGCACGCTGCGGATCGAGGCGCCGATCCCCGGCAAGAGCGTGGTCGGCATCGAGGTCCCGAACCTCGCCGTCGGACTCGTGTCGCTGCGCGACGTGGTCGAGACCGCGATCTTCCGCGCGTCGCCGTCCAAGCTCACCGTCGCGCTGGGGCGCGACGTCGCCGGCGCCCCGATCGTCCTCGACCTCGGCGCGATGCCGCACCTCCTCGTCGCGGGTCAGACGGGCTCGGGGAAGAGCGTGAACATCAGCTCGATCCTCTGCAGCCTGCTGCTGAACGCGACGCCCGACGACGTGCGCCTGCTCATCGGCGACCTCAAGCGGGTCGACTTCACCGCGTTCGGCGACGTCCCGCACCTCGTCGCCCCGGTCATGACCGACGCGGAGAAGATCCTGAACGCCCTGTTCTGGGTGGTGGGGGAGATGGACCGCCGCTACCGGCTCTTCGCCCGTACGAGCTCGCGGAACATCGGCCAGTACAACGAGAAACACACCGGGTCGGACCGCATCCCCTACGTCGTATTCGTCATCGACGAGCTCGCCGACCTGATGCTCCAGGCGCCGATCCAGGTGGAGAAGCAGATCACGCGCGTCGCGCAGCTGGCCCGCGCCACCGGCATCCACCTCGTCCTCGGCACGCAGCGGCCGTCGGTCGACGTCATCACCGGTCTCATCAAGGCGAACATCCCGGCTCGCATCGCGTTTGCTACCGCGTCCGCCGTCGACTCCCGCACCATCATCGACATGACCGGTGCGGAGAAGCTCCTCGGACGTGGCGACATGCTCGTGCTGCGGCCCGACCTCGCGAAGCCGATCCGCGCTCAGGGCGTCTTCGTGTCGGACAACGAGATCCAGCTCATCAGCCGCCACTGGACGCTGCAGGGCGGGACCGCATACGACCGCCACCCGAAGGTGCTCGAGGGCCCGGATCGCCTGACCCGTCGCGAGTCCGACGGCGAGGACATCGACGACGAGCGCTACGAAGAGGCGGTCGAGATCATCCGCCACGAGGGCAAGGCGTCGGTCTCGATGCTCCAGCGAAAGATGACGATCGGCTTCGCGCGCGCCGGCAGGCTCATCGACATCATGGAGCGGAACGGCGTCGTCGGGCCGGACCGCGGGCCGGGCAAATTCCGAGAGGTGTACGGCTCGGCTCGGCCTGGCGAGGAGTAGGAGTGGCGCGGCTCGGCGAAACGCTTCGCGCGCAGCGTGAGAAGAAGGGCATCACGCTGGAGCAGGCCGCGTCCGACACGCGCATCCGCGAGAAATTCCTGAAGGGGCTCGAGGACAGCGACTACCAGACGCTGCCGGGCACCGTGTACACGAAGGGCTTCCTCCGCAACTACGCGGAGTACCTCGAGCTCGACGCGGAAGAGCTCGTCGTCCAGTTCCACCAGGAGCGCGACCAGCCGGACGCGCCGCGCGCATTCAAACCGATCGGCCCGATCATGAGACGCAACCTCATCTTCACGCCCGCGGTGCTCGTTCCGGTCGTCGTGCTCGCGGGCATCGTCCTCTTCGTGAGCTACCTCTATTACCAGTTCGTCTCGTTCGCGGTCCCACCGAAGCTCGAGGTCACGGAGCCCGCGTCCGACGCGATCGCGCAGTCGGCGGACTTCGTCGTGAAGGGGACGACCGTTCCCGACGGCCGCGTGACGGTGCAGGTGTTCCCGGGACCGCTGACCGTCGCGGACATCCATCCGAACGCCGACGGCACGTTCTCGGCGAGCGTGCAGCTGAACCCGGGGGCGAACCACATCGTCGTGGAAGTGCTCGACGTGACCGGCAAGGTCGGGCGCGCGTCACGCACGGTCCGCCTCGAGACCGTCGCGAGCACGCCCGGGCAGCCGGTGATCATCGTCGAGGAGCCGGCGAACGGCGCCACCTTCACGAACGCGCCGGTGCTGGTGCGCGGCCGCTTCGATCCGACCGTCACCGCGCTGACGGTGAACGGCGTCCAGCTGCCGATCAGCAGCGCGCGCCTCTTCGAGATCCGATTCACCTATCCGGCGGGGAAGCAGACGATCAGCATCGTCGCGAGCAACGCCGCGGGCGGGACCGCCACGGAGACGCGCTCGGTGACGGTCGCGTACACCGCCGCGGTCGTGAACGTCACGCTCAAGGGCGGTGAGGCCTGGTTGCAGGCGACGGTGGACGGCACCGTCGTGCCCGGCACCGGCCGCGTGTTCAAGGAGGGCGAGACCGCGACGTATACCGGCCGCGAGGTGCGCCTCCGCTCCGGGAACGGCGCGGCGACGGTCGTGAGCTACAACGGACAGCCCGCGGTGGCGCTCGGCCAGCAGGGCGAGGTCGTCGAGCGCGTCTACACCGCCCAGTGACCGTCGCGGACTGGCTCGCGATCTTCCGCGCGTTCGCGGTCATCCCGATCGTGCTGGCGATCGCCGCCGGCGAACGGACCGTCGCCCTCGCTGTCTTCGCGGTGGCGGCGGCGACGGATGCGCTCGACGGATGGCTCGCCCGCCGATCGGGCAGCGCGACTCCGCGTGGCGCATTCATCGATCCGCTCGCCGACAAGGTCCTCGTCGTCGGAACGCTCGTCGCGCTGGCCGCGGTCGGGAACGGCTGGCCCGTGACGGTCGTCGCGGTCTTCGTGGGCGTGCGCGAATGCGCCGTCGCCGTCGCCAGGACGCGCGCGTTCGTGCGAGGCGTCACGCTACCCACGGACCGCCTCGCGAAGCTCAAGACCGCCGCGGAGATGGTGGGCGTCTTTCTGATCATCGTCGGAGAACGTCCTTGGCCGGTCGCGGGGGCCACGCTCGTCGGACTCGCGTTCCTCCTCAGCCTGGTCTCCCTGCCGCGCTACTTCGCCACGCGCGTCGTCTGATCGACTTCTCGCCGCTCGCCTAACCTCTTCGTGTGTCACCGAAGGCAGCCCCGACCCTCGACGCCCTGAGCGCGCGCATGGCGACGATCCAGGCGTCGCTGCGCCGCCGAAAGCTCACCGTCGCCGTGGCGGAGTCGTGCACCGGCGGCCTCCTCAGCGCCGTGCTGTCGGCTCACGGCGGCGCGAGCGACGTCTTCGTCGGCGGCATGGTCGTCTACAGCAACGAAGCCAAGACGGTCCTCGCCGACGTCGCCCCGCAGCTCATCCATTCGCACGGAGCGGTGTCGTCCGTCGTCGCGGGCGCGCTCGCGCGGGGCTCGCGCGCCCGCCTCGGCGCGAAGATCGGCCTCGGCATCACGGGCATCGCCGGACCGGGTGGCGCGACGCCGGGGAAA